>NVUB02000088.1 GCA_002401775.2 Ectothiorhodospiraceae bacterium
GTGTAACGCAAGTCCTGAATGTCGGTGAATAATAACTTTCGTTCTTCACTGGCCTCTTCATCGGCCTCCGATAAAATCATATTGCTCATGAGCTGAACGATTTCAACATTGATTGGGTTGGTATTGTCGGTGGCATAACCCAGCGAGGCGAAGTTTGCCGTTCTGTCTTCAGTGAGTTGAATCATACGGGGTTCATAACCCTTGAAGCGAGCGACCAATGTATCAATTTGTGCAAGAATGTTTTGGGTTTCGTTATCTTTCTGTGCCACCGGTGTATCTTTTAAGGCCTGTAGTTTTACGTCGATTTCTGCGAGGTGTTTATGGTAATTATTTTTATGTGATTGTTCTTTTGTGAGTAGAAAAAACCCCAAATAAGACGCGGTATCCTTGAGCTCCGTCATGAGTTCCATGGAGGCAATCAACGTAGGCTGAAGTTCATTGGCGAGAATATCCACCTTTCCTTTGGTGTCTGATAAGCTGAATAAGGTATTTACAACGACAATGGCCAAAAGTGCGAGGATGATGGCAAAGCCGCCCCACAGCTTGTGAGAAATTGAGAGTTTAGAAAATAATGTCGTCATTAATGCCTCAAACTATGCCTCAAAAAGGCCTCAAACATGCCTAAAAAATCTGTCGTTACGAGGTATAGCGTCGTCTGGGCAAAAACATTAAGGGATGGAAGGCACTTGGCACATTATCTGCCTCGCCTCCCTTTGGGGGTATTCGGTCAGATTGTGTAAGCCGATAACATAGTATTTTCGATGATTGGGCTCACAAAAAAGATGGGCACCGTTTTTACTGGTCTTCGGGAACGATTAGATAGCGATTATTGAGAGGTTTGTGTATGCGTCCCGCCCTGTTGTACCAAGTTCTGGATAAAGAGTTTGCCAGCACTGTCCATGGCCACCACACCCCCGTCATGCTGTGGGGACCGCCAGGTGTCGGTAAATCAGACATGGTGGCACAAATCGGTTCACGCCATGGAGTGCGGGTTATCGATATCCGTCTCTCCCAAATGGAACCGTCAGACCTGCGCGGCATTCCCTTTCGTAATGATGATTGTAACGGTAGTCGAGTGGAATGGGCGCCGCCAGCCATGTTGCCCGATGCCGAGCGTCATGGCGAAAAAGGTATTTTGTTTCTGGACGAGATAACGTCCGCGCCTCCCAGTGTTTCGGCAGCCGCTTATCAGCTTATTCTGGACAGGTGCTTGGGTGAGTATCAGGTGCCAGAGGGTTGGGCAATATTTGCGGCGGGTAATCGTCAGGGTGACCGTGGCGTCACCTATTCTATGCCCGCCCCGTTAGCGAATCGTTTTTCCCATTATGAAGTCGAAACCCATCTTGATGATTGGGCTGCCTGGGCCTACGCCAACGGCATTGATCATCGGGTGATTGCCTTCCTGCGATTTCGCCCCGAGCTATTGTTTGATTTTGACCCGGCGCACAACCCCGTTGCCTTTCCTTCCCCGCGTTCCTGGGAATTTGCACACCGTGCCCTGCAAAAATTCGCTGACAAACCTCAGCTAATGCAAGGTGGGTTGCAAGCCTGTGTAGGCCCAGCCGCCGGTATTGAATTGCACGCCTTTGTGCAGAATCTTGATCAACTGCCAGACCTGGAAGCCATTGTGCGGGGTGAGGACGTACCGGTACCCACCGAGACTGATCTACAATACGCTGTCGCCGCAGCACTCGTAGGACATGCCATTCGCAGCAAAGATAAACCTGAAGCGCAGGCCACCTATGGCCACATACTGGATTATGCCGCGCGCTTTCCCACCCGGGAAATGGGCGTGATGCTAGTCTCAGACATGCACCGCGCCGTCGGAGAAGACCTGTTCAAGGTACCGCAGTTTGAAACCTGGGCAACCCTCATCGCCGACGTGATGTTGTATTAGGGCAGGGGAAAGGGGGATACAAAGAAAGGCAAGGTCTACACCCTTTTCTCTGAATTTATATGTCGATTGAAATTAAACTGAGTGCTGCACGTACCAAACTGATTCTTGATAAGCCCTTTTTGGGGGCTTTGGTGTTGCGTTTGCCGATGGAAGAGGGGGATGCGAAATGGTGCCCCACTACGGCGACGGATGCGCGCAAGTTTTACTATAACCCTGAGTACATTGATGGTTTGAGCAATGACCATCTGCAATTTGTGCTCGCGCATGAGGCGCTGCATTGTGCCTTATCGCATTTTGCCCGCCGAGGGCATCGTGACCGCAAACGCTGGGATATGGCCTGTGATCTGGCAGTCAATGAATTGCTGGTCAAGGATGGGCTGACGCCACCGGCCGGTGCGCTGGTGGACATGGGCTTTGATGACATGACCGCAGAAGAAATTTACCCCGCGCTGAACGATGAATTTGAAGAGCCCATGGACCGGCACTTGTATGACGAACAGGACGATGCCGAAAATGCCCCGAGTGATGTGCAGGGTAAGCAACAAGATATTCAACCCGACAGCCCCGACTTACCGCCCCGGGAGGGGGGTAGCGGTGGTGGTGAGAAGAAAGAAAAACGCGGACCAGGCGCACCACCGAACCCACTCACGCCGGATGAGCGCGAAACACTGAATACACAGTGGCAGCAGCGCTTAGCCGGTGCGGCACAAGTCGCCATGCAAGCCGGAAAAATGAGTGGCGCCATGGCGCGGCTTATTGACCACCTCATTCAGCCGCAATTACCCTGGCGCAATTTGCTTGCACACCACGTTACTAATATAGCACGTGACGATTATAGTTATGCCCGTCCCTCAACGCGCCGTGGCGACCCGGCCGTATATCCCCGTCTGCGAAGCGCGCAAGTGAGCGTTACCGTGGTATTAGATGTGAGTGGTTCAATGAGTGACGAGGAGCTGCGTGAATTTATCAGTGAAGTCGATGCCATCAAGGCCCAAATGCGCGCACGTATCGTCCTCCATGCCTGTGATGCGGAACTGGCCGCTGATGGCCCATGGTTGTTCGAGCCCTGGGAAGAAATCAGTTTACCGCAGGAATTTATAGGGGGTGGCGGCACCCGATTTACCCCCGTCTTTGAATGGCTCGATGCACAGGATCAAGCGCCGGACTTATTGATTTATTTCACCGATGCACAGGGCGAATTTCCCGCACAGGAACCACTTTATCCCGTGTTGTGGCTAGTAAAGGGCAAAGAGAAAGTGCCCTGGGGGCGGAGAGTGCAGCTTAATTAGTGCTGAGGAGTTAAGACAAGTGCTGAGTGCTGAGGATGGTAGTGGTTTTTGTAGGTCATGTTGCGCAGCTACGTGACGCCATGGTTTAAACGAGTACATTTATACTCGACTGAGAATAATCGTCACGTAGCTTTGCAACGTGTCTACGAAAGTAAGGCATAAAACCTCAGAAACAGCAAACCCCAAGGTTTTTTACTTAGTCCTTAGCACTTTCTTTATCTCAGCACGATTATAAAAAACCCACAGATACTCAACAACTGCGTTACCTGGTAAAAAATGATGAATCTTTCGAGTGAAGACAGTTTGCGCCTTAATGTTCTGCTAAAGCAGGAGTTGCTGGCGGTGCGTATTGATGAATCAAAAATGACGGTGTTAGCGCTGACGACTAAAGGTGAGGCTTGTGTTGTCTTGAACCCCAATTGTCGGGATGAAGCTTATTTGAAGCAGGTGCGTGAGTTGTTTTCTACCCATGTTATTGGTTCTCCGGGAGGTTATCCGGTTTACCTCAAACGGTGGACGCGCATGGGACAGGCGCGTGAGAATGATAGTTTGTTGAGTCTTTTGAAATTAGGGGAGCCAGAAGCGGTGGTGGCGGTGGTGCATACGCCAGACTTGACGCCGGAGCTGGCAAGCCTGGCATGGTGGGCGATGCCAGAGGCAGAAAGTGCGCGTTGCATGCTGGCATCACCTGAAGTAGTGGTTTCAGAAATTGGTCGCGAACTGGCAGCATTTCTCATTGAGTATTTACCGTTTGAAACCGAGCCCGTGGCAATTTTTGATACCGTGCGTTTAGTGTTGCAACCTGGATTGGTCAGCGAAGTAGTACGCCAAAAACTGTGGCAACGGGCGGCACGAAAAGGCAGTATATATGTAGGGTTTTTACAGGCTATTCCTGATGGACTTCCAGAGCTTGTCGCCGCACATTCCAAACACGAAGCGGTGACAGCGGTATTATCGGGGTTGTTGGGGAGTGACGGACAGAATGACTTGCAACAAGGCTTGCTACAAGACTTTCGACAAGACTTTCGACAAGACAATGCGCTGGCCAGATTGTTGTGTCGGGTCACCAGCCCATCGGGCCAGACTTTCTTGAAGACGGTCACTAATGCCATGGAAAAACTGGCCGACGAATCTGCTGCGGTAGCCTTGTTTGATGTGATCGGGAATTATTTCCATGTGGCATCACCCGTGGGGCACCCTGGGGCCATACAGGCAGGCCGTAATAGTGAAACCGCAGTGACTTTTTCACAGGTTTATGTGGAAACGTTAGCGAAAAAATCGCTACTAACAGTTGACCAGTCACCGTCAGAGTTGGCGCAAGTGTTAGGCCTGTTGGTTCAACAGACTCCATACTCGAAAACGCCAGAAACGTCCGAAGTCATCAACCTCGATTTGCAGGCCATGTTGAAAGCGTGTGTCGCGTTGTCCTTTGCGAGTGAATCCTTACTGGATTCTTTTTTTGCGCATTCCGATGCGGTAGGGCCATTGATGCGACGTAAGATGAAGCCTTGGATCGAGCCAATGCTAGCGCAAATCAACGTGTTACAGTCGTGAGTGGGGCAATGCGGTTTAATGATTTCCCGTAGGAATAAAATCCAGGATATCGCCTTTGTTCATGCGAGCGATATGGTTGGCGAGATTAAGGGTGATATTACGCATAATGTAAAAGCTGATACGCGGCTCACGAGCCAGCAGGTCTTGGAACACATCACCATCAATTTGTAATAAAACAGACGCCGCCCGTGCAATGGCCGTCGCAGTACGATTTTGTTGGCTTATCAATCCAATTTCCCCGAATAATTCTCCCGGCGTTAGCGTATGAATAGGCCCATGCGTGTGAGTACGTAACTGGATGTCACCAGACAGAAGCACATACATGCACGGGCTGCTGTCACCCTCGACGAACAACGTTTCGCCATCTGCGACACGGGCAGGCTGACAGATTTTCTGGATGTGCGCATATTCATTTGCAGATAAACCGGCAAAAACTGGTAATTTTTGTAAAATGGCAGAGATATTAAAATTTTCTGTTGTCATAATGGTTGTCAATCATGTCTGTATATTGCAACGTTTAATTCAGTCATTCATTCAATATTTATTAGGGTTCTACAGTATCTTCGGCCGAGAATGCTCAGGGTTTAGGATTGTTTGTCAGTAAGTAGTTGAACAAAATGGCGAAAATACTGAAAAATCACCCCATGGTTCCATTATTCAGAATGACGAGATTGATTTAAAGGGTGAAGAAATAGTGCAAAAAATGTACAGGATGGAAGTTTTTTAACACCATTTCAAAACAACTTTTAAAACCACTTCTAAAACAACGTCTAAAACAAAGAGGACAAACACTTGATTCAATGGAGTGAGAAAGAGGACAAACACTTGATTCAATGGAGTGAGATTAATACTGTGCTGCTGGACATGGATGGCACACTGCTAGACCTGCATTTTGATAATCATTTTTGGCTGGAATATATGCCGCAACGCTTTGCAGAAGAGCGGGGCATATCTTTGGAGGATGCACGTCAGGAATTGCTGTCCCGTTATAAACAAGTAGAAGGTACTATGGATTGGTATTGCCTGGATTATTGGTCAGATAAACTGGGCATGGATGTCGCTGCGTTGAAAGAAGAAGTGGATCACCTCATCGCCGTGCATCCGCAAGTGGTGGAATTCCTGGAAGGGGTGCGCGCCAGTGGCCGTCGTGTAGTACTAGTCACCAATGCGCACATGAAGAGCCTGTCTTTAAAAATGGAGCGTACCCAACTGGCAGGACATTTTGATTCTATAATTTGCGCGCATGATATTGGTATCCCCAAAGAAAATCCGAAATTCTGGAATAAACTTCAGGCTGAAGAACCCTTTGACCGGGAAAAAACGTTGTTGGTGGATGACAGCCTGGCAGTGCTGCGTTCAGCGCAAAAATACGGCATGGGTAAATTATTGTGTGTGCACCGGCCAGACACCAAATTGCCGGATAAAGATGTAGAGGAATTTGACGCGATACGTAGTTTTGCGGACATCATGCCTTAATGGGTTTGTGGTTTTTTTAAGGACAGAGTATTTAACGCAGAGGTCGCAAAGCCGCAGAGGCGCAGAGAAAACCAATAAATAATTAAAAAACGTAGCGTTCTTCGCGTCTTTGCGCCCTTTGCGTTTATTTCAGCGGGGTTGAATAAGCTGCTGGGCTAAATGCCAGCACAAAAGTCCTATTCATATTCTTTGGCAAATTTCTCGAAACGCTTGCCCCAGCCTTTAAAGCGGTTTTTGCAGTATTTGGTGAGCTGTGCGTAATCGTGGAAGTACAGGTCGAAGCCGTCTTCGGCGGGGGCGTCAAATTCACAGTAGTCGTTGTCATGCTGCCGGCACACGTGTGGGCGTTCGTTATAAATACCGCAGCGGCCATCATTTTCCAGGTGCAGGCAGGTGCTTTCTACCAGCAGGTACCAACCGTCATCGTCCTTGTAGATGCGAATATTTTCGTGGGATATTTGCCACAGTAAATGATCAAAATCGTGCATGGAACGGGGTGTTTCCAGCCGCTCGGTGATGTAGGTGCAGCATTTGGCACCGTCGCAAAATCCACATTTGTTATCGGTGGTGATTTTAATGCCTTTAAAGGTGGTTTGCTGGGACATGAATATCTCGTATTTAGCCGATGTTTGCAGGATGGTTGCCGTTGTGGAAGCGTTTTGCAGATTTTGGGAGAGTTTACCAGTAATTCGTCAGTTCTGGGCAGGCTGGCAGTAGGCAGGTATAATGTTCGGCTATTTGGTGGTGAATTTCCCAATATCAGACGTATTCTTGATAGCGGGTGAGTAGGTTTTTTGTAGAGAAAAGTGAGGAATGTGTATGCCGATTTATGAATATGAGTGCAAGGCTTGTGGTGAGCGTCAGGAAGCGCTTCAAAAAATGAGTGACGACCCATTGGTGGATTGTGCGGCGTGTAACAAACCTGAATTGAAGAAACTGATCTCTGCTGCGGCTTTTCGACTGAAGGGTGGTGGTTGGTATGAGACGGATTTTAAGAGCGGCAACAAGAAAAATGTAGTGAACAATGACTCGGGTAGCAGTTCTGCCAGCGACTCGGGTAGCAGCTCTGCCAGCAGTCCCCCTTCTACTGACAGCAGCAGTAAGGCTAAATCATCCGGCGGCGGTTGTGGCACGGGCGGTTGCGGCCACAGTCATCATTAAATCAGCCACCACTAACATTATTTTTTTACCGAGTGTGAGCGTTACATGAAACGTTATCTTATTGCGGGTTTATTGGTATGGGTGCCTCTCGGGGTGACCGTTATGGTCATCAATTTGCTGGTGGGCATTATGGACAAGACCTTGTTGTGGTTGCCTAAGGCCTATCAGCCTGACACGTTGCTGGGGTTTCACCTGCCGGGCATTGGTGTGGTGATGTCAGCGGTAATCGTGATTGTCACGGGGGTCGTTGTGGCTAATTTATTCGGCCGCAAGCTGGTTCAAGGGTGGGAGCTTCTGCTGGCCCGCATCCCTCTGGTGCGTTCTATCTATTCCAGCGTCAAGCAAATACTGGAAACGGTCTTTTCGTCGGGACAAGCTTTCCGCAAAGTATTGTTGGTCGAGTACCCTCGCAAAGGCTTATGGACTCTGGCCTTTCAGTCCGGCACGACCCGTGGAGAGGCGCAACTCAAAACCGGGATGGATGTGATTAATGTCTTTATTCCAACAACACCGAACCCGACTTCCGGATTTTTTATCATGGTGCCACGCTGTGACGTCGTAGAGTTGGAAATGAGTGTGGATGACGGTCTGAAAATGATTATTTCTGCTGGCGTAGTGGTTCCTGACTGGCCACAGGGGCAGCTCGCAAATAAACCCCGGCCACAATCGCCCCCGGAAGCCTGAAGTCAGGGCGTGTTCGGGGCTTTAGCCTACTATCGCCTACTATGCGAGGCCATAGTCCACTATCAGGAATGATGGAGTTGATCAGAAAAAGTTAATTTTGTAGTTTAACTATGTAGTTTAACTATGTAGTTTAACTTTGTAGCTTAACTTTGTAGTTTACTACCACGTTTTAAAACGAATATAGAGCCGGGTTATACCCTGAAATATAAAGGGTGACGGCAAATCAAAAAATCAGTAATTACGTTGCAAGAGATTGGCTCAGTCCGTACCATTCCCGCCTCTTTTGAAAACAGCCTATTTAGTTATTTAATCGTTACCAATTTAGTCACTTAGCATTATTAGTCACTTAACATTTTAGTCACTTAACATTGTAAAACAGCAACAGGACAGAAACGCCATGCGCAGCCATTATTGCGGCCAGATTAATGAATCCAATATTGATGAAACCGTCACTCTTTGCGGCTGGGCACATCGCCGCCGCGACCACGGTGGGGTGATATTTATTGACCTGCGTGACCGTGAAGGGATTGCCCAGGTGGTGTTCGACCCGGATACCGTTGAAGCCTTCGGTTTGGCTGAAGGTGTGCGTAATGAATTTGTATTGAAAGTGGTGGGTCGGGTGCGTAAACGCCCTGAAGGCACCGAAAACAGTGACATGCCAACGGGCATGGTGGAAGTGTTGGGCAAAGAGATGGAAATCTTCAATCGTGCCGAAACGCCGCCCTTTATGCTGGATGTGGACGACGATGAAATCTCCGAAGAGCATCGTCTACGCTATCGCTATATTGATTTGCGTCGCCCGGCCATGTTCAAACGCCTGAAACTGCGTTCGGAAATTGCCCGGGCACTACGACAATCGTTAGATAGCAAAGGGTTTATCGACGTAGAAACCCCCATGCTCACGGCGGCAACACCGGAAGGTGCGCGTGATTATCTTGTGCCCAGCCGTACTCACCCCGGCCAGTTTTTTGCCCTGCCGCAGTCTCCCCAGTTGTTTAAACAATTGCTGATGATGTCTGGCATAGACCGTTATTACCAGATTGTGCGCTGTTTCCGTGATGAAGACCTGCGTGCCGACCGTCAGCCAGAGTTTACTCAGCTGGATATCGAAGCCTCGTTCATGGACGAGGAAGCGTTGATGTTGCTCATGGAAGACATGATGCGTGATCTTTTTGCCGATGTGCTGGATGCACCACTGCCTAAGCCGTTTCCGCGCATGCCCTATGCCGAAGCCATGCAGCGTTTTGGTTCAGACAAGCCTGATATGCGCATACCGCTGGAACTGGTAGACGTGGCTGATTTGATGGACAACGTGGACTTTAAAGTCTTCGCTGGCCCCGCAAAAGACCCCAATGGCCGTGTGACTGCACTGCGCTTGCCTAAGGGCTGCGAGTTAACCCGAAAACAGATCGACGAGTATACCAAATACGTTAGCATCTACGGTGCCAAGGGCTTGGCTTATATCAAGGTCAACGAGCTGGCCAAAGGCCGGGAAGGCCTGCAATCACCTATTCTAAAATTCCTGCCCGATGAAGCAGTGGACGGCATTATGCAGCGTGTGGGCGCGGAAGATGGTGATCTGGTGTTCTTTGGTGCCGACAAGGCCAGTATTGTCAGCGAGGCATTGGGTGCGTTGCGGGTTAAACTGGGCCACGACCGTGGCTTGGTTGAAGAGGGCTGGAAGCCTTTGTGGGTGGTTGATTTCCCCATGTTCGAACACGATGGCAAGCGTTGGACGGCATTGCATCATCCCTTCACAGCGCCAAAACAAAGCGACGTCGACAAAATTGAGTCCGACCCCGGTAATTGTCTTTCTCGCGCCTATGACATGGTGCTCAATGGCACCGAGCTGGGCGGTGGTTCGCAGCGTATTTATCAAGCCGATGTACAGGAAGCGGTATTCCGTCAACTGGGAATTTCCGATGAAGAAGCCCAGGAAAAATTTGGCTTCTTGCTAGATGCGCTTAAATTCGGTTGCCCGCCACATGGCGGTATTGCCTTTGGTCTCGACCGTTTGGTAATGTTGATGACGGGAGCGTCCAGTATTCGTGAAGTTATGGCTTTCCCTAAGACTCAGACCGCCGCTTGTCTGCTCACCAACGCACCATCCAGTGTGAATGACACACAATTGCGTGAGTTGGGTATTAAGTTACGCAGCAAGCCCAAAGTGGCCGGCAGCGATCAGGAAAACACGCAGGAAGAAGCGCAGGAAGAAGTACCGGAAAAAGTGCAGGGTTAATCATTACCCCGTAGCGTGTACCCGCAGGGCATAACGACACGTTTTTTGTGTCCATGCGGGGTGCTCGAATTTTGGGTGGGCAGGAAACTGCCCACTTTTTACCGTACCGCTACAGCAAGTCTCTCTCCATACTTCTGCTTTATGCCGCAACTACATACCTTTACAACACCCCGGCACAGTCTTTATAAATAAAATTTATGCTGGTACCGGCTTCTGCTATTAGGTATACCGCTCCTTCATTACCCGGGTTGAACTTCACATTCAAAGTGATACCATCGTAATCAGTAACAAATCAGCGAAACCCGTGTCATAGCACATTACGTCATTGAGAAATAATTAAGATGTCTGCAAATCCTATCGAAATGCAAAACTTCACCCTTATGGATGAAGATGAAATTCAGCAACGAATCGTCGCCGCCAAGGCAGTGCTAGGCGACCGGTTGATTATTCTGGGCCACCACTACCAGCGTGAGGAAACCTTCCGACACGCCGATGTCGCTGGCGATTCCTTGAAATTGTCACGCAGTGCCGCTAACTCCAAGGCTGAGTTCATCGTTTTTTGCGGGGTGCATTTCATGGCCGAGGTGGCGGATATCGTCTCTCGTCCTGAGCAAATCGCCATCCTGCCTGACCTTGCGGCGGGCTGTTCCATGGCCGACATGGCCAATCTCGCCAATGTTGAGCGCGCATGGCGTGAGCTGTCCGAAGTGCTGGAGCCGGACGAGCAAATTACGCCCATGACCTACATCAATTCGGCAGCAGATTTAAAGGCGTTCTGCGGCCGCCACGGAGGGATTGTTTGTACCTCTACCAACGCAAGGCATGTGTTGGAATGGGCCTTCGAGAAACGCGAAAAAGTGTTGTTTTTCCCCGATCAACACCTGGGCCGTAACACCGGGTTCAGCATGGACATTCCGCTGGAAGAAATGGTGGTGTGGGATTACGAGCAACCCATGGGCGGGTTGACGCCGGAGCAAATCAAAAATGCCAAAATGATCTTATGGAAAGGGTTTTGCTCGGTTCATCAATTGTTTACCCCGGAATACATTGATGAGTTTACCGAAAAATACCCGGAGACGAATATTATTTCCCATCCCGAGGCGTCTTTTGAGGTCTGTCAGAAGTCTGATTACGTGGGATCCACCGAATACATCATTAATACTATTCGTGATGCCGAGCCCAACACCCGCTGGCTGGTGGGTACCGAGTTAAACCTCGTCAATCGTCTGCATGAGCAATTCAAACATGAAGGCAAAAATGTTCATTTCATGTCTGGCACCGTGTGCATGTGCTCCACCATGTTCCGTATCGGGCCCTCCAGCCTGTTGTGGGTGCTGGAAAACCTTGTGGAAGGCAATGTAGTCAATCAGATCAAGGTGCCGGCTGACGAGGCCGAGCAGGCATTGCTGGCGCTTAACCGTATGTTGGACGTTTCACCCTGATCCCCAGTGGCGGCTCAGATTCCTGGCCGCCTTTTCCCTACCACTCTGTTTGGCAATATTCTCCCTACTATCGCTTTAAACCTAAACACCTCCGTTTCAAGGCCGATAGGTTTTCGAGTGGGGGCTTGGTATTTTATTGCCCAAGAGAATCGGTCTGGTAGCGGCTAAATTCACATGCACATCGTCAGGGAGAACTGTGTACCGTGACTCAGAATATTGCAGTAGAAAAATCTGGTGTCGAGCGGCGAGCGTTCAAACGGTATTTAATTCACTTGGACGCTACGATTGCAGGGCCGTTTGGCCAGCTTAAGTGCAGTGTGCGTGATTTTTGTACTGGCGGGATGCTGCTGGTGTTTGAAAACCACGATTTAAACCAATCCAGTAACGCGCTGACAGAATACGATACCGTATCAATTCGGTGCGCGGTGCCTGGTCGTAAAAATGCCCCGGAAAAAGACTGGATAGTGCTGGAATTCACCGGTTCCGTGGTTCGCTGTCTGCCTGGCCATGTCGGCCTGCGCTTTGTCGATCCTGATCTTGCTTCACTGCAACTATTGCAAACCGTGGCGAAACAGCAACTATCCGATGCGCCTGCCGATGCCGAAGTAGTCGTGGCAGAAGTGACGCCCATTAATCATTATTCATCGCAGCAATTTAATGATAAAAGTGCAGAGCAATTGCTGCAATATTGTCATCGCAGTGTGCTTGCCTATACCGACACGCTGGCGACGCATTTCTATCAACGAGTCTCAGACCACTTATTAACGTTATCCAAAGCGACAAGTGACATCGCCGTTCAAAATGCTTATTTTGAAGCACTCAGAACCATTGCCGACAATCGCAGCAAAGTGTGTGCTGAGTTCTCTGAATGCATTTCACATTCATTGAACGACTACTCCCCCAATAAAATAGACGATGATGATAATGGAACGGCGGGTGAGGTTTCTCTAAATTCATTATCGATTGTTGAAGATGATGTGTTTGATGACTGGTTGGCAGATATCAGTACGACCGACAGTATTGAAATACGCTATCGTGAAGCACTTTCAGCATTGGAACGGCGATTGAGTGTCCTGTTTGATGAAGAAATAAACAATGAAAATAATCCCTATGGCCCTGGATTATTTTCTCGCTCTTTTTACAAAGTGCTTGAGCCATTAGGAATGCGCCATAAAGCCAAGTTGGCGTGTGTTACTGTTTTCGGCGATACCCTATTGTCAATGCTGGGGGATTTATATCAGCAGTTGAACGACCTCTGCATTGAGCACGGAGTGTTGCCGGTTATTGAATTCAAACGGGCAAAGCCTGTTTCCGATCCTGCCTCAGAGCCAAATACTTCACCGCAATTTGATACAAAGGCTGAATCTTTACATACGGCCGAAATTGCCGACACTCGACAAAATTCCCCATCCACTCACGTCAACCAAACCCGTCAAGATCCACAAACCCCCGAAGCAGAACCTAACGAGCATAATCTTTTCCAATTATTCGGGGAATTACGCAATTTACAACAGAATTTGTTGGCACAACTGGACGAAACCCGCACAGTGAATGAGGGGGCATCTAGCCTTTCTGAACAGGCCAAAAGTCAGCCACACACACGAACACAAGCAGATGGGAATAACGCTCTCAATGCCAGCACGGTAGAAATTTTTAACCAGGAAGATATTTCACAAGCATTGTCCAAATTGGATTTTTCTTCAAAATCGACAATCAATGAAAATGGCCCTCGAAATTACCGGGATGAGGTGATTGCGATGCTTAACCAAAGTCAGAATGGCACGAATAAAAGTCTGGGAGTACGGGAAAGCCAAATAATGGATGTGGCGAGCAATATTTTTCATACGCTCTCAGTGGACCAACAAATGTCCGGCAAGGTACAGCAATGGATAGGAAACCTTGAATTGCCTATGTTGAAAATGGCGCTGTCCGACGATGCTTTATTTACCGACCGTAACCATCTTATGCGTCAAGTGATCAATAAAATAGCACAACTGGAAGTGCTGGTGGAAGAAGAGAATGGCAATGATCAGCCAGCCGCCCGCAATGCTATCCGATGGATAACCGATTTGGTTAATCAGGAAAGTGATGGCTCAACGGAAGTGTTTTCTCGTGCAGTGCAACAATTGGATGTTTTACTGAAAGCCCAGGACACCACTTACACTTCTAACCTTAAAAAGGTGGTGTCACAGTCTCAATATGAAGATAATCAGTTGCTGTCTTTGGGGGAAACACCAAAAACTATTGAATGGGAAGGCGTTAGTGAGCAAGAAAGAGAGGCATGGATTAAACGGGTTAGTCGGCTTAAAGAAGGTGATTGGCTGGTATTTGATGGCACTGAGGGACAGCAGCGTTTACGAATAGCCTGGATTGCAAGCAAGACCCAGCGCATTGTTTTTGTCAATGTATTGGGAGTGCGAGTAAGCGTTCAGGATTACATGTCTCTGGCCCGAATGTTATATCAGGGCAAAGCCTATGTACTTGATAATGTTGAAGAGCCAGCAATGGATCGTGCGCAGTATACCATGCTCCAGGATTTACATTATCAACTATTACATCAATCAACTCATGACTCGCTTACCGGGTTAATCAACCGCAAGGAATTTGAAGTACGCCTCGAAAAACAACTCATTGACACTCGACATGAAAATACAAAGCATGTGGTGTGCTTTATTGGGCTGGATAAATTCAGCATGATTAACAATGTGTTTGGCTATAGCGGTGGCGATCAAATGCTGCGCGAAGTCTCAGCATTATTAGCGGAGGGTTTGACCAACAAGGGCATTATTGCGCGTTTGGGGAGTGACGAATTTGGTCTGTTAATTCAAAATTGCACATTGGATGACTCACTGGACTTTATTGAAGAACACCTGGAGAAATTACAGGAATACCGTTTGGTACGGGATGGGAAACGCTTAGGCATTGGTTGCAGTGTTGGTTTAGTCGCCGTATCCAGACGCAGTGAATCGGCCAGTGATGTATTGCAATTGGCGGAATCCAGTTGCGGTGTTGCTAAAGACATGGGGGGGAATCGAATTCAGGTCTACTATTCAGACCATACAAGGTTGTCCCGGCGTAAGCAGATTATGGAATGGGCGGCACAGATTGACCGTATTCTTGAAGAAGACGGTTTGTTTTTACGCTGTCAAAGTATTGTGCCTGTTTCCGAGGCAGACCATAAAAAACAACACTATGAAATTTTGCTCGGCGTAAAAAGCATTGATGGCACTACCATTACGACACCTGAGTTTATTGAAGCAGCAGAGCGTTACAATCGAATTAAAGAGGTTGATCGTTGGGTAGTGAAAACCGCATTACAATGGATTGCTGATTATGGAGTTAATCTGGGTTATGCGGATATATTTTCCATCAACCTCTCAGGCATTTCTCTTAACGATGAAAACTTTTTACCCTATATCATTCATCAAATAAAACAAAGTAAAGTGCCCGTTGATATGGTGTGTTTTGAAGTGACCGAAACCGCCGGGATTGAAAGTTTATCAGATGCCGCTGAGTTTATTTGTGAAGTAAAAAAGACCGGATGCCGGTTTTCTTTAGATGATTTTGGCACCGGTATGTCTTCTTACGCATACCTGAAAAATTTGCCGGTAGACTTTATTAAAATTGACGGCATCTTCGTCAAAGACTTAGTAAACAATAAAAGTGACTACGCCGTGGTGAAATCTATCTGTGAAATCGGGCATTTTATGGGTATGGAAGTAATAGCCGAGTACGTTGAAAATGATCAAACTCTACAAGTGCTACGTGATATCGGTGTAGATTATGCACAAGGCTTCGGTATCGAAAAACCCCACCCGTTGGAAGAATTAGAAGCCAGAGCCTCTTTGGGTGAAGCCTGAAATTATGGGAATTTTTATGCGTCCTAATGGAAGGGTACACATAAAAACACCGTAATTGCGGTGTTTTTATGTGTCAGTTAATGTTGAACCCTCAGCTAAAAGCCTGCCCAGGTTTGGCACCGGCCTTTTTCAGAACCATCGCCAACGGGCAAAAACCAGTGAATGCGGCTTGCAATAAATTGGCACCAACAAATGCCGACACCCACAACCAGTTGACAGAATGCATCTGCGATAACACCAGACTGCCGAGAATGACTATACCTGCAAAAGCAAAAATAATTTTATCGATACTCATAACAAACTCCCACCTATGGGTTGAATATAATGGTTTAAAGTAGTGGCTTTATAACCGTCGCCTACAACAGTGGCCTAGAAACACTGATGAAAAGTTTCCAACGCTCAAAAACAGGGCTTTTAAAACAATAAATGAATATTCAAAGTGCCCTTAATTTGGTTCAATATTATAGCAAATCCCTCTTTAGAGGCTATATTAATAAGTGCTTATATTCAATATTTTGGTTAAAATTATTTAATGTGGGTATAAAAGAGGGGTGTTGGCTAGAAGGCAATCGTAAAGCTACAGTCGCCGTTGGAGGTGCCGTTTAGCGCAGGAGTTTTCCCCTTTTTTTTCGGTACGCCACACCAGCACTAAAAATGACAAGCAAACCATTAAAAAAATAAATTGTGTCACAACCGATTGAAAAATAACGTGTCGGCGGATTGTTTCAAAGAGTGCCGGTGTGCTCATGTCTATTGCTGTCCAGGTAGAATTATCGACCGTTTTAGTGGCGAGAATACGATCTTTTTCTTCGATACTCATCCTGTAGTCATCCCGGCGCCAGTGATTTCTGGCGCCATCGGAGGTGACCTCAATCAAATGGCTTTCAGATGTGAGAATTAACAATAACTGATGCCCCTGTGCTTCGATGGACTTTACCGTGTGGCCCAAAATGTCTGAGTGAAAACTGATAAATAAAATGCCTTCGTCGTCGCCATATTTTGTGATCACGTCAAAATGGTAAGACTCAGGATTTGGGTGTATGCGAGGTAAGGGGATTTGATCAAGCGAAAAACGTTTTATATCATTTACACAGATATCACCAATAAAGCCTTCAAAATCGTCGATGAGTGTCTCCCCTTGATTATTGGCAAGGGTAAAAGTGAAATGGTTAGGGAAAAAGGCGTGGATTTTTGTGGAGAGCTGACTATTTAACGAGGTGTCGTCAGGTGATTGGGCTAAACGTCTAATTAACCCCAGCTCGTTGCCGGCAAAAATTTTGATGAATCGATTTTTATCCTGTAGAAATCGTGAGGTATTATCAGCCAGCAGAATGACCGACTCATTGGCAATGTTGTGGTGTAACTGCTGCATGTCATTAATACGGGTAGCGCCCACCCACAGTAACGCGGCGGCCACCAATAAGTTGATAACGAGGATGAAAAGATAGTGAGTTACCATATAAGGGTTATAGTGCATATTTCGGATGGGTGTTGATCAAACAATGAGAATAGGGAAAGTAAAAGGATGAAGCGGGAGACGATTGCCCTGTTCGGGGCGGGACTGATGGGCGCACCAATAGTAGAGCGACTGCTGGATGCTGGTTACAAGGTGGTGGTATGGAATCGCAGCCCGGAAAAACTCGAACCGTTGGTGGAGAAAGGGGCGTTACGGGCAGAATCTCCTGCGCAGGCGGTACGTTCGGCTGAGGTGTTGATCACCTGGCTGACAGACCAGCGAGCCATTCAGGAAGTATTATTTCCAGCGGAACGGGCCAGCTTGCTTGCTGGAAAAACGATCTTGCAAATGGCGACCATCGGCCCGTCACATAGCCGGGGTCTGGAAGATGCCGCCATTGCCCACGGTGCAGAATATTTGGAAGCGCCCGTTTTAGGCAGTATTCCAGAAGCCAAAAGCGGCAAACTATTGCTCATGGTTGGTGCGACAGAGCCCCAGTTTGCGCGTTTTACACCCTTATTGTCAGTGTTTGGCGAAAACATTGTTCATGTAGGAGAAGTGGGTAAAGGCGCCGCAATGAAACTGGCCTTTAATCAGTTAATCGCCGGTCTCACCGCTAGCTTTAGCCTTAGTCTCGGCTTAATCCAGAAAGAAGGCGTAAGAGTTGAGCAGTTCATGGACATGTTAAGAGATTCAGCCCTCTACGCACCGACCTTCGACAAAAAATTGGTACGAATGCTGGAACGCGACTACAGCAATCCCAACTTCCCCACACGTCATCTGTTAAAAGACACCGAACTGTTTCTGGATGCCGCAGACGAGCACGGCCTCACCGCATCAGCACTGGAAGGCGTACGTGATGTTGTATCAATCGCATTAGCCAAAGGACTGGGCGATGCAGACTACTCCGCAATCAACGACGTGATAAGCCCGGTTAAGGAGTGAAATTCGAAGTGCTAAGTGCTAAGTGCTAAGTGCTAAGTGCTCAGCCTGCGATCTTGCATCACTGAATCCGGCAATATCAGCATTCAGTCTTGGTGATGGGCAGGCTGATAACGAAGTTTGTACCTTTGTTTGGCTCGCTGCTGACATGGATTTCACCGCCCAGCAGATGGCATAAACGTTGACTGATTGTTAAGCCCAGGCCTGTACCACCATATTGCCGCGTTGACGAATTATCGATTTGCACGAAGTCCTTAAAGAGTTTGCGTTGATCATCTGCGCTAATACCAATGCCGGTGTCACTGACGGTAAATACCAGGGTATCGTGCTGCTCATAGGTGACGTGTAACGTAATATCGCCATTGTGGGTAAATTTACAGGCATTGCTAAGAATATTTAACAGGATTTGTCGTAGTTTGAGGGGGTCGGTGTCAATCTGCGGGATATTTTCCTGGCAGATAACCTGGAGGGTATTACCGTTAGCTCGCGCCATCGGTGTTACGGTATTGATAACCTCGTCCAGGAGCTTTGTGAGGATCAGGGTGTGAATGGAAACCGTCATCGTATTAGCGTTAATTTTGGACAAATCCAGCACACTCTCGATGAGCTGTAACAACTGCTCTCCCGCGCCGAGAATCGTACCGATATCCTGAACATAATTGTCGGCGAGCCCCTCCTCCCTCGCTTGCTCTTGAAGTAGTTCGCTATAGCCGATAATCGCGTTCAGCGGTGTCCGCAGTTCATGGCTCATATTGGCCAGGAAGTTGCTTTTGGCTTTGCTGGCAGCTTCGGCCTTGTCTCTTGCTATGAGCAATTCCTGATTAGCCTTGGTTAATTCGGTAGTTCTCTCTGCAACTCGCTGCTCTAATTGCTCTTGTGCTTTTTCCAGTTCCAGAGTTAACAACTTATGCTGGTTAATATTGTAGAGCAGGCCGGTCCCACCGCCTTTGGGGTCAGGACGCCAGGATAATTCGAACCACATTTGGCTGCCGTCCTGGCGGCAAAAGCGCACCGCAGGGTGTCTTCCCTGTGAGGGTATTTCTTGCAGCTCCTCCAGTATCTGTCCGCGGTCTTCTGCATAGATAAAATGTGTCAATGGGGTATTGAGCAGGGTGTCGGTGGGATGGCCGAGGTGCTCGAACCAGGCGCGGTTGACATAGGTCAGGTGCAGTTGGGCGTCGAGTTTGAATACTACCTCTCGGAGCGCCTCCACCAATTCGCGGTGACGTCGCTCAGAGCTGATCAGTTCCTCGGTCAGGCGTTGCTGAATCTGAAAATGAATTTGATCGCTGTGTTTATCCATCTGGCTAGCTTGTCCTTGCTATCAGCATCGTGACTGTGGCCACAGTCACGCTATGTTAAGTGGGTTATAAATTGACGGGATATAAATCCAGTTGTTGTAATAATTCGTGATGTGTCATGGTTTGGGCGTAGAGTGGGAAAATCTGTTCGCAGTAGAAGGCCTGTTCGACGGGGCTGCGCCCCAGAGTACAGTCGCTGAGTATCGTCACCCGGTAGTCCAGGCCATGAGCATGGCGCCCGGTGGAGTCAACACAAATCGAACTAATTGCACCCGCAATGACAATATCACTAATCCCCCATTCCTGAAACAAGGTTTCCAGTGCGGTATTGGAAAAAGCATTCAAGCCGCGTTTTCCGGGAATGGTGATAATACGCTCGGCAAAGGCCTGGAGTTCGGCAATCGTTTTTACACCATTACTGCCGATTTTAAAGGCGCCCAGCTCTTTGATGGTTTTTAAAATACCGATGGGATTCACCAGCTCACGATAATCATCGGTGAAGACAATGGGTGTGTGCACGATGCGAACAGGGCTGGGCGCCAGATGTTGTACCAGATCCAGTGTGTTGCCCAGCACGGTCTGGGGGTTGGCAGATTCCTCGATAACATTGCGCAACATCCCCGTGGGGGAAAAATAATCATTTTGGTAACCGATTAA
>NVUB02000089.1 GCA_002401775.2 Ectothiorhodospiraceae bacterium
ATTTTCTTAGAGTGGATGTCCTTATTACTTTAAATTTTTGACGGTAAATTGATATTTACGATGATTTTCTTAGAGTGGATGTCCTTATTACTTTAAATTTTTGACGGTAAATTGATATTTACGATGATTTTCTTAGAGTGGATGTCCTTATTACTTTTATTACTCTCGCTTATTACTCTCTTATTACTCTCTTCCTTATTACTCTCTTCCTTATTACTCTCTCAATCAGTTTAAGCGCATACAGAATAACAAAATCCCACCATTATGTATCTGTTGTATATCGCACCTTTTATCGGTTTTCTTACCCTCGTTTTATTCATTTTGTGGCGCTTCTGGGCCAATCTGACTGTCACAGTCATCGCTCGGCAACACAGGTGTGGTAGACGTCGCGCTGCCGAACGAATACCAGGCAGTTTTCGACTCACTGCACCGAAACCACCCTGGGTCAAAGACGAGGTCATTCGTCTTAAAGCGTTAATGCCGGACGGAAGTTGCCGTAAAATCGCGGCCATTTTCAACCGGCGTTTTGAAAACCATCGCCAGATGCGCGTCGGTAGAACTTATGTCAGTACGGTGATTCGTAAGCACCATTATGAAATTCAAGTATTGCGAAAAAAGATCAAACACCGTCGCCCCAAACCTATTGCAAAAAACCGAGTCTGGGGGATTGATCTCACCGGCAAGGTTGATGGCCGAAAAAACAACCATGCCATATTCGGCGTTGTGGAACATGCCAGCCGTGCTGCATTAATCCTGAAAGGCTTGCCGGATAAAAGCAGTATCACCCTGCTTCGCTGCCTGTTGAATTGCATTGAGCAATACGGCAAACCCACCATCATCCGTACCGATAATGAAGCGGTGTTTACTTCCCAGCTGTTTCGGTTTGCGTTAAAAATGCTTGGTATTCGGCATCACACCATTGACTTGCATTGCCCCTGGCAGAATGGAAAAGTGGAACGCTTTTTTGGCACACTAAAACAGAAACTGAATCACTGGGAAGTTGATTCTCTCGACCAGCTCAATGTCGCACTCCCCCTCTTCCGTTTCTGGTACAACCACGTACGCCCTCATCAATATCTTGATGACCGAACCCCGGCGGAGGTGTGGGCAGATGATAATGTTTTCCAACGTCGATCCAAAAAGGAATTTTGGTTTGAGGCGTGGGATGGTTTGCTTGGAGGTTATTATCTGCCGCCTTGAGTAAGAAGTATTGATTTCCAATATTTAAGTTCCCGGACAAAAACCACTGTCCGCAGGAAGCTGTTGCCAAACGAATACCGCCAGCGGTTTGTCGGCAATGTTTGAAGAAAAAACACATGGAAAATGGCATTTTTTCTTCCCCATTAATGGTTGGGTAACGGAATTTAGCCTGAAATTTTGAAAAATCAGGTTAGAAAGTAGACAGATCACTGCTTCGGACAGGCGGACGGGACACCTATCAACAACAAATGATCTTACCCTCATCCTTAATACAGTAACCCTTTTGATAGCTAAAATAGTGTTTTTAGACACAAATATTGGCGTATTTTTTACTCGTTTCTCAATGGTCTCATATGGTTAGTTTGGTCCGACCCGACTGGTTTCCAGTGGAATGTGAAATTGCAAGATGGGGTTTACTGGGCGCTTACCGAGAAGTGGGGCTTGGGCCACTATCATAAAAAAAGGCCCGTTCGGTTGATCGGTAGGTATCAGCCGGACCTTTAGGTGCACTTCCGATATACTAGCAGAAGTACAACTTCAAGCTATGTTTCCAGCAGGTTATTACTCGATTAAAGAATCATAAATGGCAGAGGGAAATTAGCAGTTAATCTGCGTGGGCACAAAAACGTGCCTTTATGCCCCAGGGAACACATTCTACCCCGCTTAGATTTTAACTTCTGATAAATGCATTTCATTTCTAATTATTTTATTAATCTTATCAATATGTGTACACGTCTGACAGATGTATGCAGAAAGTGCCATGGGGAGACATACAAACATAAGAACGTTAAACCGTAATTGGTCTTCTTGAAATTTTTCAACAAGTTCGCCAACAATCTATTGCCGTAAAGATGAGTCTAACCCACCCTTCTAAATGATAAGTTATTGATGCTTTTTCTCTGTCAACATTAATATGCGTCAGACACGATCAATATTGTTCAACGACATAACTCAGCGACCTTATCCACACCTTTTCTAACCCACGATGATTAATAGTTAGATGTTTTTCTAGCGATATGTGTATTTCATATAGCACAAAAGTCATTTTAAGGAAAAAACAACACACGCGCACATAGTATTAGCAACGTCACCAGTAAGAACATCATGTTCGCCAACATTATGGTGATGCCTATTGCATTTAGTAATTTAACAAAATTCATAATAATCCGCTTACTTTTTTAGTTAAACTAATAGTTTAACTATTAGTTTTAAAGGTTAGTTTTAAGGGTTAGTTTTAAGGGTTAGTTTTAAGGGTTAGTTTTAAGGGTTAGTTTTAATATTCACTTTTACAGTATATCTTTACAAATCTCGCAGTGACTGCGTGGGCATACGTTGCCGTTGCCTTTATAATCAAAGGTCACAAGTGCCCCAGAGGGTACACTCTATATTTTCCCTACCACATCAGGTCGTCGGGTATTTTGTAGTCGGCATATTCATCATTTTCGAGTGATTCTGATTCACTGGTTTGTTCACTCAGGATGACACTGTGTTCATCGCGTTGTTTTATTTTTTCGGCGACGGGGAATGGGACTAATTCATAGCCTTCTCCCCGTTTTACGATGGCCAAACTTCCTGAAACAAGATGTTTGTGTGCTTTTTCTGAGAGATGCAGTCGTTTGACGACGTTGGCGTCGGTGAAGTTATATACCACGTTGCCGTCGCTATCCTGTATTCGATTACTGTCAATGAGCTGTTTTATTTGCGCGGCGATAGCTTTGTGCTCGGCTTCTGCTTTTTTCTGCTGGTTGAGCTGTCGGTCTTTTTCGACTTTTTCTGCTTGCGATTTTTGGACATGAAGAGTGGCTTCATCTACGGGTGCGGCGGTGCCTTTTTTGGCTTTCTGTTTTTTATTTTTATATTGGCTGTGTTTGGCTTTTTTGGCCTTTTTTTCATCGACGAGGCCGGTTTTTTTGAGTTGCTCAAAAAGCGAATTACCCATTGTTTTGAACTCCTATTGAAATTCGATATTTAAATTTTTGGTGTTTGTGAGAGCTAAGGTTAAGATCAATATTAAGCTTAAGGTCAAGGCTTTTCACTCAACCAAATCATATACCGACCACCACCGTGTCGACCGCGTGCGCGTGCACGAATTTCCTCGACACGAAATTTGGCTTGTTTCAGGCGTTTGCTAAACCCCTGGTCGGGGCTAATTGACCATACACTCAGTATTCCTTTGGGGCGCAATGCGCTGAGTGCCGCTTTTAACCCGGCCGGACTGTAAATGGCATCATTCTCTTTTCGGGTTAAGCCTTCCGGGCCGTTATCCACATCCAGTATGATGGCGTCATAATAGCTTCGCTCTTCGCGCATGAGCGTGGAGACGTCACCTTCGTATACCGTTACTCGCGGGTCTTTCAGTGGGTGCCCGGCTAACTCGGACAATAGTCCCCTATTCCACTCGATGACGCTGGGCACCAGTTCTGCCACGACGATTTCGGCGTTTGGTCCTAGTTCTTTTAAGGCGGCAGCTAATGTAAACCCCATGCCCAGACCTCCGATTAATACCCGGGGGCTTGGCCGGTCTTTGAGCCGCTGGCAGGTTAATTCTGCTAAAGCTTCTTCTGAGCCGTGAACACGGCTGCTCATTAGTTCACTGTTGCCGATTTTGATGGAATATTCATCACCACGACGATAAAGGCGCAATACGCTTTTATCGCCCGGTACGGTGGTGGTGTCGAGCAGTTCCCAAGGCCTCATACGGGATTGCTACTTTGCCAAAAACCTGGACGCATTATTGTGAATCGGCGCATACGGCCTGTATTTTTCGCAATGTGGTGGCGTTGATGTCCGCTTCATCGGCGATATTGATGGCACGGGCCAGCCGCCCCGGTGCAGAACGTCCCATGCAGTTGTGGTTGGTGTCACCGTTAAAGGCTTCACACATTTTTTGGATCAGTGGTTCACGATCAAACGTTTTATCCGTCAATGCGCATTGAATATCCAGCACGTCGCTGGCGATTTCTCGCGCTAATGCTTCATGCTGTGCCCAGAGCTGCCCGACGTTTCCGCCGACCTGTAGCCCGGCGATGTTAGTGGTGAGGATATACAGATTTTTGCACACCAGCTCGTCCAGCAGCTCCGCCGATGAGGACAATACGTTGACGGGAATGCCGATACTGCCGAGTGCATCGCTCAGTAAGGTGGCGTGTGTGCCATGCGCGGGTGAAGGGATAATGACTTTAAAATCCTGGCCCGGTTTTTTTTCAAACCACACCGAGATCACCGTCACATTCTCCAGTTCATGCTGTTGCCAGTCCCGTGGCAGTAGTTCATTTTGTATTAATACGAGTTTGTCACGCCACTGAACAGGCACAGAGGATAAAACATCCTGTATATCGCCCTCTCCCACGGCAATAATGACGGCCTCAGGCTCCGGCAGTGATTCTGCGGCGCTGGACAGCGTCATCCCTCTTATTATGGGATACACAGGGTGCCCTATTTTCAACATGCCCCGCGCTAATACGCTGCCTATTTCTCCGACACCCACAAGTATGACTGGTGCTTTCATCATTTCCCCTTACTCAAATATATGTCGCCATTCTGGTATCCCACAGTCATCTCAGTGTATTTTTACGGCAACTTTTATCACATCTTTTCGTTCGATAAAGGTGAGCGACTGGATTGTAACAGACTGGGGAAATCGGCTAAATGCGAGAGATGCACTGACTGTAGATACAAGGAGCGGCTTTAACCGCGCTAAACCACACCGTAGAGGTGTCCCTGTGGGTACTCTGATTACCGCACACGCCCAAATCAGTACGGCCATCCCAAACCAGGGCAACCACAAGGGATGCCCCTACGGTGGGTGAAATTATTGGAATAGTTAAACCCAGTCTCAGGTACCCACTGTCCTCCGCAGGAACCCATGCCACACATTATTTTTTAATTACCGTGCATTCCCACGCAGGAACGTGGAAACAAGATAAAAGGATATCTTTCTTTGCGCCCTTTGCCCCTTAGCGCCTTTGAGTTTGGTTTTAGTAAGCCGTTACCACGACATTCTGGATTCCGGCCTTCGCCGGAAAGACGAAGAAAAAGGAGTTCCAGGTTGCTGCAACACTGAATATCCCCTTTACGCTTTACGACAAAGCTGCCGATTTTTTCTTCGCCCGATGTAGCGCAGCTTTTGCCCGGTTACCACAGATAGACATGGTGCACCAACGACGGGAGTGGTTTTTACTGACGTCATAAAACCACAAGGTACAGGTGGGGCCTTCGCAATTTTTGATCCGAGCAAAGTCGACAGTGCACACTAGCGCTCCCATCGCCTCGGCAATGACGATCAATAAATCATCAACACTCTCCCATTGACGGTAATCCTGCCACTCAAAGATTGAATCGTGGTTTAGTGTATTTTCATCATCCTGTTTGCTCGGTGCTATCTGCTTATAGACCTTGCTCTTTGCCAGTAGCGTATTCAGCGGTACTAGTGCTTTGATGGTATCCGTTTCAAGCGTTTTACCCGCATGATTATGGACAAATTCACGAAACCATTCACGTAGCTTGCGCGCTTCTGCTGCCACGGCATCACAAGCGGACTGTTGGTCAGCACTTCTAAAAGGGGCTACGTCCTGCTGGTTGACCAGGCCCGCTTTTTCAAGCCAATCCAGTAAATCGTTTCCATTTTGAATCCATTCAATTTCTGTGCTCGCTGGCTTTGCAATGCTATTTAATAAATCAAGCCCCTTGTTATCAGCGATGAAGAAAGGGGCAGGCCTTGTGGCTGCGTTCATTTCATATACCTCTTTTAGTCTTGGTTATGCCGAATTACACATTGTGATAATCCCTCCAGATACCACAGCAGTAATACGTGCTTTGTAGCCAGGGTGGCGACAATATTCACTAACCTATGAAATTTATTATAGGCGGTTATTTAATTTTTTCAAAATAAAATACCCAGAAACCCAGGGAAAAGGTGACTTATAAATCTACATATCGAGCATCCAAAAATAATTACTAATAAAAACAGTTGGTTATAGAAAGTTTATATGACGTTAATAAATCCTGATTTTTCCACCATTATAAAAATAACCTTTAAAATAACTATTGACAGGTTATTATCCATGAACTAACCTTCAATCTAACTTGTTGATGGTTACCTTACTGCCGTCGACATAACACTAGCGAGAAAATTGGAGAAAAATCATGTCTAAAACAGTTCTTATTACCGGTGCAAGCACAGGCTTTGGTCGCGATACAGCAGAAACACTTGCCGAGGCAGGCTACAACGTTATTGCGTCAATGCGTGATCCCAAGGGTAAAAACAAAGAACATGCCGATGCTTTATCGATGAAGGGAATCAGCGTTATTGAACTTGACGTCACCTGCCAACAGTCAGTCGATGATGCGGTTAACCACATCACCACCACCGGTGGTCTGGATATTCTGGTCAACAACGCCGGTGTTGCCTCAGCGGGTGTTTTGGAAGCCTTCACAGACAAACAAGCTACCGAATTATTTGATGTGAATGTGATCGGCGTACACCGTGTTACTCGCGCTGTGTTACCGATTTTCCGTAAACAAAACGATGGCTTAATCATCAACATAGGCTCAATTCTAGGGCGTGTAACATTCCCGTTTTTCGGCCTCTATGGTGCCAGTAAGTTTGCGGTTGAAGCAATGACAGATAGTTTGCGCTATGAAGTTTCACAACTGGGTGTCGATGTTGCGTTGATTCAACCGAGTGCGTACCCCACCAATATGTACGCTAGTGCTGGCCAGCCCACTGACGTTGATTGTGTAACGTCATATGGTGAAGTCGGTGAAATTCCCGGCGCTATGTTTGCACATTTCATGAGTATGTTTGAATCGGCAGAAGCACCAAAACTGCATGATGTCGCCGAAGCCATTTTAGCGGTGGCAAACACACCCAAAGGTGAACGACCTGCACGTACCGTGGTAGGTACAAGTTTTGGTGCTGACACCTTGAATGAAGCCACAGCTCCGGTGCAATCCGGTGTAGTAGAAGCTTTGGGTTTAAGTCACTTGGCGTCCGTTGCGCACAAGTGATGACAATTACCTGGGGCCTTATCCGTAGCACAAGTGCCCCAGGTTATTTTCACATAAAAAATTAACATGACCATTTATGTACCAAGTTATAAACTATTTATAAAACTATTGATAAAAAAAAATTAAAAAGGAATACAAAATGCCTCTTATTCAAGTAAAGGTCTTTAAAGATGAATTGAACCAGGATCAGTCAGCTGACCTCATTCAAAAAATTACCACTGCCGTAACGGAAGTCACTAGTGAAAAACTACGAGACGTTACGTGGGTTGTTATTGAAGAAATCAACAACGGCCAGTGGGGCGTTGGGGGAGTACCTCTAAGTTTGGATGACGTTAAAAAAATAATGACGGGATAATTTCATTTTTTATTAAGCCATCGTCTATTACTAATAAATCAGTAGAGAAGGATACCGGTAGTCAGTAATAGCCATTGATCTATAACCAAACATTTATCTAATGGAAGACCACAATGAAACATTTTAAAAACAGTGTTTTAACTTTAGTGATTGCCACTGCACTCACATCGATAAGTAGCGTTACCATTGCCAAAAGTATGGACAGTATGGAAAGCATGAGCAATATGAAAAGCATGAGCGATATGAAAAGCATGGAATCCATTAGCAAGCACAATAACCACGTCCGTTACGGCGTTGAAAAAGTCGGTGACCTGGAAATATTTTTCCGCGAAGCGGGAAACCCCACTAACCCTACTATCGTACTGTTACACGGGTTCCCTTCCTCTTCACATATGTATCGTGAAGTATTGAGAGGGCTTGCTGACGACTATTATCTTATCGCACCTGATTATCCGGGGTTTGGTGAAAGCAGTTTTCCATCGACAGAGGATTTTGACTATACCTTTGATAATATTTCCAAGGTTATGGGGGAATTTTTGAGCCAGCGCGGACTAAAAAAATACTCATTGATGATACAGGATTATGGCGCACCTATTGGCTTTCGCATTGCCACTGCACACCCGGAACGGGTACAGGCTATCATTACCCAAAATGGCAACGCCTATAAAGAAGGCATAAACCCTGCAACCTGGGATCCCATTCTTCAATATTGGAACAATAAAACTGCCGACATTGAAAAAGTGATCATTGATAATATATTTACCTACGAAGCGATGAAATGGCAATACACACATGGGACTCGCCATCCAGACGCCATACTTCCCGACAATTGGAATCTTGATTACGCAAAAATTTCCCGTCCAGGACAACACCGTGTGCAATTGGCATTGTTTTATGACTATCAAAACAATGTAAAGCTTTACCCTGAATGGCAGGAATACCTGCGTGAAAACCAACCGCCCGTACTGGTGGTTTGGGGTAAAAATGACGCCTTCTTTCCCGTATCAGGCGCTGAAGGCTTCAAAAAAGATGTCAAGGATATTGATTTTAACATTTTAGATACTGGCCATTTTGCACTAGAAGAACAACATGCTTTTATTGTTCATAAAATGCGAAATTTTTTGCAGCATCGAAATATTAAATGACTGAAGGGAAGTGCTAAGTGCTGAGTAAAAAACTTCTAAACCTTCGTAGGAGTGTAGCGCCGGTTTTCGTAGGTCACGTTGCGCAGCTACGTGACGCAATGGTTTATTCGAGTACTCATGTTCTCGGTTGGAAATGGGCGTCACGTAGCTTCGCTACGTGATCTACTGTACTAAGAACTGAAAAAAGTGCTGAGTGCTAAATAAAACCTACACACAGTCGTCTTCCCGGTATGTCTTTAGCCGGGATCTAGTGGTGCTGAACTGGCAAAAATTGCTGGATACCAGATCACATCCGGTATAACGGTTTTTTTAAAAAACTCAGACCTCAAATTTTAATCACGCGACCATTTTTTCCAGTTGCGCGGCGGCGACCGGACGGCTGTAATGGTAACCTTGCAGATAATCACACTGTAGGTCTTTCAAAAATTTCGCTTGCGCTTCTGTTTCTACTCCTTCTGCGACTGTCGACAGGTTCAGAGCTTTGGCCAACGCGACTATGGTGCGAGTAATGGTGGCTGATTCTGGGTTGCTAATGACATCGCAGACAAATGCCCGGTCTATTTTGAGGGTATCAACTTTAAATTGTTGCAAATAACTTAATGAGGAATAGCCTGTACCAAAGTCATCAATGGCCAAATGCACTCCCAGCAATCGCAATTTCTGTAGTGTAATTTTAGTGATTTCTGGGTCAAACATACTGGCCGTTTCGCTGATTTCAAGCTCCAGATAACACGGTTGTAGTCCACTTTCATTCAGTACATTACTCACAAGCTCCACGAGATTACTGTCGTGCTCAAACTCCTGAGCCGACATATTGACGGCCACACGAAGCGGGGGTAATCCGGCATCATGCCAAGATTTCACCTGGTGACAAGCAGTACGCAACACCCATTCATCGATATCTTTGATCATCCCTGTTGTCTCAGCAATGGCGATAAAATCAGCCGGCGCTAACAAACCCAGAGTAGGATGCTGCCAGCGCACTAACGCTTCTACGGCAACAGGCCGGTTATTTTTTCCGATGATCGGTTGATAATATACCGCTAATTGTTGTTGTTTAACCGCCACCTGTAAATCCGCTTCAAGGCTCAGGCGTTTAAGGTCTTTCGCATGTAATTCGGCATTAAAAAATTGATAATTACCACGACCAAAACGCTTGGCGGTATACATTGCCGAATCGGCATGTTTGATGAGGGTCGAGGAGTCTCCGCCATCCTGTGGATAGAGTGATATTCCTAAACTTGGAGTTACACTGCGTTGTTTCTCTCCTAGCATTATCGGCTGAGAACAGGTATTAAGAATTTTTTGCGCGACATCCCCTGCTATGCTCCTCTCTTGTAAATCACCCAGGACACAAATAAATTCATCGCCCCCAAAACGGGCGGCGGTATCACTTTGTCTCAGGCAGCTTTTTAAGCGGTCAGCAAAGGTTTTTAATAACAAGTCACCCATATTATGACCCAGGCTGTCATTTATATGCTTAAAATGATCCAGATCAATAAACATAACTGCAAGTTGTTTTTCGTGGCGCCGAGCGAGGTCAATGGCATGGCTCAAGCGCCCCTGAAAAAGTAACCGGTTAGGTAACCCGGTTAGGCTGTCATGTGTTGCCAGTTCTTCCTGTTGATATTTAGCCTGGGCGAGTGCCACCAGTAAATTGTTGCGTTCAATAGCGTGGCGCAAGGTACGTACTAACAAGGTGGAATCAATTTGCCCTTTAACCAGGTAGTCTTGTGCGCCTTCCTGTACTATGCGCAGGGCAAGCGCCTCATCCTGCATACCGGTCATCACCACCACTGGGGCATTGGGCTGAACTTCGACGAGCTGGGTTACGGTGTCAAGTCCGCTGGAATCTGGCAAGGTCAAATCAACCAACATGACATCATAAGGCCTGGATTTTAAACACTCACGGGCCTCTCGCAAGCTAGGGGCATGGCATACTACAAAGGCATTACTGCCAGCTTCACGCAGCATTTCAAGCACTAAGCGTGCGTCACCAGGGCTATCCTCAACCAATAACACGCTTACTGAAGGGATATCTAAAATCATCATAGTGCGTCGTACTCCATTTACACTGTACTTTCACCTTGGCATGAATTTCACAGAACTCGTTTCTGTTTTTCGTTTTCCCGCCAGGGATGTAAGCTGCACTGCCTGTGCATCGCAAAATTAAACCCTTTTTTCTATAAAACCAGCCTGTTTCCACTTAAACATGGCTGACAAAAGTATTACGGCCCTTTTTAATATTCACTTGAGTATATTTAATGATTTGTAAATGCAAAATGCATTATTAGCGATATGCAACATTTACCGATGTTGAAGTAAGAAAGTAGCTGGAAGAAGTTTCCACGATGTTTTGCCTGCACGGCCGTTTATCGTCGAGAGATATAACTGACTACCCGTATACAGAAAAAGAATACCCTGTATGCAGGGTATTCTTTTTCTACTGATTCACTGGTCAGTAACCGATGCGGCACCAATGCCCCTGCCATCGCTTGCAGCGGTTACCTTGTTGATTTTTTGGTCCCAGACCACCGCTTGCATGTTTCCGTAACGGCCAAAGCCTCCGCCATAGGGCGACGTTAGTTTTTTCAACACATGACCACGAGAGGTTAATACCTGTACCGTTTTTTCGCTAAAGGCATCGTTTTCATACATCACTTTGTCGGGCATGTATTGATGATGGAAACGCGGCCGTTGTACGATTGCGCTAGCATCTCCGCCTGCTGCAAATTCAAGTGCGCCTAATAACAGCATGGTGATAATGCGGCTACCGCCCGGTGTACCCAAAATAGCAATACCCCGGTCATTTTCAATAAAGGTCGGCGACATGCTCGACAATGGTCTTTTACCCGGCGCAACGGCATTAGCTTCTGCACCGATCAAACCATAGGCATTAGGTACACCGGGCTTTGACGAGAAGTCATCCATTTCATCGTTCAACAAAAACCCCGTGCCGGGTACGACATAAGCAGAACCAAACAAATAGTTCACGCTTAAGGTCGCTGCCACACGATTCCCTTCTTTATCCAAAATGGAATAATGTGTGGTGTCGGTACCATTACCGTCAGGCTTACCCACGGGCTTTAATGCCTTACTGGGCGTTGCCCGGTCAAGCGTAATATCATTAATAAGGGTCTTGGCATAAGCCCTACTGGTTAAACGCACTTGTGGCACATCAACAAAATCGCTATCGCCTAAAAATTCGGCGCGGTCACGATAAGCTCTGCGCATAACTTCAATCATCAGGTGTGATTGGTCAGCTTGGTTGAGTTTTTGTAATTTATATTCGCTCAGCATGTTAAACATACTGGCCAATGCGATGCCGCCTGACGACGGCGGTGGCACGGAGATCACTTTCAACCCCAGGTATTCACTGACCACCGGTTTACGCTCGACAATGCGGTAATTTTTAAGGTCATCAAGCGTCCAGATTCCGCCTGCCTTGCTCATACCACTAACCAGTGTTTTAGCCAGTGAACCTTCATAAAAACCGGCATTGCCTTTTTGCGCGATCAGCTCAAATGTCTTGGCAAGATCCGCTTGCTTTAACCGATAGCCCAGTTCAGGAACCTCGTTTTTCTGTAAAAATATACCCGCTGCTGTCGAATATTTCTGTAACGTTTCGAGACGAATTTTGGCATATTTCCGATATTGTTTATCAACCTCAAAACCGGCTTTCGCCAGTTCAATGGCCGGAGCCAGACTTTGACTCAATGGCAACCGGCCATATTTTTTCGCGATATGCACCAGTGCCGCTGGCACGCCCGGAATGCCCGCGGCTAAAGGCCCATTGATGGAGGCCCCCGGCACCACGTTTTTATCGGCATCCAGATACATGTCTCGATGCGCCGCACCCGGTGCTTTTTCCCGGCCATCAATGACTACTTGCTTTCCATCGGCATGACGATGTAATAACCAAAATCCACCGCCCCCTAAGCCTGAGCCATAGGGTTCTACCACACCCAATACCGCCGCCACGGCCACCGCCGCATCAAAAGCGTTACCGCCGGACTGCAATATTTTCTGCCCCGCCGCTGTTGCCAGTGGATGCGCCGTCGCAATAGCCGCTTGCGGCGGTTTATCGGTACTTGCCGATTGCGCAGCCAGTGGTAACACGAATAGCAATACAACAAACAATAAGCGTGTTTTTTTAGCAAACTTCACATTCATGAACTCATCCTTGCCTTTTAACGATCAGCATTTTGGGATTATCGACAACAGGAAACTTCAATAGATTATGCTACGGGCTGTTCTTTTGATATTTGTAAAAGTGGAGGCTTTCTTCGGGCGACATCTTTCATTGCCTTTTTGAAAAACGGGCGTAATGACGACTTCAACTGAGGGGCTGCATCACGCACGGGAATCGCTTTTAAACTGCAAAAAATCGCCATCGCATACGTGATATCGTATTCCGACAAAAAATTAGCACGCTCAATCGCCGGGCCAGAACAACTGCCACAGGAACGAATCTTTGCGGTATTGGCACTGTCCGCCATCACCACGCCAAACCCCAAAAACACCGCCAGTAATTCCGTTACATGAGGCCAGTTTCCTTCGCCACCGGGTGGGGGTTCAGCCGCAGTGGTACCCAAATAATGCGCCAGCGTATGGGCATAATCCGCGATAAGCACTTCCGGCGCATGCAAATATTCTTGATGGTAAGCGACAACCAGCTTTTGCGACTCATCATCCACTTTCGCCAACACTCCCGCCGCGCCCCGTACCGGCCCCTCAATCTGAACGCGTACGGAAGGGATGCTTTCTATACTGCTCGCATCCACCAAACGATACGGCCAATGCTGCATACCGGCATATTGCTTCACCTGATCAAAAATCAGACTTGCCATCCCCTCGGCATTGGACCCACTGCCAGGGAAATGCGCATTGCTCGGCGTTACTAGAATAGTCTCATTAAAAAATACCGAGGCATCAAAATTTCGCAACGCCCATTCAAAGGTATCAAACATCCATTCAATGGACGGCTCGTCAAGTAACTGGGGGGGCTTAAAAAAACGAGAAAACATAAGCGATATTTAACTAACTCTGCATTAAAAATAAGGGGATATAGCAAGTTCAAAAGACACCGCCATGCTAACAGAAGTTCCCATCATGAATCTAACGGGGTTTTTAGGCTAAGTGCTACGTGCTAAGTGCTTTAGTGCTGGAGAATGAGGACTGGCCTTCCGTAGGTCACATTGCGCAGCACCATGACGCAAAGGCTTAACCGAGCACACATGTTCTCAGCCAAAATGGTCGTCACGCAGCTTCGCAACATGACCTACAAAAGTCAGTTGTAAACCCTCAAAAGTAAGGCTCCAGGGTCTTTTACTTAGCACTTAGCACTATCTTTTAGTACCTTCTGAGCACTGGCTTTCCGTAGATCACGTTGCGCCGCACCATGACGCAATGGCTTAATCGAGCACACATTTTCTCGGCTGAAAATGATCGTCATGGTGCTTCGCAACATGATCTACAGAGTATGGACAAGGCGTGAAAGCTAAAGGCAAACCACCACTAAGAACGTTGCCCTTTAGTCCTTAGTCCTTAGTCCTCAACCCTCAGCACTGACAGTCACTACCTCATACTACATCGACAACTCAAAAAGCGTAGATACTGACTTCCAATTTCGGGTAGTAGCATTCACATCAAACTTCTTCTCTAAGAAAGTGTTTGATAGCTTACTTTTCCCATATCCACCAGGACAATATACATATGCTTCTTTGCCCTTTACAACCAACTGTTCGGGTAAAACAACCGTGTTTAGCAACTTTTTAACATTGTCATTGCTTGGGGCTGCATCAAAAAACGTGACCAACACCTTGGTACCATTTTCCTCTAAATCAACATCCCCAAATGGACAGTTTTTAATAATGTTCGCCAACTCTCGATGGGTGCGAAGTTCTACGGGCACAGAGAATTTGTATTTACTTTTTATGGCCTCTTCTATTAACACCTTTAAGGAGGTCTTATTTTTGACGTTTGATTCAAATATCACATTTCCGCTTTGAATATAAGTAATGACATTGCAAAACCCCAAGGATTCATACAATGCTTTAAGGTCGAACATTTTAATTTTCTTTTTCCCGCCAACATTTATCCCGCGAAGTATCGAAATATATTTCATTATTTTTTTGCCTCAGAAATTTATCGTTGAACGGGGTTAAAATCAGGCTCGTCCGAAACCACTAAAGGACGCTATCACCATTGATTAGAGTAAATTTTCCCTGTCATGCCTTTGCGACGAATTCATCGTAAGTCATCCCAATAATGCTTTCCCCACTACCCACATCATATTGAGACATTACAAATAATTCGAAGTTTTTGACTTCCAAGGGAATAGTTCCTAATCGAAGGTTATCAACGTAGTTTTCAAAGTGACTCAAAGTTGCGCTATACATCCGCTCAGGGTTTACGATGATTGATTCGCTTGGACCAGTGGTATCAAGCGATCCATCACTGTTTTTGGGGTACGTTAAGAAAAATGCTTTGTGCCCGTCATTGCTGTAGTGGACTTTTGAGCGCAACACACCCTCGTGAACAAGACCACAACGGACATGGTTATATATCTCTTTTGCGACTTTTTCGATTCCGCTCGGTGCAGAAAAGACCCTGGCAAACCCTTTGATAAAGAATGCTTGTGATTTACTCCTACTAGACAGCCCTGTGTAGAGACTTTCAATTGCCTCGTAGTACGAGCAGAGTATAAGCATGGCGGCAACTGAACCATTTGGAGAGTCTAGCAGTATCCGCCCTGGCTCAAACATATAGCTACGCCAGATATCATCGAATACATCGATCAAATCTTCTGTACTTGGGTTGCCTAGTTTTTCATGTGTGTACTTCGGGCTTATGCGTTCATCCATCGATATTTCCTATTAGGCATAGCTTCGGGTTATAGGTTGTTTATATGTTTAAAAAGGAATTTTGTCTTCTTGTACACGATATAATGATAAGGTTACTCGAAATATTTAATGAAAATTGTTGAGCACAATTTTCCTGTAGCTTTGCTTTCATCTTTCCGCGTGAGCACAGTAAAGCGTACCCACCCTACGAGACTAAATTGACTCTCATCTTTATTTAATGAGGTTAATACTTATGCTGGTTTTTTTTCACTGATCCAAATCAAACTCGCCATTCTTCCCGTTTGCCCGTCTCGGCGGTATGAATAGAAGCTTTCAGCTTCAGTATAGGTACATCGCCCTCCCCCATAAACGGCTTTCACGCCCACTGCTGCGAGTCGCTGGCACGCTAGTTGATACACATCGACTATCGATTTATGTGCTATCGATTTACGTGAAAAGCTTTCATGCTGAACGGATTTAAAGACTTGCTCGGCAAGTGGGGCGGTGTCACAAAAAGCCTGCCGTACCTCTTCCCCTACTTCAAACGCTTGTGGACCGATGGCGGGGCCTAACCAGGCGATGATGTTTTCGGGAGGTTCTTTAAAACACGAGACGGTGGCTTCCAATACACCTGCGGCCAGTCCTTTCCATCCGGCATGTGCGGCGGCAACGCGGGTACCGGCTTTATTGCAAAACAATACGGGCAGGCAGTCGGCGGTGAGTACGGTACAGATTATTTTTGCCATGGTGGTAGTGCTGGCATCGGCTTCTGGAAGGTCGTGCGTTGTTTCGTCGAGGTCTGCTACCGCAATTCCGTGAGTCTGGTTAAGCCAGTACGGTTCTGCGGGAAGTGCCTGGGCGGTACGTAATTTCTGGCGATTACTGGCGACGGCAGCGGGCTCATCGCCGACATGCCCACCGAGGTTAAAACTATCAAACGGTGGCTGGCTTGTGCTTCCCTGCTTCCCCGCTTGGCGAGTGGTACTGATGGCCTGTATGTTTTTCGGTGCGGGCCAATCGGGGGTGATAAAGGTCATTTTTTGGCGAAGTCTTTTAGATCCTGCCGACAGGCGTTGAGCAATGTTTCCATGTCTTTGGGTAGTGGTGCTTGCCAGGATACTTTTTCACCACTCTCTGGATGAATGAATCCCAGACTGGCAGCATGAAGAGCCTGACGCTTGAATTTTCTCAGTGCCTGATCAAATTCCTGGGTGGCGGCAGGTGGTATGCGCAAACGGCCACCGTAGGTGGCATCGCCGACCAATGGATAGTTAATGTGAGCCATGTGAACGCGGATTTGGTGGGTACGGCCCGTTTCCAGCTGTACATTGACCAGAGTATGCACCCGGTACCGCTCGGCAACACGGTAGTGGGTAATGGCTTCTTTGCCATTACTGGAGGTGTTTTCCATATCCACAACGGCTTGCCGTGTTCTGTTGACGGGGTGACGGCCTATGGGTGCATCAATGGTGCCACCGGCAGTCATCACGCCCATGCACAGGGCTTGGTAGTGGCGGTCAATTTCTCTGGCCTGTAATTGTTCCACCAGCGACTTTTGGGCGATCAGTGTGCGGGCGATAACCAGCAGACCGGTGGTATCTTTGTCGATTCGATGTACGATTCCAGCGCGGGGGACGTTTTCCAACTCTGGTGCGTGATGCAGCAAGGCATTGCTGAGGGTGCTGTCCATATTGCCTGCACCCGGATGCACCACCAGTCCAGAAGGTTTGTTGATAACGATGAGGGATTCGTCCTCAAACACGATATTCAAGGGGATCGCTTGCGCGCGCCAGGAGGTTTCTTCTTTGAGAACAACGGTCAGTGATACTTGTTCACCGCCGTGAATCACGTCTTTGGCCCGCAATTTACCACCGTCTACGCTGACCTGGCCCTCTTTGATCCATTTTTGCAGGCGCGCACGGGAATAATCCGGGAACATACTGGCCAGCGCCTGGTCTAGTCGCATACCGGCCAAGTTATCCGGAATGGTTTCGTCATACTGTTGTTTTGTGTCGCCCATGGAATAGACTTTCTCTCTGTGCTCGTAGGCCGCTATAATACCGTGTTTCCGGCCAGTGTGTTTCGTGACAGGCTGCTTTTTGACTCACGGACTGGCATTTTTCAAAAATACTACGGGTGGTACACCAGAAAAGGGTACCCTTTTCTGGTGCTTTATTAGTAATTGAAGTAATTGATAGTAACTGAAACAACTGAAACAACTGATTCAAGGTTATTGCAATGATAACGCAATGTTCTATCAATGCGATCTCATTGCTGTCTCTAATTAATGCATTTCAACTTAAGAGTTACCCTAATGTCGTTTATGTCCAAACCAATATCCACCCTCACCTCCGCCACTTTTGCCATGGTGATGCTGCTTGGGCTCGGAGCCTGTGCCACCAGCCCCGATGAAGAAGATGACATTTCAAAATGGAGCGCCCAAAAACTGTTTAAAGAAGCCAAACTGGCCCTCGATGCCAGCGATTATGAAGTGGCTATCGAGCATTATGAAACATTGGAGGCAAAGTACCCTTTTGGCCGCTATGCTGAACAAGCACAGCTCGACACCGCTTACGCTTATTTTAAGTTTAATGAGCCCGATACGGCGATTGCTTCAGCGGATCGTTTTATTAAATTGCATCCGCGCCATGCCAATGTTGATTACGCCTATTATCTACGCGGATTAGCCAGCGCCAGTAAAAAAGATGACCCGCTCGACAGTTTTGTTTCGATGGCTTCGAGTTTGAAAGACCCCAGTTCGACGCAAAAATCTTACAATTACTTTGCCGCTTTGGTGAAAAAGTTTCCCACAAGCCAATATGCCGCCGATGCCGTTCAACGTATGGGGCACTTGCGTAATAGCCTCGCCATGCACGAAATTCACGTTGCAGATTATTACGCAAAACGTGGTGCATATGTGGCGGTGGTGAATCGCGCCAAATATGTGGTCAGCAATTTCCCGCGTACACCCGCTTCGCGACTGGGCCTGAAGTTAATGGTGGATGCTTACAAAGAATTAAAACTGAATGACCTCGCCGCCGATGCACAGCGTGTGCTGGATGTAAACCCGGTGGTATCGGCGCAGGGAATGGCCAATTAACAAGTCAGATTTGCGCGGAATTAAGCGGTAAAAGAGCCACTAATGATAGCCGCAAGTGCATTGCCAGCCCTCCCGTTTCCTTGTAGGAACGGTTTTAGGTACAGCGGTAGAAGCGGTTGTAGGCCTCCGCAAATTCACTCAGTGAAACGTGTTTATCCCAAGTATGTGGATTATCGTAAGGACTTACATTTCGACGAATACAATTGAAGATAATGTTGGAAGCATACAATAATTACTTAACAGCTTCCCTGCCGTTTTTTCAGTTTATTATTAACTATTTATATTAACTATTTATATTAACTATTTATATTAACTACAACGCTTCGCTGTCCTGCTCACCGGTACGAATACGAACGGTTTTTTCTACGCTACTCACAAATATTTTACCATCACCAATTTTGCCGGTACGAGCCGAGTTAATAATGGCCTCAATGCAAGCATCTACACGGTCTTCCATGACGATCATTTCAATTTTCACTTTGGGTAAAAAATCGACCACATATTCAGCGCCTCGATAAAGCTCGGTATGGCCTTTTTGACGACCAAATCCTTTAACTTCTGTTACGGTCATCCCCGTTACATCGATTTCAGATAAGGCTTCACGCACATCATCCAGTTTAAAGGGTTTAATCACTGCTTCAATTTTTTTCATCGTTATGATTCTCCATTGCTTTATACTATTTTAGTCCGTATTTGTTCCGTTTGTTTAATTTCGAATTTCGGTCAGTTACTAAAACCAGTAGACAAGGATACCCTGTATTCAGAAGCGTCAGCCGCAGGGACGCGGCTGCCGAGCCTACAGGGATGTATTTACGGCATCTTCTGAATGCAGGGTATCCTTGTCTTGTGTCCCAGTTATATCTATAAATAACTACAGATAACTACCTGTAACTACCCATAACTACGACCGATCATACCCCGAGGTTATGGGGTAACGCCGGTCTCTCCCAAAGGCTCGCTGCGTGATGCGAACCCCTGGCGCTGCCTGGCGACGTTTATATTCATTGCGATTCACCAGCATAATCACTCTTTCCACCGTGTTGGCATCGTAACCGGCAGCAACAATATCCTCAGCGCATTGGTCCTGCTCTATATATTTTTCCAGTATTGCATCCAGCACGTCATACGGTGGCAGGCTATCGCTGTCTTGCTGGTCTTCTGCTAATTCTGCCGACGGCGGCCGGTCTATTACTCGCTGAGGAATCACCGGCGAGAGGCGGTTCCGATAATGGGATAATGCATATACCAGGGTTTTAGGCACGTCTTTTAAGGCTGAATAGCCACCGGCCATGTCGCCGTACAAGGTGGCGTAACCGACGGCCATTTCACTTTTATTGCCCGTGGTAATCACCACTTTATGGCCTTTATTGGAAAGTGCCATTAGCAACACTCCCCGGCAACGCGCCTGAATATTTTCTTCTGTGGCATCAGGTGTTGTTCCGTCAAAAGCATCCTGCAAGGTGGCGAGAAAAGCATTAAAGGCGGGTTCTATAGGTAATACACGATGCTTCACACCTTGGTTGTCAGTTTGCTCGCGTGCATCTTCCACACTCATGTCCATGGTGTAACGCGACGGCATCATCACAGCTTCAACATTTTCAGCGCCGATAGCATCCACGGTTATCGCCAGTGTCAGCGCAGAATCAATGCCGCCCGACAAACCAATAAGCACTCCGGGAAATCCATTTTTTCTCACGTAATCCCGAACACCCAACACCAATGCTTGATAGACGCTCTCCACATCACTTGCAATCGGGGCGCAATCGCCTGCTTGCGGCGTTACCTTTCCAGAATCGTCAATCAAAAAAGTAACGGGATATAGTCCCTCTTCAAATATCGGAAAACGCTGACTGACGTCTCCCGTAGCGGTCATCACCAAGGAACCACCATCGAAGACCAACTCATCCTGACCCCCCATCAAATTAGCGTAGACGATGGGTAGTCCCGTTTCCTGTACTCGTTTTTGCAATTCGACTTCACGCTCAGAGGATTTAGCGCGATGAAAGGGGGATGCATTAAGATTCAGGATCAATCGTGCTCCGGCGTGTTTGGCATCCATTGCAGGTTTGCTGTGCCAGATATCTTCACAAATGGTTAAGCCGACAGAGACACCGGCAATGTCGACCACACAGGGTTTATCACCGGCGATGAAGTACCGTTTTTCATCAAAAACGCTGTAATTAGGCAGTTGGCTTTTATGGTAAGTGGCAATACGTTTACCGCCTCGCAGGACTGTCGCGGCATTGAACAAGCCTTTTTCCGTGGATTCAGGAAAACCCAAAATGACGTCGATACCTTTCACCTGTGACTGAATACGCGATAAAGCGTGCTCCACCCTGCGATGTAAACCCGGCCTTAATAACAAGTCTTCCGGGGGATATCCGCTAAGGGTCAGTTCTGGAAACAGAATTGCATCGGCTTGATGCTCATCGCGGGCACGACCTGCCGCGTCAATAATTTTTTGCGTATTGCCTGACACATCGCCAACCAAGAAATTTAACTGGGCAATGACGAGACACAAACGTTGGGACATAGAGGGTGTTTATCCAAAAAATTCAAAAACAACCGTTACCGGGCTGTACCAGTTTGTAGGAAGGTATTATTACTACCGGTCCTTTTCAGAATATAAATCTCCAACGCAAAGCCGCAAAGGTACAAAGGGCGCTAAGAAACCAAAAAATCATTCAACCTTTGCGGTCTCTGCACCTCAGTGTCTTTGCGTTGGGTTTTATTTCTTCAAGCTATGCTGCGTTTAGCTATTAAAAAACTCCATCATGCGTACGCCAAGGTCGGCGGGTGAACGTGCGATAGACACGCCTGCAGCATCCAGTGCCGCGAATTTGTCTTTAGCGGTTCCCTTGCCGCCGGAGATAATCGCTCCAGCGTGGCCCATACGTTTTCCGGGTGGTGCTGTCACGCCCGCAATATAACCGACGACGGGTTTTTTAACGTGTTTTTTGATGTATTCAGCCGCTTCTTCTTCCGCTGAACCCCCTATTTCACCCACCATGATAATACCTTTGGTTTGCCGGTCCTGCTCAAACATTTCAAGGCAATCAATGAAGTTGGTCCCTTGAATCGGGTCACCACCAATGCCGATGCAGGTGCTCTGGCCCAAGCCATTGAGTGTCGTCTGATATACGGCTTCATAGGTTAACGTACCAGAACGCGACACGATGCCGATTGATCCTTTCTTGTGGATCATGCCCGGCATGATGCCAATTTTACATTCCCCAGGGGTAATAATGCCGGGGCAATTAGGCCCGATGAGCGTGACATCACTGCCTTTTAGGGCTGCCTTTACTTTCACCATATCCAGTACGGGTATGCCTTCTGTAATGCAAACAATGACGTTAATACCCGCATCTGCGGCTTCCAGGATGGAGTCCGCCGCAAAGGCCGCGGGTACAAAGATCATGCTGGCAGTAGCCTGGGCCTGATCAACGGCTTCACGCACGGTATTAAAGACAGGGCGTTCCAGATGGGTTTGCCCGCCTTTGCCCGGTGTTACACCACCCACCATGTTGGTGCCGTATTCAATGGCTTGCTGAGAATGAAAAGTGCCGTGCTTTCCGGTGAAACCCTGACATATCACGCGTGTATTTTTATTAATGAGCACCGACATCAGTTTTTTCCTTTTGACGAGCTTATAGCCGCTTTAACCACTTTACTGGCAGCATCTGCCAGGTCGGTTGCGGCAATTATCGACAGACCATTGCCTTTCAGGCTTGACTTATTCAGTAACTCGCGCCCGGCCTCTGCATTAGTGCCTTCAAGGCGCACCACCACGGGCACCTGTAGGTCTATTTCATGAATGGCTTGCAATATGCCATCGGCAATTAAATCACAGCGTACGATGCCGCCAAAAATATTCACCAGTATGGCTTCCACCTTTTCATCGGAGACGATGAGTTTCAAAGCCTCGGCAACGCGCTCGGCGGTGGTGCCGCCACCCACGTCGAGGAAGTTTGCCGGGTCTCCCCCGTGCAGTTTAATGATATCCATGGTCGCCATGGCCAGACCTGCGCCGTTGACCATGCAGCCAATGTTGCCGTCCAGCGTGACGTAGTTAAGATCAAATTGCGCGGCCTTATGTTCCGCAGGGTCTTCCTGCATGGGGTCACGCATTTCTTCCAAATCTTTGTGGCGAAACAGCGCGTTATCGTCGAGGTTTATTTTACCGTCCAGCGCCAGCAGCTTGCCTTCTCCGGTGATAACCAGGGGGTTGATTTCCACCAGGCTCAAATCCTTTTCTATAAACAGGCGGTACAGACCTAACATGATCTGTGTCAGCTCTCTGATTTGACCGTCTTTCAACCCCAGCCCAAACGCAAGCTGTCGACATTGAAAAGGCTGCAAGCCCGTTGCAGGATCAACGGCCACTTGCAGGATTTTATCGGGATCACTCGCCGCGACCGCTTCGATATCCATGCCGCCCATGCTGGAGGCCATAAACACTAACTGATTACGCGCGCGGTCAACCAGCGCGCCCAGATACAGCTCTTTGGCAATATCACAGGGGGTTTCGATAAGTAGTTTGTCGATCGGTAATCCTTTCGGGCCAGTCTGATGCGTCACCAACTGGCTGCCCAGCAATTCACGCGCCGCCGCTTCCAGCTCAGCACCATTGCTCACCAGCTTTACACCACCGCCTTTGCCACGCCCACCGGCATGAACCTGTGCCTTTACTACCCAGGCATCGCCCTTCAGCCCTTTCGCTTCATTCACGGAAGACACTACATGTCCTATTGGAACAGGGATACCATAGTCAGAAAACAGGTTTTTAGCCTGGTATTCATGCAAATTCATTATTTTTCCTCGCGAATTACGCCAGTTTTCATGCATCTGAATTGAGAGATTCAGAGCAGCAGTTTTACCCATTTCAGAGAGTTTGACACAGTTTATCCTATCAGAAAATATGATAAGCCTTATTCGGCAATTCTGCGTTCATTAACATCCGTGAATGGGATGATTAAGCGGGATTGAAACCTGCCCCAGCGGGAAAAATTTTGCCCTAAAGCGCAAAGTGACTTGCATCCTGGCGATACATCATGAAAATAGGTCACTATTGTCACAAAAATAGAGCACGCTGTGAAACGTCATCTTTTAATCTGGATTTTGTTCATCATATTGCCCCATTCAGCACTACATGCTGAATCGTCATTTGAAGAGACTGAACCCACCGAAAACGATCTGCAATACGAACAAGCCATGGAAGCTGCCCGGCTGCGTGATTTTTCCGAGGCATTACTGAGCTGGCGCAATCTCGCGGAACAAAATGATAAACGCGCCCAATACCGCCTGGGCTCTATGTATCGTCGTGGCCTGGGTGTTAAACCCAACCTTCCCCTCGCCGTAGAGTGGTTTACCAAAGCCGCCCACAATGGCCATGCCCGGGCCCAGTACAATTTGGGCGTGATGTATCAAAAAGGACTGGGCATCAAAAAAGACCCTGCCGCAGCGGAACACTGGTTTCGTCGTGCAGATGCCAATGGTGTGGATCTCGCCCGGCTAAAACTGAGCGGCATTGTCGAAGGCAAACTCACCAATATCAATATCGAGTCTTTAACGTCCAGCACCCGAAAACAAGCCCTCGATATTAATGAAATTATGGCCTGGGCCGTGCAGGAAGGCTTTGCCAATGGTCTACGCGACCTTTTCAAACTGGGCGCCAAGGTCAATTACACCGATAAATTTGACCGCACACCGTTAATGATCGCCGCACAGCATGACCAGTCCAGCAGCGCAGAAGTATTACTGGCCCACGGTGCCAAACCGAACAAAAAAGACATCTCAGGGGCGTTTCCCTTATATGAAGCCGCATCCCATAATCGACTTCTCACCGTAAAGACACTGCTTGCGGGTGGAGCTGATGCCAATTTGAGCACCCCTACCCAGCGCACTGCACTTATTGCGGCAACGGCCAAAAATCACCTTCAAGTGGTGGAAATGCTCTTAGAGCACGAAGCCAATGTCAATCAACAACAAAGCGATGGCCGCACCGCCTTGCATACGGCGGCCGCCTTTAATCGTGCTGAAATCGTTACTGCCCTTATCAAGCACGGCGCAAAGACCGAGCTACTCGACAAGTCAGGCGTATCCGCCCTGATGTTAGCGGTGGAAAAATCAGAACCCGCCGTCATACAAGCACTTTTACGGGGTGGCGCACAACGCAATCAAAATAATCGCCAAGGAGACACCCCTCTCACCTTCGCCGCCCGTTACCGGCACTACAAAAGTCTTCGTGCGTTATTGTCAGCCGGAGTCAACCCCAACAAGATCGACAAACGACTGCGCACGGCTTTGGGTATTGCCGCCGAAAATGGTGACCTGGACAGCGTCAATATTCTCTTGCGCCGCCGCGCCAACCCGGAAATAATGGGAAAAAATGGTGATACCGCACTCATTCTAGCTATACGCAACAACCACACACGGGTCGCCCGCAGCCTACTTGCCAAAGGCGCTAAAACTGACACCGCCAATAATGACAATTGGACACCAATGATGTTCGCAGCATCACGAGGCAATGTAAAAGTACTCAACTTACTGCTCGAGCAAAATGCCGACCCCAACATTCAAAATCATAATGGCTGGACATCCCTGATGCTAGCCGCACGCTCAGGCAACACAAAAGCCATATCCACACTACTCCGCTACGGCGCAGATGTGCGCATCGCCTCCAGCGACAAACGTACAGCCCTGTATGTAGCCCGAGAACATAACCAGAAAAAAGTCGCAAAAACACTAATAAAAGCAGGCGCAGAAGAACTATCATCCCCCGTACCTTCGGGAAAAATGGGGGCTAAGTAAAACTAGTGCTAAGCGCTAAGTGCTGAGTGCCAAGAACTACTCTACAGTCCGTCTTCCCGGCATATTTTAGCCGGGATCCAGAGCTTTAGAACGGGTATGAAGTCTCTGGATACCGGGTCAAGCCCGGCATGACGGTTTTTCCTGGTTCCCATGGTCTTCCGTGGGAACCCATACCTTACTTTGTAAAATTACACGCTGTATGCATTCCCAAGCGGAGCGTGGGGACTAGGTAAAACTAGTGCTAAGTGCTGAGTGCTGAGAACCATTCTACAGTCCGTCTTCCCGGCACGTTTTTAGCCGGGATCCAGAGCTTTTGAACGGGTATGAAGTCTCTGGATACCGGGTCAAGCCCGGCATGACGGTTTTTCCTGGTTCCCACGGTTCTCCGAGGGAACCAGGAAGTCCTTAGCACTAAGCACTTAGCACTGTCTTTAAAAAACGGAAATTTAGAAGGTATAACTGTATGACATGCGTAAACGACGTCGTGCTTCATCGGGTTGGTTGGCGCTATCCACAAAATCCAATCCTATCTCTGAGTCAAATGACCAGGCTTTGCCCTCCCCCTTTAAAATCTAATACCCTAACCGTATCCCCTACCATGCGAAACAGTAATCGATAATTACCAATTAGTAATCGTCGAACCACGTATGTGAAATATTGGCTCTCGGATGATTCAGGGCAGCGTTCGGACATAGATTCAAGAGAGAATATTTTTTCAAAAACCATGTCGTACCATTGTACTGCTACAGATGGTTTATCCAAGGCAATTACAAGAGCCTGTTCTCTGATTTTCTCAATGATGACCTGCGGGAGGTCAACATTATAAATTTGCATCAGGGTACTTAGCTTTTAACTCATCTTTGAGTTCTTGAAATACTTGTTTTGCTGGTTTAGCCTGACCGTTATCATGTTGTTCATTGGCTATAGCAATATTTTTTATGGTCTGTAGCAAATCATGGTTTTGAATGAGCTGATCATAGGATTCAGGATCAACCATTACGACTGCAGCTTTACCATTAACGGTTAGTACTTCGGGCTTCTTGGTTTCCTGAACACGCTTGATGTGTTCGCTAGTCTTTCGGTTGAAGTCAGATACTGGATAAATGTCGCTTGTAGTGTACATAACGCGCCCCACATGTAAATTAACAGTTAATTTACATGTTATACACCGTTTCGATGAATATGGCAAGCATAAAGGCCATTAATAGGCGGTTCATCAGGATTATATCCCTACTTTTGACACGGTTTATCATTAATCCTCATCCAATAAACAACACAGCCAACAGCGGACTTACCCCGTTATTCAGTCGATATTTCCTGCAAAAAATACACTTTTATTTTCACTTGGACGAACAAACTCTTTCAATTGGACGATTATTTACTTACACTTAGCCGAATAATTGGACACTTAGCCCAAGCGAAATAGCAACGCATGCAAAACACTTTTTACCACCGATTTACAGAAGAAACACTACGCGAGGCACTGCAAGACACGCCTGTCGTACTGCTCCATGGCTCCCGCCAATGTGGTAAAACCACCCTAGCCCAATATGTTGGTGAACAGCTCGGCTATCACTACATCAGTTTCGACAATGACAACCAGCTTCAAGCTGCAAAGGAGGACCCTGTAGGCTTTGTTCAACGGCTGCCAGAAAAAACAATACTCGATGAAATCCAGCGTACTCCAGAACTGTTCACCGCTATCAAGGCCAGTGTTGACAACAATCGCAAGCCTGGGCGATTTATTCTGACAGGGTCGGCCAATGTATTATTGCTACCAAAGCTGGCAGATTCATTAGCAGGCAGGATGGAAATCATTCATCTGCGCCCGCTCGCTCAATGTGAACTTACAGGGCAAAAACCGGAATTCCTACAGCAATTATTCAATGCAGATTTTGACCTAAAACCTAACAAAACTGCTAACCCAATCAGCCTACCCTGTTTAGGCGAGTCGTTGGCCGACATCATCTGCAAAGGCGGCTATCCCGCAGCCATTGCACGCACTACAGCAAAGCGCCAAAGTGCCTGGTACCGGGACTACATCACTACAATTATTCAGCGAGACGTGCAAGACATAGCGCGTATTCGTAACCTGGATATATTGCCTAAACTATTAGCCTTAGCCGCCAGCCAAACGGCTCGCTTATTTAACTCGGCAGATTTGGCTTCTCCGTTCTCGTTAAGCCGCCCTACTATTCGTGAATATTTGGCGTTACTTGAACAAATATTTTTAATCGAACTATTACAGCCCTGGCATAGCAACCGATTAAGTCGTTTGATAAGAACTCCAAAAATGCACCTATCGGACACGGGATTAACTTGCGCATTGCTGGGCATAAATAGCCTAACGCTCTGGCAAAACAAAACTCTGCTCGGCCAGCTACTGGAAACATTTATTTATCAGGAACTGCGAAAACTCGCCGACTGGCATGATGAAGAATTAAAGTTTTACCACTTCCGCAATAAAGACAAGGTAGAAGTTGATATAATTATAGAACAAGGCCTGCAACTGGCAGGAATAGAAATAAAAGCCGCCGCCACTATCACACAAAGTGATTTTAAAGGCTTAAAAAAATTAAAAGGCGCCTGCGGAAAACAGTTTGCCGCAGGCGTAGTATTTTACGATGGCGAAAATATTTTATCATTTGGTGAAAAATTGTTTGCAGTGCCTATCTCATTGCTGGTACCTACCGCATCCCTATAAACAACAAGACATAAAATTAAACGGGTGACAGGGGATGTTGGAACATTTCATTTTTTCCTTCTGCTCTCATTGTTCGCCTGCTTTTTCACTACTATGGTTTTGTGGGCTTTCACTAATTGATTAACTACCGATTTATCTCGGCGCATTGGGTGTCCTAATAACTGCTAATAACTGAGTGCTAAGGACTGTTTTTTCGTAGGTCACGTTGCGCAGCACCGTGACGCAATGTCTGAGTCGAGAGTACATGTTCTCGGTTCGACATGATTAGTTAGTTATTTTATTTTCATCACCCACTGCTTACTCAGGCTTATTTTTCCCGCTCCCTTTAAAATCTAATACCCTAACCGTATCTCCTACCACGCAAAATAATAATCGATAATCACCTATTAGTAATACTCGAACCACGTATGTGAAATATTGTCTCTCGGATGATTCAGGGCAGCGTTCGGGCATAGATTCAAGAGCGAATATTTTTTCAAAAACCATGCCATACCATTGCACTGCTACGGGCATACAAGGCCATCCACTTTAAGTAAATCACCCCTCTGTAGCTATAAAATGTCACTGGATTCCGGCTTACAACACGCCGGAATGACGGTTTAATGGTTGAAGGTTGTTTATTCCTAAGCTCACGGCCACGCTACATTAGCCATTATTATTAGATATTTCTAAGCAGAAAAGGCTCTGGATTCAAGTTTAAATCTTTGCGGAACGACGAATCAAAAATGTGGTTATTTTGAGTAACCTATGATTAATTATTAGTGATGTTTTGATTTGTCAGGGATGGGAAAATATTTTTATTTGAGTTTACCGAAATACCAATGAACTATCAGAAAAGGATACCAGCAGTATATTGATGCCTTTCGTTCCTAATGAATCACAATATTTTCTTGACGTGGTATTTTCACTAAAAACATAACCCGAAGTACAACTTCGGGTCGGTATCGGTCAGTATCGGTCGGTATCATCCGAATCATTATCCGTACAATGATATTTCAGTATTTTCTGGTGGCGGTCGAGAGAGAGAGAAAGAAAGAGAAAGAGAAAGAAAAAGAAAAAGAAGACTTGAGGTGCATCATTCGCGGCTGAAGCCGCTCCTACATCCACCTTAGCACTTTTCACTGAGCACTGACTCTATAATTTAGAACGTGTAGCTGTACGACAAGCGCAGGCGTCGTCGGACTTCATCAGGTTGTTCGGTGTTATCGACGAAATCCAGGCCCAGTTCTGAATCAAACGACCAGGCTTTGCTGAGGCGATAATTTAATTTAAATACCGGTGACACTGTAGTGCGCTTACCGAATGAGGATGAGTTTCGGTCGGATATGTTGAGGCGTATTCCTAATCGCCATTTTTTCTGTAGCGGCAATCGGGCATTAATAAATAAAGAGGTGTCAGTATAGCTTTCAAAGTCTGAATGTCGCAAGCCTGCTACATACAAATCACGAGAGACGAAGGTGTTACTGGAGATCCACTGGAGGGCGTAGATTAATTCGTAGCCTCTGCTTTCCTGGGCAAATATCGCGGTACTAATTGTTGCTGTTGGATCATCAATTTGCTGCTGTACTTTTAATGGGTTAACACCCTCGGGTGACCCTGAAGAAGTGAGCACTGTCACGTCAAGGTTTACTTGCTGGTCTTTGTTCAGTTGATAACTGTTTCCGACGGTTAAGGTTTGATTGACGACGGTGCGTTCTTTGGCGATACGACGAATTTCTGATTCTGGCAAATAACCGAGTAGTTGTTCAATGGTAAAGATCCCGGACATGCCTCTTAATGCCAGGCTGGTGAATAACAAATTACGCCGGTTATAGGAGAAATTGAGTTTATTGGATTCGGTGTAATTCCAACCGACTCGCACGTTTATCAAGCTGATTTCGCTATAGGACACGTCGTAGTCGAGCAAGCCAAAAATACTCAGGCCTTTTTTCGCAAAGCGAACGTCCCCCCCCAATGCCTGCCGGTCGAGGATGCCGTCAACGTCTTGTTGCACAAAGTACATATTACTGCCGAGCGATTTGTCTTTACTGACTACGTCGGCCTTTAAGCCGTAAAAGAATTTTTCTGGGACTTCAACATCGGTAAATGTGCGAATAAGGGGTTCACCTGCTACCGCGCTTACCGTCCATTGTGGGGCGACGCGATACCCGGCCACTATACCGTCAAAGGTACCAAATACGCCGCCATTACGGCTCGACTGACGTCCTATGCGTCCTTTAAATCCGTACAATGAATCGTCAATGTCGATATACATCCGACGAATATCGGCTTCGCTTTTATCATCATCTTCCCTACCTTCATCTCCTGCCAGAAAGTCATACCGGTGGCTGGCATTAAATATCGCTTGAATGGTGCGGTCTTCGCCACGGTATCGACTCTTAATGGAGAAATTTGTACTCAACAGTTGTTGTTGCAGTTCCTGTTCCAGGTCTTCTGCTTCACCTTCTAGCTCGCGATCCAGATAATATTCACTGTAATATTGGGTAAATCGCCCGAACGTAATAAATTGGCTACGGTTGCGTACCGCGCGTGAACGTCGCAATTTTCGTTTCGCTTTCACGCGCACGTTTCGTAATGCCGCCAAACGTTTTTTTACCCGATCGGCACCATCACCTTTAGGATATCGTTTCAGGTATTTTTTATATTCGTATTTGGCTCTGGGAATTTGCTTGTCTCGTTCCAGCGCTAAACCTAACAACTCATTGGCTTGTTGACTGTGTGAATGTTTTGGGGAACGAATAATTTTTCTTAGCTGGTCGATAGCGCCTTTATTATTACCAAAGGTAATGGCCTGGCGTGCCTTTGCCATCATTAAATCAATATTGGATTGTTGAGACTTTTTAATGTCGATTAATTTATTTTTCTGCGAAGGGTCATCGTGATACACCTTTACCGACAGGCTCTTGCGGTCTGGCCCTGAGAGTACGTCAAAACGTACCATATGTGAGAACCGCAAGGTAAGGTACGGGCCGCCGGGCACCCCTTCTTCATAGGTCACATAGACTAAAACAGACTCCTGACCTTCAGGTGAAAGTAATTCACCGCCTTCCCGGACTTCTTTATGGCGATCCCGGCGCTCTCCTTCGTCCAAACCCAGCTCGAGTTGAATCTGTACAATTTCGCCCATTTTTTGCGGGAAGTGTTTCAGGTATCGCAATGGCAACCCAAAAAAGATTTCGATGCTCGTAGCATCGTCCTCTTCATGCACTTTTATTTCATCCAAAACCACTTGCGCCGCTTGCCCAGGGAACGTGATGAATAGCAGGCACACGAATAGCACACGGTAAAGTGTGCAGCTAATGATACGACTGAAAAGACTTACAGCAGCACCACTATTACGACGAGCATACCCTATCAATGTAACTTCCATACTCCGAACCCATACTCAGACAAGCAACCGGTAAAACGGTATCTGACTTTTGTGCCTCTTTCATTATACTTTTTTAATAATAATATCCATACTCATTAAACTGTCACCTTCGGTCACTTGCCATTGTACTGGTCGGTTAAATTTCATGACCAGAAATGGACCGCCCGGCACATTGCCTTCATATTGCATGTGCGTCATGTAAATTTCTTTGCCTTCTTCTATTCCCACAAACTCTTCCAGCAAAGATACATTTTCATCAAAACGGCCCAATGCAATCACACTCAGTTTTACCTGTAGTATTTTGCCACTTCGTTGTGGGTATTGCCCGACGACCCTCACAGGAGCGGAAAACTCCAGTTGTAACAACTTTTGCTCCGCCTCTCGCACCAGCACGACGTCTTCAATTATTGTCCGGTCAGAGTCAAAGCTCACGACTCCCAAAGCCAAACTCGCCAGTACAACAACCAATAACGCGGTAAAAGTTTTCATTGACAACTTCCTAATATAATTTGTAGCTTTTGACCAAAGCAGCTCTCACCCATTGGTGATTCTCAATAAGACGTCATTAAGATCGATGCCATTATAGAACCCAGAAGTGGTATGGCATGCGTCACAGGAGGCAGAAGTGGGAATATGTGTTGGCGAAACACCGACTGCCAGCACACTGTCATGACAAACTTCGCACTGTGTTGGCAGCACTCACACAGAATAAGATCGTGATCCCCCGTCAGCGGGAAGCCCGTTACCAGATGGTCAAAGGTGGCCGGGTCAACATCGGCAACGGCATAGGCGGGCCCGGAAGACGCGGCCAAAAAGACCCCAATAAAAAGTGAAGTAGGTCAGACACAGCAAAGCCAGCACTCGGGGCGTTTTACCCGTAATGTGCTGACGTGTTTGCACTAGATTCAAAGTTCCCATGAAGCTCCCATGAAGTTCCCACGATTCGTTCCCAAATACCGCGTGATTAAATTACCTATCCTTGACCTTATAAGTTACCGTTGAATGACCTTCAATTTTGCTGGTTTCTACCTTGCTGTTTTTATTTTTCTGCGCAAGTACTCAGCATTAAAAATCACGTCTCAGATAATTTAAGTTACGGCTACCAACAAACTTAACTAATGACGGGGTTAATGACTTTTTATTTTTTATAGTGCAGTGATCCGAAGGATCAATGTAAAGCCAGCCTTAAATCAGTCTTAAGTCAGTCTAAAACTAGCCAAAACTCAACTTCCGGTTACCTTTTTCCAGGTTTCACAGTGACAAAGTCACGCTTAGCCCAATACCTAACACCCATCATTTAACCAAGTTGTGTAGTTTACTATATAACCAATAAATCACTAATACTGAGTATTAATATAGAGAAATTCTTATGGAAAAATGACAAAACACTTTCTCCCGAAAAAATCCCTCGTAGCAATCTGCACAATCAAGTGCAATAAAAAATATTTTTAGAAAAAGCAATGATAACAAACTGTCATTATACAAACTCATTTTTATTGCATTTTCACCCTGGCAGTCCCTTACCTATTTTTATAAACAGGTCTTTACTGTCAGACACGAATGGCACGAAGTTAAGCCTAATACTGTCGTCATCCCGGCGCAGGCCGGGATCCAGAACCACCATTGATCGGTAGCCCACTGGATTCCGGCCTGCGCCGGAATGACGGATGGAGTGGGGGTTTTGTCTTATCTTCGTGCCATTCCCGTCAGACACCCCTTAACAATCTTGAATCGTGCTGTCCCAATCGAAGTAGTTGTCATGACACACATTACATTCCTGAGTAGTCGGACAATGATCACCCGGCAGGTCATCTAAATGGCATTCGTTACACGAACCCAACACTTCGTTATGATCCACAGTAGATTCAGGACTCCAGTCGGTAGTGAGATGGCAAGCTTGGCAAACATCCGTGCTGAGAATATGCGTCGGGTTTTTGCCTTCAGCGATAATATTATCGTGACAGTTGGAACAGGAGCCTATTACCTGCTCATGATCCACCGTGGTGGCAGGATCCCAAGCCACTTTGTTGTGGCAAGCCTCGCAAATAACACTGGCATCAATGTGCGTCGCCGATTTACCGGTGGCGGTAACCCCATCATGACAACTGCTGCAGTTATCAATAATGCCGGTGTGATCAAACGTCGCGTTTGCCCAGTCTGTGGTGTCATGGCAGACACCACATTGCTGCGTGGTGGGAATATGCGTGGGTGATTTACCCGTGGCAATCACACCGTCATGGCAAGACGAACAGTTTTCGCCCACTTGGGCATGATCCATAACCTTAAGTGGAGCCCAGCCTGCCGAAAGATGACACGCTTCACACACGTCACTACTGACAATGTGCGTCGCCGATTTACCGGTGGCGGTAACGCCATCGTGACAACTGCTGCAGTTATCAATAATGCCGGTGTGATCAAACGTCGCGTTTGCCCAGTCTGTGGTGTCATGGCAGACACCACATTGCTGCGTGGTGGGAATATGCGTGG
>NVUB02000009.1 GCA_002401775.2 Ectothiorhodospiraceae bacterium
CTCTATAATGAGAAAAGTAGCACTTCCAGACGGAAGAGTGAAAATCCTTTTTCAAGGTCTAGCACGGGCAACAGTATTACAAGAAATAAGCCAAAAGCCACTTGTAGCAAATGTTGATCTACTTAAAGGAAAAGGTTCAAATATTTTAAAACTCGAAGCATTACTGCAAATAGTACGTGAAAAAGTGAGAGTACTCTCAAGCGTTAGTAACTATTTTCCAAGCGATTTATTAAAAACCATCGAAGAAAACCATGATTTTAACCGTATTATTGACTTGATATGTTCGAGTGTAAAGTTAAAAAAAGAACAAGCATATATAATGTTTGTAGAGATTGATACTGAAAAAAGATTGCTACTTTTAATTGATTATTTAATAGAAGAAATAGAAGCAAACAAGCTTCAAAAAGAGATACGCGGAAAAGTACATTCTCACATAGAAAAAGTGAATAAAGAATACTTTTTAAAAGAATGTTAGGGAAAAGCCCGGTTTCTTTCATACAAACATTGATTTGTTGGCCAGTCGCCACTTCGTCTTTCATGCCCAGAATAGCTTTGGTATAGACGGCATTACCTGCCGCATGGGCGACAGTATCCATGGCCTCAACCAGCGGCATACCCGCCGCAAACATCGTGGCCAACGTGCGTGCAAAGCGGGCAATAATGGCCTTTGTAATGATGTCACCGATAATGGGTAGTTTCAGAATAACTTTATCCATAATGACGTTGAATTTTTTAGAGCGTCTTTTGAGTTGCGCTATGCCATAAATAGCGCCGCCTAATGCGCCAAAGATTGCCCACCAGTATTCCTGGAAAATGTTGGAGAGCTCAACGACCATTTTTGTGAGGGCGGGTAAGTCCCCCCCAAAACTGGTAAACATAGACTCAAACTGGGGAATAACAAATATCAGCAATATTGCGGTAATAATAAAAGAGACCAGCAGTATTGCGGCAGGGTAGTACAAGGCTTTCTTAATTTTACCTTTGATGGCTTCAACTTTTTCTTTGTAGGTAGCAATTTTATCTAAGAGGGTTTCCAGGATGCCGGCCTGTTCACCGGCATGCACGAGAGCGCAGTACAGGTCGTCGAAATAGTAAGGGTGTTTCGCGAGGGCTTCCGCTAATGTGGAGCCGCCTTCAACGGTCGTCTTAACATCCATAATCAAATCTTGCATGCTGGGATTTTCATGGCCTTTCCCAACAATTTCAAAGGCTTGCACCAATGGTACGCCAGCACTCATCATAGTGGCGAGCTGGCGGCTGAAAATGGAAATATCCTGAGCAGTAATTTTCTTTTTTGGCGCACCAAACAATGATTTGGGCTTTTTCTTGACCTTAAGGGGTGTGACACCCTGGCGTCTCAGGTCGGCTTTTACAAGGGCTATTGTTGAGCCCGCTATCTCACCTTTAGAGCGTTTTCCCTGTTTGTTCATCCCTTCCCAAACATAGGTGTCGACAGTTGCTTTTTTAGCCATAATTGATCCCTGAGATTATTGCCGAAGTCTATTTAGTGATTGTGTTCTTTTTACGGTTATTCTTTCGTGACACGGTTAACATCTTCCAGGCTGGTGACACCTTGTTTGACCTTGAGCAGGCCCGATTGCCGAAGATCCTTGATACCCTCTTTTCGAGCCTGATCGGCTAACTGTATCGCATTACCCTCTTCCATGATAATCCGGGCCATTGCGTCGGAGATGGGCATTACTTGGTAGATGCCTACGCGTCCTTTATAGCCGCCGTCACATTGGTCACAGCCTACGGGCTTATAGATTTTAAGCCCTGGCAGGTCTTCTTCTGAAAACCCTTCTTCCAGTAAAGCTTCCCGGGGGATATCGGCCGGTTTTTTGCAGCTTTTACACAGGCGACGGGCCAGGCGCTGAGCAATAATCAGTGATACGGAAGAGGCAATATTAAAGGGCGCGATACCCATGTTTATCAAACGACTCAGAGTCTGGGGGGCATCATTGGTATGCAGGGTTGATAACACCAAATGGCCCGTTTGTGCGGCTTTAATGGCTATTTCGCCGGTTTCAAGGTCGCGAATTTCACCCACCATGATAATGTCAGGGTCTTGCCGCAGAAAGGCTTTAAGGGCCGCTGAAAAGGTAAGCCCTACTTTTGGCTGTACATTGACTTGATTAATGCCCTCCAAGTTGATTTCTACAGGATCTTCCGCCGTAGAAATATTTCTGTCTTCAGTGTTGAGGATATTAAGTCCGGTATACAGGGAAACGGTTTTACCACTGCCCGTAGGCCCCGTCACCAGAATCATCCCCTGTGGCTGCTGTAATGCCTCCATGTAGAGGTCTTTTTGGTCTGGTTCATAGCCCAGCGCATCAATGCCGAGTTGAGCGCTGGTCGGGTCAAGAATACGCAATACGATCTTTTCGCCAAACAAGGTCGGGCAAGAGTTAACACGAAAATCGATAGCCCTATTTTTAGAGAGCTTCATTTTCATACGGCCATCTTGAGGAACTCTGCGCTCGGAAATGTCCAGCCGGGACAACACTTTCAGGCGGGCAGAAATACGCCGACTAAGGGCGATGGGAGGGGTGGCGACCTCTCTAAGTACACCGTCTCTTCGGTATCGCACGCGGTAGGTTTTTTCATAAGGCTCAAAATGGATATCAGAAGCCCCGGAATTGATGGCATCGAGTAAAATTTTGTTTACAAAACGTACAACCGGGGCGTCGTCGAGATCCGTGTCGCCGCTTGAATCATCTTCAATTTCATCGCCGCCACCAATATCCAAGTCATCAAGGTCACCATCACCAGTTAAATCAGCAAGCGAGGTGTCAGCACCGGCCATGGCTTTTTCGATGATTTCTTTGAGTTTGCCTTCTTCAACAAGGACTGCTTCAGTATTGGCGCCTACATGGAATTTAATCTCATCCAAAGCCTGTAAGTTGGCGGGGTCCGAGACCGCCACAAATAGCCTGTTACCGCGTTTGTACAGGGGAAGAGCGTGGTGCTTGCGAACCAGTTTTTCGTCGACTAGTTTGGTTATGTCAGGTTCCAGGTCAATAGCTTCAATGTCGAAAAGAGGAATCCCGAATTCTTCAGCGGCTGCAGTGGCAATAATTTTTCCGTCAACAATGTCCTTTTCTACCAGATAACTCACTAAAGGAGTCTTCTTCTTATCGCTTTGCTCTTGGGCTTTAAGAGCGTCCGCTTCAGGAAGGTGGCCATCGTTAACTAGTCTGCGAGCTAAGCCGTTGAGGGTCAATTGTGCGCTGGGTGTGGCCATTAGGCAGTTTTTACCTTGATGTTGTTTTTTGTATCTGTGATTGTGACCACGTTAAACATTAATTAATGCTGATGGTGTTAGTGGGTGTCCTGTTTTTATTAAAAGCATGTATTAACTTTGTTTTGTGTTTTACGGAGATTTTAAGGGAAATTATTTTTCAGGCTTCAAGCTCTAAAAAAAGTATCCCTCATCCTGCTCAATGTAGCGGCAAAAAACAATTTTTTTTTAGGTCGATTTAATCGCCGGGTTACGGTTTTGTTTGTTGAGCTGGAAAATCAGATTAATAATAAGATGTATTCCTAACATACTCGGTTTGAGTTGCCGGTGGAGTGTTGATCCCGTGAATTGGACCGTTTTATTATTTTTAGAGTGTGAATTTAGTATTTTGCAGTCATTGGCTTGGGGAATAAAAAAATGGGACTATAAAATAGTCCCATTACAATGATCAATTTCTCGACCGTGAAGGTAATGAGATTAGTAACCTTATCTCCTTACCATTTTCCAATGTTATGCGCTTATTTGCACTCCGAAGGGACAAACCGTGCAGGTAAGGTACCTGCGACGGCGCCAGTAAAGCCTGCCGTTGCCGCACCAGCAGCCATGCAACGCCATGTTATTGAGTCATTAGGGGGTGTGAAGACCGCAGTACCTGTAGGTAGGGCAGTGCCAGTCGGGGAGTTCGGCGTAAAGGTTAGCGTACCATTACCTGCCGCAGCGGTCATGGTTATAGTGATTATGCCAGTGGCTGCAGCAATTGTTACGCCTGCGTCGCTCCCATCCCCGACATTGGTAGTATCGGTAGGTGATGTAAAACCGGTAGCATATCCCGTTGCCAACCCCTGTGGGTTGCCGCTAGACAGTACGTCGACGACCTGGATTTTTGCAGCAGCAGCAGCATTTAAGCCCTCAGTCACTCGAGCCCGCACCGTGTAGTCTTGGTAGGCAGGCAAAGCAATGGCAGCCAAAATACCGATAATGGCGACTACGATCATCAGTTCGATGAGTGTAAAGCCCTTTTGTGTTTGTCGTGTTACGTGTTGCATGGGTAAATCCTCCACAATTATTTAATATAAGTTCAATTTAGGTTGATGCGCATTTCCCGGTTTTGACCCTGTTAGGTCTACGCCAGTGATGCTGTTGGGTTACGCTTTCCCTTTTCGGTCGTTACTTCGGATTCTTTTAGAATATTTGGCGGTGGATCAAAACGGGGAAATCCGCACTTGCCTAGAAATATGCATGGGGTGTGCCAAAGTGTTTTGAATTATGGGTGTTTTTTGTCATGCAGTATTAGGGGGTTGATAAGTTGTTGAAAATAATGGGGTTAAATCTCTATGGATATTCGATTATTAGCTAGATGATGAGTGATATCTTGCATTATTGATTGTACATGGGCAGGTTGATACTTTCGATTTTTGTCACTATGTGACAAATTTGGTCAGTTGTGTGGGGTGATGAATGGGGGGTTGTTTTTTTGAGCCACTGAATATCAATGGCACACAGTGACATTTTATCTATTATATTGTCTATTATAAAAATACAGATTATTGAGTCTTTTTCATGGGGTATTTGATTCCTGCTTCCCTCAGAGTTTTCCTGTAAAATCACCGAATGTCATTTTATATTCCGATATTCAAGCTGTTGAACTCCCTGTGAACGACGCGAGTGTGCGGTATGTGGTTGTTGGTGGTATTGCCACTATCCTTCACGGGTATGTACGCGCGACTGCCGATATCCCCCTTGTGTCAGGATAGTTGTTGATTTACAGGCTGATGAAGCGATAAAAGTCGTTGATGCGCTCTCTAGTGCCGGGTTTAAACCCCGAAACCGAAAATACCTGTTCAGGCGCGTGAATTTGCGGACGAGAGTAAACGTGCTCAATGGATTGAGAGTAAGAGTATGCAGGTTTTTTCCATGTATGACCCGGCTCAGCCAGCGGTGACTATTGATTTGTTTGTTCGTTACCCTATTCCCTATGAGCAGCTTTGGTCGCGCTCTGTTGAAATGGCTTTGGGCGATCTTATGGTAAGGGTTTGTTCCATTGATGA
>NVUB02000090.1 GCA_002401775.2 Ectothiorhodospiraceae bacterium
GGCGGGGCCTCCGTGAGGGATGACCGAACGTACGGGCAGTTTAGGTGCATTGGGGCTCTTGTGCTTCAACGCAAAAGCGCGCTGCTCGAACTCGCGAATCCGGTCCAGGTGGTCCGCCACGCGCCTCTTCGATGCAGATCCGAGCGGCGAGTTGGCCCCAGTATAGAACCTGTAATCGTCCACCACGGAATCCAGCACGCTCCGCTTGAGTCGGCGGCGGCGAACATCCTTGTCACTCCCTGCCAGTGATACGCCGCCAAAGACCCTGTTGAACACGTCACGTGGCTTTTCCTGCATCGTCGCCGCGACGGTGCCGTCATGGTTAAAGCTATGTACGTAACGACCAACCCGGCTGCGTCTGGAGGAGGTGCCGGCGATGAGCGTCGATACCATTCCCTTTGGAAGTCCATCCGGATACTTGGCCTTGCGAATTACCTGGTCGATCGAGGGGCCACCTGCCCTGGCTTCACCTTCCGGCGCTTCGGCCGTGAAAGCTCCCGTGGCACCGTCATAGTGGGCATTGATTCCCTTTTCGTCACAGCGCAACTGGTTGATATTGCGCATGATGAGCAGCTTGTCACCAAGCGACTTGAGGGGTTCAAGCACACCGTCGAAGCCCTCGGTCTGGAGCGGCGCAGGGATGCCGAGGCCGAAAAAGACATTGAACGCACGGACCGGTACGGCATCTGGCGAAGCAGCCCTGCCGGTCGAGATGACATAATCAATGGGTTAGTGCTTAACTTACTGGCATTGGGGACAGACCACGTTTTTAGTGCAATAGGGGACAGACCACGTTTTAATTTCTACTTCCCTGGCTCATCCTTCTTTGGCCGGCCTGCCTTCCCTCTTACAACTCTTCGTCCCAATTTACTTTCAATTTCATCCTGGAATTTTTTAGAGCCCAATACAAAATTACCGTTGGTGGCTGATCGTATTTCATCGTCAAATGGCTGATTTACGTGTGTCTTAAATAGCCCTCTATAAGCTTTTCTTCTTTCAAGAATTCGATGATCCATTTGTAAATATTGGTTATGAGGCGTAATCAAGTCGTTTTTCTTTCCTTCCGCATTTGCTTTATAACTTGACCATCGGTAATCGCGAGGATGGTTAACCATATTGGCTTTTACAGGATTCAGTTCAATATAACGATAACATGCCATTACGTACTCATCACTCTGAGTCAAGCAAGACCGAAACCGACCTTCCCAAAGAGTTCCGCTACGCTTATAGGTTCGATTGATATATTGAACATAGCGCTGTCCCAAGTTCTTCATGAGCTTTGCCGCACTGTCTTCCTCTTTTGGTGTAAGTAACAAGTGGACGTGATTAGTCATCAAGACATATGAATGAACATCGCAGCAAAATTTTTCAGACAGTTCTTTCAGGTGGTACAAATAAAATTTATAATCTTTATCCGCATAAAAACAGTCTGAACGGTTATTCCCTCGTTGGATGATGTGCCAGGGTACTCCTGGTATCGATATCCGCGCTCTGCGTGGCATAGTTTTACCTTTCCTTGGTGAAAAATTTAAATATACATTGTAAAACATAGCCTGTCCTCAACTTCCCCGAATGTCATAAAACGTGGTCTGTCCCCAATTCACAATTCAATTCACATAAAACGTGGTCTGTCCCCAATTCACATGTCCCCAATTCACAATTAAACGTGGTCTGTCCCCAATTCACAATTCATCCCGTTTTTCCCTCACCGCCACATCAGACGCTTCGCTAACCTGTGCTTGACTTCCCAAATGAGAATGATTATCATTCGCTTCAATTAATGAATATTACTAATTGATCTCTCCCCACTAACACTCGGGGCACAATAATGAGGCTATGGTTGGTTGGGTGTACACGCCCGTTAGCCATTTTGGTAAGGCATTGGTAAGGCAATTACCAGCGGCTTTGCTTACCCACTACAGGAAATACACTATGTTAAAGATCACCGCTATTTTTCCAAAATACCGCTCTTCAAAATCGCTTGGCTTATCCATTTTAGGTCTGCTTTTTACCAGCATGAGCTTTTCCGCCCATGCTGCGGAGGCTTCTGATACCCCTCATGCAACAACGATGGAACAGTTGGCAAAGGTAATGCCCGGTGCCTCGGTGATCATGCTGCAAATGGGTGAGCGTTATAAGAACCTCTACTGGGCTGGCAAGTTGGGTAAGTGGGAGTTTGCGGCATACCAGACGGAAGAAATGGAAGACTTGATTCATACGCTTAAAATCACTCGCCCGGCGCGCGCTGAAACGGCGGACGAATTTTTGAAAGCGGTATATCCTATGATTTCCGAGGCGGCAGCCAGCCGTGACTGGCCACGTTTTGAGAAGGCCTTTGATGAATTACGCGGCCAATGTATGTCCTGTCATGCGAAGAATGACCATTCTTTTGTCACTTTGCCTATCCCTAAATCGGCTAATAGCCCTGTGCTCAATATGAAATAAATGCGCCGCTCACTTTAATTTTTTACTGTATTTTTCACCCTATTAATTTCCCGAGGAATCACCATGAACCACGCCATCCCCCGCGCCTTGAAAAAGGCAAGCATTGCTTTGCTCGTTTCAGCTGCTCTTTCTGGTGCTGCACTGGCCGCCAGCAGCCCTGAATTGAAAGCTATCCAGGATGAGCTGGATGCCATGAAAGAAAAGCTGGATCTGACGCTCGATATGCTGGAAAGCCAGTCAGGGAAAAGCACCCAAAGCGGCGGGCATGGCCACGGCAGTTCCGGCAAGACCACCATCGGGGGTTACGGTGAGTTGCACTACAACTACCTTGAAAATCAAAAAGCCGGTAGTGATGACAAGAAGGAAATCGACTTCCATCGCTTCATTCTTTTCATTGGGCATGACTTCAGTGACTCAATTCGCCTTTTCGCCGAACTGGAAGTGGAGCATTCCCAGGCTGGCGAGGGTAAAAAAGGTGGCGAAGTGGCCATGGAACAGGCCTATCTGGAATTTGATTTAACACCAAATATGGTGAGCCGCGCTGGTATCCTCCTGGTACCAATAGGCATCATCAACGAGACTCACGAGCCTCCTACCTTCTACGGCGTGGAACGTAACCCCGTGGAAAATAAAATCATCCCCTCCACCTGGCGTGAAGGTGGCGTTAGTATCAGCGGGCGACTCAACGCTGGTCTGAGTTATGATCTGGCCCTGCACTCTGGACTGGGAACTACAGCTGGCGATGACTACTCCGTACGCAGTGGCAGAAAAGCCGTTCGTCAAGCCCCCGCTGAAGACCCAGCCGTAACTGCACGCATCAAATGGAGCGGTATGCCCGGGCTTGAATTTGGTGCTGCCATTCAACAACAAAGTGACATCGACCAAAGTACCGACAGCACGGCTGGCAGTGCTACTTTGTTAGAAGCACACGTTATATGGAGCCGTGGCCCCATGAGTGCTCGTGCGTTGTATGCGACCTGGGATCTCAGTGGTAGCGGGCCTGCTGCTGTTGGCGCTGACGAGCAAACAGGTTGGTACGTAGAACCTGCTTACAAGCTCACCCCTAAACTGGGGATGTTTGCGCGCTATAATCAATGGGATAATCAGGCGGGTGACAGCACCGATAGTAAATACACGCAAACCAATATTGGCGCTAGCTATTGGCCGCACCCGGATGTTGTCATCAAAGCGGATTATCAAATGCAAGATGTCCCCAGTGGCAAAAATGAATACGAAGGTATTAACCTTGGCGTTGGCTACCAGTTCTAGTGATTCATTTAATTCCGGAACGTGATTTTTCCAGGCTTAACTAAGTAATGTAATAAACTAATGTCATAAAGTAATGTAATAAAAATGTCAGTTCGTTTTTCACTTTTACTCACATTGGGCCTGGCCCTGCTGATCATTAGTTCGATCACAATTGCACGCGGTGTCTATCAGACGCCGCGTGATTTTGTGTCTGAGGTGTTTTCAGGCAGCCCGCCCAAACCAAAGGTACTTTGGATCACCAAAAAGCTGAAGCCCACCGTACGGGAAATAATGGGACACAATTTAAACCGTTTGCGTATCCGTTATTGGCGGCACGAGCAGCGTAGCGCCTGGGTGCTGGAAGAGATTGGTAAAGAAAGCCCAATTACCGTTGGTTTGGTGGTGCGTCGCAACGCACGGACTCGCGACAATAAAGTTAATGGCCGTTTAGAAAGCCGTTTAGAGAGTCGTTTAGAGAGTATTCGTGTACTGGAATATCGGGAAAGCCGAGGTGATGAAGTTCGGCAAGCCTTTTTCCGCGACCAGTTTACCGGTGCATCGCTCACCCAGAGTCACCAACTCGACCGCCCCATTGATGGCATTTCCGGCGCAACGCTGTCCGTTCGGGCACTGACCAAGCTGGCGAGATTGGCTTTGTTCCTCGACCAGCAGTTAAAATAGGCGAATGAATGCTCAAGAAGTCCAAATAAACCGCCGTAATAAGTCTACGACATGAAATCGACCCCCAACTCACATCAATCGGCCCCTCCCCAAAACGCCCGACAAAAATCTCCACCACCTCGGGTACCTTTACGGGTGTGGTATACCTGGCACCGTCGGGTCGGTATCACTGCCGCGCTACTCGTCGTCGTCCTGTCCGTTACAGGGATAATTATTAACCATGGCCACAGTCTAGGGCTGGATAAATCCTATGTGCAAAATGGCCCGCTTTTAGATTGGTATGGCATTAGCGCACCCGATGCCAGCGCTGCTTTCCATCTCGACAATCAATGGATTGCGCAGTTAGGTGAGCGCGTCTATTTCGTTTTAGAAAATGAAACAGAGACCCAAGAAAATACCCCCCGTGAAGCAACGGAGTTGCCCGGTAACGGTGGTGCTTTACGCGGTGCAGTGGCCTTGCACGGGATGCTAATCATTGCCCGCGAGCGCGAACTGATTCTTCTCACCCCCGACGGCGACACCATCGAGCGCATCGGCAACGCCGGTGGCCTGCCCGCCGGGCTGCAAAAAATCGGCGTGGAAAATGGCGCTTTAGTCCTGCAAGCCGCTCATGGTCTGTACACCACAGACGACAACTTCCTCGACTGGCACCACACCAACGTTGACGGTAGCCCCTGGCTGCAAAGCCAAACCCTGCCCGGGCCCGTATATCAACGGCTCGCGGCCCAATATCGCGGACAAGGTCTCACCGTAGAACGCACCCTGCTAGACCTGCACAGCGGACGCATCCTCGGCGAATGGGGCATATGGCTGATGGATGCCGCAGCCCTAGCGATGATCATGCTAGGCTTTAGTGGCACCTGGGTGTGGTGGCGTCGTAAAAAGCGGTGAGCCATCACTCACGCCATTGATTCTTTCCCCTCTCCCCCTTTAATAGCGAGCGGACGGCTACCCGCACTTTTCTCAACACCTCCAAACAGTTACAAAATGATCCGCAAAAAGATCATAACAAGCACTTATGATCCATACATAGATCATAAAATCCTTGATATTGCCCCGTTCCAGTGCTATTTATAACCTTTACAGAGCACAGCACTCTTCACAAAGAACAGCACAATGATCCATCCAAGGGCTTGAGGTACCGATATGCCGACATCAAAAGTACGCACATATTCGCTCATCAGTCATGAAGCGGTGCATCTCATCAGCAACCTCATTAAGGTGGCCAGAAAGGAACGCCAATATACCGCTCAAGAGGTTGCTGAGCGCGCCGGTATATCCAGAGGCTTGTTGCAGCGTATCGAAAAAGGTGATCTCAAGTGCTCAATCGGAGCCGTTTTTGAGGTTGCAGCAATTGTCGGAGTAAAACTCTTTGATGCGGAAGCCACAACACTCATGAAGCACATTCTCCATATAGAAGAAAAATTAGCATTACTCCCCAAGTCAGTGCACAAAAGAACGAAGGTAGTGGACGATGACTTCTAACACAGCTCATAACGAAGCCTTCGTCTGGGTATGGTTACCAGAAGCACATGAACCCGTCATAGCCGGTAAGCTGGAAACTGATAACGGCCATATACAGTTCAACTACGGTAAGCGTTATCTGGAACGTCTAAACGATACCGGGCGAGGCTCAAACAAGGCAATCTCTCTTTATGATGCTGAGTTGCCATTAAGGCCGGGGGTTTTACCCCTGCTAGATGGCCTTAACATGCCCGGCTGTATTAGAGATGGTTCGCCAGACGCATGGGGGCGGCGCGTCATCATCAATAAAAAACTGGGACTACGAGGCATGGCCGTCGATACCACCCAGCTTAATGAGCTTACGTATTTGCTCGAATCGGGATCGGACCGTATTGGCGCGCTTGATTTCCAGTTGTCACCAACAGAATATATACCGCGTTTATCTACAAATGTTTCTCTGGACGAATTACTGAAATCAACCGAGCGGGTCGAACAAGGCATACCACTAACATCCGAATTAGATCAGGCTTTATTTCAAGGCAGTGCTATTGGTGGCGCACGCCCCAAAGCACTCATCGAAGAAAAAAATAAAAAATATGTCGCAAAATTCCCATTAAGTTCTGATTTGTACAACATCGTAAAAGCAGAATTTGTCGCCATGAAACTGGCCATGCTGGCAGGAATAAACGTGGCCCCTGTTAATCTCGTAAAAGCATTACATAAAGATGTTTTGCTCATTGAGCGATTTGACCGTATAAAAGTTGACGGCGGCTGGCAACGCAAATCCATGGTCTCTGCCCTGACACTGTTCGGCCTGGACGACATGATGGCAAGATACGCCAGCTATGAAACGCTTGCTGAAATTATCCGCCATAAATTCACAGCGCCAGCAGATACATTAAAAGAATTGTTCGCACGGTTGGTATTTAACATTTTATGTGGAAACACTGACGATCACGCCCGAAATCATGCCGCATTTTGGGACGGTAAAATGCTCACACTTACTCCCGCCTATGATATTTGCCCCCAGGGTCGCACAGGTAATGAAGCCTCACAGGCCATGCTCATTTTTGGCAATAATCGAATGAGCACTCTTTCAAACTGTATTAATACCGCGCACAATTTCCTGCTGTCCAAAAATGAAGCCTTGGCTATTGTTGAAAACCAGAAAGAAACCATTGAAAAAAACTGGGGTGGCGTTTGCGATGAAGCTCATCTCAATAAAATAGACAGAACACTCCTCTGGGGAAGGCAGTTTTTGAACCCGTACGTTACTGAATAAACGTATAAAGAAATGCTACTGCAGCCTCGATAGCGAACCACATTGACCTGGAACGGTTTGATGCGGTTCGCTACCACTCACCAACAGCCTGCAACAACAACCACACAAACACCATCAAGACTGCTTAACGCTCATCGACAATCAAGCGGCCTTAATACCTGCAAGCTGGTCTATATATTTTTCCAGTTTGAGGGTATCCGCGGTAAAGTTACGAATACCTTCGGACAGTTTTTCCGTGGCCATGGCATCTTCGTTCATCATCCAGCGGAAACTCTGCTCGCTGGCGTCTATGGCTTCAATGGTTTTTGCTTTGGACTGTGCCGCATCAAGTTTACGGGGCACGTCACCTTCGGTGTTTTTCAATTCTTCCATAAGGCCGGGAGAAATCGTCAGTAAATCACAGCCTGCCAGTTCGAGAATTTCACCCGAGTTCCGGAAACTCGCCCCCATGACCACCGTTTTGTAATCGAACGCTTTGTAATAGTCGTAAATATTACTCACCGAAATTACGCCGGGGTCTTCATGTGCGGCGTAAGACTCTACCCCTTCCGCTTTTTTGTACCAGTCAAAAATACGACCGACAAAGGGAGAGATGAGTGTAATGCCTGCCTCTGCACAGGCAACGGCCTGCACCAGGCTGAACATCAATGTCAGGTTGCAGTGGATACCGGTTTTTTCCAGATGCTCTGCTGCCTTAATGCCTTCCCAGGTAGCCGCTACTTTAATCAGGATTCGCTCACGCACAATCCCTTCACTTTCGTACAGGCCGATAAGCTGTTCGGCTTTAGCCACTGTGCCAGCAGTATCGAAGGAGAGACGCGAATCCACTTCCGTGGAAATTCTGCCGGGAATGGTTTTTAAAATTTCCACACCAAAATTCACCGAGAGTTTATCGAGGGTGCGCTGCATACGGTGCTCGCCCGTATCGCCCTGGTGGCCATAATCAATCGCCGATTTCACCAGGTCATGATACTGGGTCTGCTGTGCGGCCTTGAATAACAGTGAAGGATTGGTGGTCGCATCAATGGGGCTGTGCTGCTTGATGGCATCAATATCCCCCGTATCGGCCACAATTTTGGTCATTTTGTACAGCTGATCGAGCTTGTTCATGAGGTTTCTCCATAAAGCATCAGGGAATATTCAGATATCAAGCACTCTTTACGGCATTGTGTAAGCTTAGTTTAATTTACACCTGAGAAATCAGGCTGAAAAAATGACGATTTAGCAAAACAAACTGTCTGGCGGGCCTTTTCACCCATAAGTTTTTAGGCTGCCTACATTGCGAATACTACGGCATCAACCACAGCAACAGGATCAAACATCGTGTTTGTTAAATACCAACGGCACTTTTATTGTACGACGGAGCAACAATCCTGTTATTCAGCGGCGAGAATGACCACTTCGTTCAAGACTTTTTCGATAGCCAGCAAGATATCTTTTACATCTTGAGAGCGCATGTGCTCGTTAGCATCAAAATCAAACTCAATTCCACACCTGAAATGATTTTCCAGTTGTTTACAATATCTCACAATACCGACGATAGATTGAATTTTCAGCTGATCTTTCACCAGGTCAAACACCACAGGCTGGCCAGGACTCAGCAAACGCGAGTGTCTAAAGGCCATGCCCGTTACATTAAAATCAATTGGCGTGACATCCATTTGATTGGGAAACAAACCCAACAACCCTTGGCAATGCAGGCTGGCACGCAGGCTACCAACACCATAACGCGCCAATTTACGGCGATTTCGTTTAAAACCCATTTAAAACCCTGTTGAGACTGATCATTCACATAAACATCGGCTAAAACACAAAAAAATAAAGGGAATCACATCACATTCTGTATTATTACCACGTTCCAATAGCATAAAAGATAATATTATCTGATAAACTTCTGTTTTCATGGTATCGACGATACCGACAAATAGTAGCCGACGAGCAACCAAAAAATGGCCTGCTCAGGATGGCCGCCATGGAATGCTAAACACCCAAGGAGGGAACCCACCATGTCCACACCCAATACCTCAGCAGGAATCGGCGCCCTTTTCCGTATCGCGCTATTGTCCTTCGCAATACTGGTACTTCCTTCGCTTTTTCCTACTGAAAGTTATGCCGCGCCTTCGGGTGACCACCATACTCCCGGCAGCATGACACACACCGCAGAGACCTCTGCCGAAGCACCCAACAATGATGGGGTGGGCGCCGCCAAAGGCTGCGCCGCGGGAGCAGTAGTGGGGACGGCGATTGCTCCCGTTGCTGGCACCATTTTCGGCTGTCTCGTCGCTGGCTTTGTGGGATGGCTCTGGTAACCATTATGAAAAACGCAACGCTATCTAAAAAAGACGTCACACAATGAATTTTGGAGCTCGATTTTCTGAATTTGGCATGACCGGTGCCGTGTTTTGGATTTGCCAGATTTTATTATTCACTGTCGGCACGGGTACAGGGCATCTGCATGGAATGGAATTACTGGGCGGCTTCGAGCATGTCATGGGCCTGAGTTCGGCCACTACTGATGGCACTCCCAACAACTCCAGTAACCACAGCAGCATCAGCCCCTCCGTCCTGAGCAGTGCCGCTGGCTCATTATTAACCGTGTTTGGCCTCATCGGTATTTTTATTACCGGGCTAATTCTGGATATGATTGGCTCAATATTCTTCATGCAGGAAATGCGCATCTTCGGCCGCCACATTCACCGCAACAAAGATTGGTTGGGAGGTATGACCCATCAGTGTTCTACGGCAATCACTAAAGACTATCAGGACTTCCTCATTGAATTTGATGAACAGGCTTTATCCCGCAAAGAAAAATTTTACCGGCTGTTCAAAACCTCATTTCACCAACAACGCTATGCCCTCGGTTCACAGTATCGCCGTTTGCAAACATTCATGCTCTCATACATCCACGCCTTTTCAGCCAACGGTATGTCAGAGCAACTGAAAGACCATGTGCATGTCTGGCGCACAGCACGCTCCATATCAACCGCGTTGTTTATCGTTGGCATTGAAGCCATTTTTTTAATCGAAGAAGTTCGGTTTGAGTGGTTGAGTTGTGAAGGGACCAACTGCTCTCAACCTGAGTGGGTGTCAATGTTAAGCATTCACCTCATTTTAATCGGCCTCTCAGCCTTTCTGACGCTTAAGTCCTATAATCGCATGTGTTATTCCCTCTTTACACTGACCTGCGCCACCAATAGCCACGTACGGAATACCTCACTCCAGGCAGCACCCCACACCCCACTCCAAAATCCGTCTCCCGCATAAACTTTTCCAAAGGCTTGCCTTTATGGGCGCTGACGTCTAGTTTTCAGTAGATCGTATAGACTGTTTGTCTAGGCAACCATAATAAATACTTGTTTCAACTTAAAAACAAGCACTCGCTACGCTCCTTCGTAAACATCAAGGTGGATTGAGTATGCCCCAGCTTCTTTCTGTTTTTCGTGCTGCCCGTCTGGTTGGGGTGTCTCGAAGTTCATTGCAGCGAAAAATTCATGACGAAGGTATCGAAACCTTTGAGGGGAAAATTACCGTCGATGACTTACTCGCACTTTTCCCCAGAACCACACTCGAGCACGACTCAGAATACGACCGTGTTCAATACATAAAACAACACGCCTTTGCCAAACGTGTACGCGAGCATCTGTTACCCGACGTTGATGTATTGGCGGGCCGGGTAGCAGAACTCGGCCGGGAACTGGCCTCCACACGCGCACATCTGGCACAATACCAAACTATACTCGAACAAATAACTACCCACCTGCGAGAAACCGAAGACGCCCCCACCCAAAAAGAGGTACACGGACTCTTGCACTGGATTAATGGCACATTAGCTGAACCTCCCATGCCCAGTGACCCCCGCAGAGATTTATTCGCAAACGATACGGTACTCCGCATTATGGCTGCACACATAAAAATTCAACCCAGCAATCACGAGTATTGGCTCGAAGGGAATGATTCCATCCTGGAAGCTGGCGTACACTCCGGGTTAGCCTTGAACTACGGCTGCACCAGCGGTAATTGTGGACTCTGCAAAGCCCGCGTGATCAGCGGCGAAGTGAAAAAAATTCAGCATCACGACTACGTATTGAGTGAAGCCGAAAAAAACATGAATTACGTCCTCATGTGCTCCTGCACCGCCGTCAGCGATGTAGTACTCGAAGCACTGGAAGCCAGTGGCGAGAATGATATCCCCACACAGGAAGTTATCACCAAGGTCAAAAGCATCGACCAGCCCACAGACGACATGTTGATCATGCATGTACAGACGCCACGCATGCAGCGACTGCGCTTTTTGGCAGGACAATCCGTCACTTTATCGCTTAAAGACAAATCTAGTGGTGATTTTTCCGTAGCCAGTTGTCCCTGTGACGACCGCAACCTGCTTTTTCATATCCCCAACAAGCCTGACAATTCATTTGCGCAAGCCTTACGGGAAAATACTAAAAAAGGAGATGACGTCACCGTCGTTGGCCCCCATGGACACTTCCTATTTAATGAAGAGTCTCGTCGGCCACAAATTTACCTCGCCTACGGTGCAGGCTTCGCCCCCATCAAAAGCCTCATCGAACATGCCATGGCCCTGGAAATACCCGCGTCTATGGACTTGTTTTGGGCCGTAGAAAAAGAACAAGACCTCTACATCAACAACCTCTGCCGCGCCTGGCACGATGCACTGGAAGACTTCGACTACCATCCCATCGTCAACCAAAATGCCGTAAAACGTTTATTAGAGCACCAACCCGAACTTGAAAAAGTCGATATCTACATAGCAGGCCCCAAAGCCGCCGTCGAACATGCAGGAGAACAATTATTAGCCGCCGGTTTACCGAATGAGCAATTGATAGCGACCACGACGCAGGATTAAGGGCTGAGGGCTAAGTGCTAAGTGCTGAGTGCTGAGTGCTAAGTGCTAAATGCTAAGTGCTGAGTGCTGAGACAAAAACCACATTTTTTCTCCGTGTCCTCCGCGTTTTTGCGGCCTTTGCGTTTACAACACCGAGCCAATTTAAACCTCAAACCCTGAAGTATTGGTAAATACCGTAGGTCAGGTTACGCAGTTACCTGACAACATGCCGTAAGGCATCACCTTGCGCAAAATGCTCACCCACAGCCCAACCTATGCAGCGTTGGAAACAAGCATGGAGCACTGAAATTAGTTACTCGTAAAATGTCACGTAGCTGCGCAACGTGACCTACGGAATAAAGGAGTAGTGTTGAGTGCTAAGGACTAAGTGCTGAGTACTGAGACAAAAACCACATTTTCTCTCCGTATCCTCCGCGTTTTTGCGGCCTTTGCGTTTACAACACCGAGCCAATTTAAACCTCAAACCCTGTAGTATTGTCGGTCAGTACCGTAGGTCAGGTTACGCAGTTACCTGACAACATGCCGTAAGGCATCACCTTGCGCAAAATGCTCACCCACAGCCCA
>NVUB02000091.1 GCA_002401775.2 Ectothiorhodospiraceae bacterium
CGCTACGCGCCGACAGCAGCACTAATTGCTCACCACCGCTCACGGCCTCACACCTCGGCCCTTCGTATTCCTCAATAATCACATGGGCATTCGAGCCCCCTGCTCCAAACGAGCTTATTCCCGCCCGCCTTGGATAGTCACCAGCCTCTCCAGCCACCCCCCTCTTTGGGCGCTGCCACTCCGTCACCTCGCGCTGAACATGAAACGGGGTGTCCTGAAACCTGATATTGGAATTTTCCTGCTCGGCATGCAACGATGGCACCAGGGTACGATGCTTCATCTGCAACAGTACTTTGGTGAGTCCGGCCATCCCTGCGGCTGATTCAAGATGACCGATATTCGATTTAACTGATCCAATGGCGCAAGACTGTTTCTGCCAGCCCCCATAAGCCTTGCTTAATCCGCCAATTTCTATCGGGTCTCCCAAGGCAGTGCCGGTGCCATGCGCTTCCACATAACTGATGCTGCCTGCCTCTATGCCTGAACGCTGCAACGCCTCGGAAACCACCTCCGCCTGGGCATTAGGGTTTGGCACCGTATAACCATTGGTTTTACCGCCGTGGTTGACCGCCGTCGCACGAATGACGCCCTGTATGGAGTCACCATCAGCTACCGCTTGCGACAGCGATTTAAGCAACACTGCGCCCACCCCTTCACCGGGGACATAACCATCCCCCCCCTCTCCAAACGCACGGCAACGCCCATCGCTAGAGACAAACCTGCCTCGACTTAATTGCAAGTATTTGAGCGGATGCAACAATAGGTTTACCCCGCCGGCAACCGCGTACTCGCACTCACCGTGCCGGATGCTTTCACAGGCTAGATGCAATGACGTAAGTGATGAGGAGCACATGCTATCCACCGCCATGCTCGGACCGTGGAAATCGAAAAAGTAGGAGACGCGATTAGCAATCGAAGCATAAGATGCGCCCAGAACCGGTGAGTCATCCTGATCGACACTGAACAGTTGATACTCACCATACATTACGCCGACAAACACACCGACTTTGCTATTGCCAAGCCCTTCCCGGGTATACCCGGCATCTTCGACAGTCTGCCAAACGGTCTGTAAAAACAGTCGTTCCTGGGGATCAATCCACTCGGCATCCCGCGGGGCAATGTTGAAGAACAGGGGGTCAAATTTGTCGACATCGTCGATAAAGCCGCCCCACTTGCTATAACTCCGACCTGCCAGGCCCCGTTCAGGATCAAAGTAATCGCGGTAGTTCCAGCGTGTGGCCGGAATCTCCTCAATACAGTCACGCCCGGCTTGTAGATTTTGCCAAAACGCGGTCAAGTCCCGCGCCTTGGGATAGCGGCCACCCAGGCCAATGATCGCAACATCCTTTACCTCAATATCAGGGCCAGAGTCGGGCAACGCTGCGGCATCGGCCCTAAAACGTGTACGTCTGACGTTGACAGTGGCATTCTCAGGTAATGGATGAGCAGGCAATGTACGCACAGACGGCTCGGGCTCTGTACTCCCAAATTTATGCCGTAACTCCGTGCCCAAATGATCGATGAAATAGGCGGCAAGTTTATGCAGATTCGGGTATTCAAAGAATAAAGTCTTGGGCAGTTCACCGAAGCGATTTTCCAGCTCCCGGTTAAGATTCACAATCACAACGGAATCAATACCGTAATTTTCAAACGATTCGTGTGCCTCAATACGTTCTGCGGGTAACTTGATCTCCTGCGACAGCATTTCCTTAAGGTAGGCCTCAACACGGGAACGAAATGTTTCGTCCACGTCCACTGTTTTATCAGCATGTGTTTTATCGGCACGCACCCTGGACTGGGCAGGTGCCGTTTCAGCCCCCCACAGTGTTGCCAGAATCTTCTCGCGATCGCCTTCCAATGGCATGAACTGCGCCGTTTCCAACCTGAGTCCATCCTCCAATGCCTTTAATGCACTTGAGGTGCGTAACGGCAAGATGCCCAATTCGTTCCACATATGCGCCCTGGCCCCGGCGCTAATCTCCATACCGCCCTCTTCCCACAGCGGCCAGTTCACGCTCAAGCTCTTACCCGGCCTGCCTTGCGCTGCACGCCACTGCGCATAGTGATCCTGAAAACTGTTGGCATAGGCATAATCTGCCTGCCCAACGTTGCCCATGATTGCCGCACCGGAGGAAAATAAAACAAACAGCTCCAGCGCTTCATTCCGCGTGGCTTCATCCAGCCAGACAGTGCCCCACACCTTAGGCTTAAGCACCGCCTGTAACTCTTCTTTGCTTTTCTTAAGCAGAAAACTGTCGCGCAGCACACCGGCGGCATGCACGATGCCATGTAGTGCGCCATGACGTGTCTTGATACTCGCCACCAACCGTTCTACCTCTTCGCGCTCACCGACATCCGCACGCAGATAGAGCACGTCGCCACCCAGACTCCGCAATTGATCCAGGCGGGCATGTTGCGCCTCGTCGAGTTCACTGCGCCCCGTCAATACCAGCCGTGCTTTATAGTGACTCAGTAAATGGGCTGCCAACTGCTGGCCAATACCGCCCAATCCACCGGTAATCAGGTAGATGCCCTCTGTTCGCCATGGCGCGGAGCCGGCCGGAGCCGGGGGCTGCTCAATCAGTTTACGGATAGCGCGTCCATCTGCGCTATAGCGAATCTGTACTTCGTCCTGCTGCCCCCATTCACTCAGTAATTGAGCAGCCACCTCTGTTGATCCTTGACCCAGCTCAATCACTTTATAGCGATAATGTGGCGCTTCCAGTCGCATCGTACGTGCAAAACCGCTTATCCCAGCATATACCGGAGAAGCTATTCCCTCATGATTGCGGTACACATACTGCACCTCAACTGGCTGTGGCGGTTTGTGTTGCAGTAATGCGCGACTGAGCTGATAAACGCTCCCGACACTGCGTTCAAGATGTTCGCCAAGCATCTCAGGTGAATACATACCTTCACTCCAGGCATGGATGATCAGACCTAAACGGAATCCCTGATTTTTGAGTTCATCGAGCAGGCGCGTATAGTCTTCGGCATATTCCATCGGTAAACAGTAGTGATCGCCGTCAACGGAATAGGCTTTGCCGGGACTGACGCGCACCCAACGCACCGCTGACTGCTTACGTTGCGCCCAGGCTTGCTGAAGTTCCGCATACAGCTCCCCTGTTGCATCGAATACCAGGATGTCAGCAACGGGAGTCGACACTGCCTGACTAACCGGTTGGCAAGATGATGCCCGCCACTCGGGGCTGGAATACACCAGCGTCGCATCTGCGGAGCCCAACTTATTCCGCTCACTCTCCTGGATCAGCCGATGGCCTTCTTCTGCCGATATCTCCCGGCTTTTGACTTTCTCTAAAATTTTTTTCACCGTAGTGGTCTTACTATCCATAAAGCGCTTTTCCTTATTTTTAGTTCGGCTGTAGCCTGCTAACGGCGACACAAAAAATTCCCTTCAATCTGAACGATTGGTACTGGGACCGCAATGAGTCGTGCAGACGCCTTCTGTTGGTCAAACCTCGCATATCACATCCTGTTTTTTCCCAGCGGCATCCCCGCCATGACGCACAATCAACGTCTCTGCCTCGTCTATTTCCAGTTCGCCGCTCTCCAACTGTCGCAACAGATTTAACACCGTGACCTCCCCGGATTCGGGCACAGCCTTTTCCGCCGCTCGCCTGACAGCGAAATCGCGGCAGCACAAGGCGATCTGACCCGCCTCATCCGTTAAGGTCACATCAAAAAACCAAGTGTCGTCGCGCCGGGAAACCAGGCGCGCATAGGCATACCCTCTCTGGGGCAGAGGCCCCAGCCACTCTAATTGTCCAAGAGAGAAAGGCAGATAGCGGTGACCGCTATCCCCGCTCAACTGGCCGGCAATGCCGGCCACGGTTTGCAGGGTGGCGTCCAAGAGTGGCAGCTCAGACAGTAAAGGAGCTTGAGTCACTGGTTCCTGATCCGGCGGCCCAAGTCGCGCCAAAGCTTCCCCGTCGCCACAAGAGAGTTGCTCGATTAATCTGAATGAAGCCCCATAGGCAAGACCTGCGTCACTGAAGCGGCGATACAGTGTTTCGCGATTGTAACTTTCACCACAACGTGCACCGATCGCTTTTATATCAAGGTGCCCGCCGGGTGACTCCGCCCCAGACATCTGCGCGATCCAGCCCCTTGCGTTCACCACGCGCTCACCATTCTCCTCGTGAGCAACTTCAAACCCGATCCGATGGTTGTCTGAAAACAAGCTGTCTGAAAACAAGCTAATCGCAACATCGACGGGCTGTTGCTCCACCACGAGCGGCTTCAACCACGTCACATCGAGCAAAGCGCCTACGGCGCACTCTCCGGCAAGTTCTCCCGCTACTCGCGCCATAACAAGGTAACAAACGCCAGGAAGCACCTTGTGTCCATTCACCCTGTGATCGCTCAGGAAGCACTCAGAACCGTGAAATCGCGAAGTAAAACGCTGCTCGCGCAACGTCGATACGTTCTCGTGAAGCAGCGGATGCCGTTGGGAAACGGCAGATGCCAACACCTGCCCAGACACTGCCGGTTTCGCAAGCCAATAATGTTCGCGTTCGAATGAATAGGTAGGCAAAGAGATACGTTGCACACTATATGACGAGTACAGTTTGTTCCAATCAATGTTTGCCGTTCCCACATATAACTGACCAAGACGATTGAGCCCGGTATCCGATGTCATTGCATTTTCATCATCAGGATTGGTTAAAGCGGTGACCGTTGTCTGCGCATCTGTCTGCGCATCCTTTTCCTGAGCCAAGTCAGGTTTTTGCATGCCCTCGGATGTTCCCCGCCAAACGTTATCTGGTGTTTTTCCAGTCTCTAATTCAACTAATGTTTGCTGCAAGCCAGCAATGTCCTTCACTGTAAACGCGAGCCGGAATTTAAAATGACATCGGCCGCTAGCAAGCGTATAAGCCACATCCAGCAAGGCATGCTGGCCCCCCTCCCGCTCGACCCAGCCACGTAAATTCTCAATACATCGCGCCAGTGCGGTCTCCGTTCGGGCGGATAAGACAATCAGGCACTTTGTTGGCAAACGACCCCGTGGACAAGGCACAGGCTCCGGTGCATCAGCGATAACAAGATGACAATTGGTACCGCTCAACCCAAAAGAACTCACCACAGCCTGGCGCGGCCGTTCACCACGAGGCCAGTCACGCAACGCGGTATTGACAAAAAACGGGCTACTTTCAAAATCAATATGTTCGTTGCCATCCTGAAAATGCAGGGACGGCGCCAATTGTCCATATTTCATACTCAACAACACTTTGATAAAACCACCCACTCCCGCTGCCGCAAGCGTATGCCCTATATTGCTCTTGAGTGATCCAATGGCGCAAAAACCTGTTTTTGCCGTAAATTGACGAAAAGCACGGGTAAGCGCGGTAAACTCAATCGGATCCCCTAATTTGGTTCCGGTTCCATGTGCCTCAACATAGGTAATCTCTTCAGGATTGATTCCGTAGGTATTGTAGGTTTCAGTGATTAACTGGGTCTGTGAGTTGGCACTGGGGGCAGATATGCCGTTGCTTCTGCCGTCCTGGTTAACGCGTCCCCCCTTGATGACGCCGTAGATATGATCACCGTCAGTCTGTGCACGTTGCAGTGACTTCAACATCACAACCCCTTGTACGATCAATGTCAGTTACTAAAAGGTTATGAGACAGGGTAAACACCTGTCATTATCGAGTACGATGAAGAAGTATCCGGGAAGGCCGTCCTGACCTTAAGCCATGAGCTTGTATGTAGATAGGCCTCCCGCCCTCGTCGCCCATTCCGTAGAGTATCCGAGGCCTTGAGTTAAACTCCTGAGCCTGCGTCACAAGGTTGGCAAGCGATGGTCAGGGTCGGGAAACCAGGTGCTAGTATAACGAACTTTACGAGAAAAATTATGGAAGCTTCAAAAAACAACGTTGCTGGAATCGATGTGTCTGCGGAAACCCTGGACTTGGTTGTTCGTAAGAAAGGAAAAAATCAGAAGGTAAAAAAGTTTAAAAATACATCAGATGGACACACCTCCTTGATAGAGTGGTTGAGGAAGAAAAATGTATCACACGTATGCTTAGAAGCAACGGGTATATATCATCTTGATTTAGCGGTAACGCTTGATCAAACGTCAGACATAAGTGTCATGGTTCTAAATCCCAGGGTTGCAAGGAAATTTGCTGAAGCAACTATGACGCGCGGTAAAACGGATGCAATTGATGCCGGTGTTTTGGCTCAATACGCAGATTGTATGGACTTTATCGTTTGGACGGCACCCAGACCGATAGTGCTACAAATAAAGGCTTATTCGCGTCGATTATCAGCTCTGGCTAAATTAAAAGTAAAAACCAAAAACCAGCTCCACGCCCTCCAGGCTACTATTCATACGCCGAGGCAAGTGATCGATGATGCAGTGCTTACCATTGCACAATTAGAAAATCAGATTGTAAACCTGGAAGCGGGTGCACTGAAGTTAATTATCTCTGATGAGGAGATCAACAATGTCATGATCTTGTTGATTTCTGTAAAAGGAATCGCCCAAACAACCGCAATCCAGCTCATTGGTGAATTGCTGGTATTACCAAAAGACATGACATCAAAACAATGGGTTGCCTACGCGGGTTTAGATCCGAGGGCCAATGAGTCAGGAAAATCAGTGTCTAAAAAAAGACGCATTAGCAAGGCGGGTAATCGTAATTTACGAAGAGCGTTGTACATGCCTGCTTTGAGCGCCTCACGCCATGAGGTGAATGTAAGTGCGTATTATCAACATCTCATCAATAACCGTGGGATAACGAAGTTACAAGCTATATGTGCCGTCATGAGGAAATTATTACACGCCATCCATGGGATGCTAAAATCAGGTAAATCTTTCGACGGGACTCGCTTTTATGTCATTCCAGTGGAAAGTTAAACAGAGGGAAACGGGAGAAATATCTCGATTTTTTCTTGACGCTCAACAGAGTATCTACGCCTTCGCTAGGCACAAAACCATTGGCCGCATTATCGAAACTCTTGCAGCGCCCATCCCGGGACAACATTTCACTTTTTGCACTGGCAATATGATGAAAAGGCGTGGCAATCACACACACACCTCCCGCCAGAGCAACTTCAATTTCCCCGGCAATAATCGCCTGACAGGCTTGATAGATTGCCACCAGCGATGAAGAACAGGCAGTATCCACTGCCATACACGGCCCGGTGAGATTAAGAAAATACGATACCCTTGCCGGCAAAAAACAATTGCCTGAACCGGCTATAAATTGCGCATCCAGACTCTCGGTTTCAGCCCGAAGCGCCTCTGAGTAATCGCCTTGCATCACACCGGCAAAAACGCCACAACGCTGCCCCGACAATGCCTGAGGTGAATAACCTGCATCCTCAATCGCGCGCCAGGACTCCTCAAGAAAAAGTCTCTGTTGAGGGTCCATCAACTGCGCTTCCTTGGGCGAAATATTGAAAAACAACGGATCAAAGCAGTCGGCATCCTGCACCATCCCGCTCCAGCGACAGTATGTTTTATTCGGCGCTTTGGCATCCTGACTATAAAACTGTTCGATATTCCAACGCTCCGGCGGAATCTCTGTAACACAATCGACACCGTTTGCCAGTTTTTCCCAAAACTCGTCAAGATTGCTCGCACCGGGAAAACGACCTGCCATACCAATCACAGCGACATCCATTTTCTGTAAATTCAACATTGGAGCTGACTCCGTCGCACCAGTGGTACTCTGTGCGTCATCACCCGCTGCCTGCAATCCCCGGATTAAATGCAATCCCTCTTGCGGTGAAATTTCATGACACTTTACGCGTTCGAGGATCCGTTTTTTTTCATCCACGTTCATTTATTACACCCCTATTAAATCTTCCGCATCCTCAACAGCAATTTCGCCATCCTGCAATTGCCGTAACAACTCAATCAGTCCCTCGTCTTCCAGTCCCTCGTTTTCCAGCCCTTCGTTTTCAAAGTCACCCTTGCTGGACTCCTGATGCACAAGGGCCTTAAGCTGCAAGCTGGCTTGAGCATGCGCATTCCCACGTTCAGCGAGCAACCGCACCACGTAGGCTGTCAGTGCTGCCAGTGTTGGATAGTCGTATATAACCACCGCCTCCAGGTTTAGATCAAAAGCCTGACTAATCCCTCGCATCATTTCGACACCGGTCACCGAGTCAACTCCCAGCTCGATAAAATTACGCTCGGGATCCAGCGTCTCGTCTTGCGCATGCAACACCCGCCGAAAAATTGCCTCTACGTCAGTTGCCACTGCCAGTGTATCTGGTTCCGGCAATAACGCAGGTGCTGCTATCGAAACAACCTGTTTTGCTTCCCCATTTTTTACCGCATCTGCCACAACGAATACACCACTTTCAGTTGCCTGGCTAACACTAACCCTCGGCGTAAGTGCAATTTTTACACCTTTGTCAGGCGCCACGGCCACATCACGCTCAGGTATCATCTTGTTGCAACATTCGTAGACATATCGAGAAAGGGCCGCGATAGTGGAATAGTCATAGATCGCGACAGCATCTAACATTAAACCGAATTCTTTATTAACGTCACGTACGATCTCGACCCCGATGATTGAATCAATCCCCAAATCAAGAAAACTACTCTCCGCGTCAATCGTCTCCTGGTCGGCTTGCAACGCTTTACGTACAATAGACTCAATGTTGACGCTCACGGCTTCCCAACTGTCACCTGCTTGGTTAGATCCAGAAGCCAATGTCAATACTGAAGTACCTGGTTCATGAGTCCCCCTAGGGAAAGCGCCATCACTCAGGGATGTAGCGTCATCATTGCCTGGTATTAATTCAGGAACCATATCCGCTGTAGCTTGTTGACCGGGAATTTCGGCCATACCTTCACAAACGCCACAAACTCCACAAACCTCACAAACATAACGAGCCAATGTCTCAATAGACGAGTAGTCATAAATCGCCACCGCTTCCAGGTTTATACCTAACGCCTTGTTGAGGTCACGAACAATCTCAACCCCCGTTACTGAATCAACCCCTAGGTCATTGAAACTACGTTGGGAATCAATTGATCCCGGCTCAGCCTGTAACACCTGGCACAGCACAGACTCAACCGTATCAGTCACTGCCTTATCGCTGCGCACAACAACAGTCGTTGCAGCTTTAGTCGTTGTAACTTTCTGTGTCGCCGGAGGAACGCTTAAGCGCAAGGGTAGAGCGAGACGGGCGTCCGGCTCAGACTTGGCTGGCTGCATAGCCGCTGCTTGCTTACGTAAAATAATCTTGCCACTGGTGGATGGAGCCGTTATTGAAGTATCAGTAAGCGCTGAATTGCCTTGCGCCGCCTTCGCGGCCTCGGCGCGCCCGGCTTGGGTTTTGGCAAAATACGCCTGAACCCGCTTGCGAACTTCAGGCTGAGTAAACGTATGGGCATGCATACGCGTTTCACGCTTGATGATGTCAGGCAACCCTTCTAGAACACGTCCGGAAAGTTCCTTTTTCAAAACTTCCAGTGCGTAAAGCGGCTTCTCACACAACGTACGCGCGATCGACACAGCCTCTGACAAAACGTCTCCGGATTTACGAAACACCAGCGAAGCACCACGAGCATGAAGTTCCGCGCCGGCAAGACTCTTCGCCGTAAACATCATCTCAGTCGCCAGATTCGGCCCCAGCTTTTCGCGCAGGATCATGGTTGCCCCCATTCCCGGCGTAAAGCCATACTTCATAAAGTTAGCGCTGTACACGCCATCTTCAGACATAACCACAACATCGGCATACAGGCCAAAGACCAAACCACCGCCCACAGCGTGCCCCTGAATCGCCGCAATGACCGGTATCTTGCATTCCAACAGACCACGGAATAGAAAAGGGAAGTCATCAACATCGGCCTTACGTTCAACCAAGGTCATCAGTTCTTCACGTGACCCTCCCATGCAGAACACGTTGTCATAGCCAGTCAGGATAATGGTTTTCACGCCCGGGGTCTGCTGGGCCTGTACGAGTCGGGCCGCCAACCCATGTATAAACCGCTGCGTGAACATATTGCGGTTAGCACGATCCTGCAGGGTAACAATCGCTATACCATCATCAATTTGTAATGTGACTTCATCACCTTGATAGACACCGGCACGTTCAAGTAACACTTCCGCAGCAGTCATACCGTCACTAGGATGTTGTACTGACTGTGTTTTCTCAGATAAGCTCGGCGGGGCTGTCGTTGACGCTGTCACTGACGCTTTCACTAACAAAGTCGGCTCCGACTTCAC
>NVUB02000092.1 GCA_002401775.2 Ectothiorhodospiraceae bacterium
AGTTGCAGCGCGAATGCGCGATACCTTGCAGAACAATGGCCCGATGACGGTGGCTTGTATGATTCAGCAACATGCGGTTGAGGCAGGGCTGGAAGAGTTGGTGGCCTATCTGCGTGTGGCAAAAAATGTTGGGGCTGCGCTGCTGGAAGAGAAAGAACAAGTGACGATTAAGGATCGAACCGGAACCCATATTCAGGCGGCCATACCCTGTTATCAGTTAAGTGTCGAGATGTTCCCGGAAGATATTGCCGAGGTGGCGGTATGAGTCATTCCCCAGATACTGAAGACACTGAGCTAAGTTTTTTTGATCGGTTGGCGGCAACGACCGGGGAGCCGCAGGGCGAACCAATTTCTGATGCAGGTGAAGTGGTAGTGAAAGTGGAAGTGGAAGTGGAAGTGGAAGAGATTGCAGTGGATGAGTCTCTGTCGCCAGAGCTAGAGGGACTTGATGAAGTTGATGAAAACGCTGCTTCAGGTAAGGGACGTTTTTCCCCGGAGCTTCGCCGTGCGCTGGTTGAACTAATGCGTAGCGGCGTGGTGTTGGCCAGTGTCAAGCCACAGGTCTATGAATTGCTCTGTCACCACCACGCCTTGATCGAAGATCATCTGGCCGATATGTATCTGCGTCTGCTGATAGACCCACCCGCAGGCGTGGCGCTGCTGCTTCAACAACAGGATCAAGCGGACTTCGAGGACGAAGAAGAGCGCTCGGCGCTGATCAGCCGCAGGACGCTCTCCCTCTACGATACTCTGCTGTTGCTGGTGTTAAGAAAACATTACCAGGAGCGTCAAAGTGTCGGTGAGCAGCAGGTGATTATCGATATTGATCGCATCGAATCTCAGCTTGCGCCTTTTTTGCCGCTGACCAATAGCAGCCGTGGTGACCGCCGTAAGTTGAGCGGTGCAATCACTAAGATGAAAGAGAAAAAACTGTTGAGTCCGGTAAGAGGTGATGATGAGCGCCTGGAGATTACGCCGGTAATTCGTTATGTGGTGAGCGCTGAGTTTCTGGAGCGGATGCTGGCGGAGTACCAGTCGCTAGTGGCAAAGCTTGAGGATGATGGTGAAGCGCCATGAACAATAGGGCGACTGAACTCTTCACTTGTGGCCAGATTCGTTTGGCGGAACTGTCCGTCTGTAATTGGGGCTCATTTCATGGGCTGCATACGGCGCGTATCGACCCTGAAGGCACCCTCATTACCGGAGATAACGGCGCCGGAAAATCGACGCTGATCGATGGCCTGATGGCGCTATTGTTGAGTAGCAAGGCCTCTTTTAATATGGCGGCTGCTCAGGGGGATCGCAGTGATCGTTCTCTGGTCTCTTATATTCGTGGTAGTCACGGTTCAAGTCATGATGGCGCTCAGACCAAAACTAATTACAAACGTGAGGGGGCCGTGGTCACCGGGCTGTGCGCCCTGTATCAGGCCGATGATGGTTCTGTGATTACCCTGGCTGCGATGTTCTGGAATACCAAACCTACTAATGTCGCGGCTGACTTTAAGCGCATCTATCTTGTGGCAAAGCGTAATCTGAGCCTGGAGGAGCTATTGAAGGTGTTTGGCGAGGGAGAGGCAAGACAACTGAAAAAGGCGCTGCGTGATGACCCACGGGTAGAGCCGTTTGACTCCTTCAATGACTATCAGGCCTATTATCGTGATTGTCTGCATATGGATAATCGTAATGCGCCCAATTTACTGTCACGGGCCTTGGGATTAAAGAAGATTGATGACCTGACCATACTGATTCGTGATCTTGTGCTTGAGCCCAATACTATTCGTGAAGATGCACGAAATACCGTGCGTGAGTTTGATGATTTGGTGGCGACCCATCATCAGTTACTGGATGCGCGCCGCCAGCATGAGAAACTTGGCGGATTGCCCGAGATCGGAAAAACCCTGGATGAATGTCAGCGACAGATTGAATCGTTGAGTGCCGAGCGTGAGGGGCTCGCTATTTATTTTGGCGAAATTTGTGCCGATTTGTGGCGGCAACGGATGGCACAAATTGAGCGTGAGTTGGCTGTTGTTCGTCAAAAACTGGCTGAGTTATGCCGCCAGGAGAGTGATGCTACGCAGCAGATGGAACAACGCCATGCCGATTATGTTCAGGCAGGTGGCGATCGGGTCGAAGCGGCCAGGGATAAGTTGGCACAGACAAAACGCCGTTTGGGTGAGGTGAGCACGGCTGCTGGAAAATACCAGAAAGATGCAAAAAAGGCTGGTCTCGACGATGTGCTGAGTGAAGACGTGTTTTTGGAAAATCAAAAACACGTACAGCGTATGCAAGAATCTTTCAAAGACCGGGCGGATACCTTCATCGATGCGCTGACCGAGGCCGGGCGAAAGTTGTATGCGGTAAAAGAGAAGCTTGACGTTTTGCAGAAACAGGTTTTAGAAATAGAAGCCCATCCTGGATCAAATATAGATTTTAACTACCAAAAATTAAGAAACGATATTGTTGATAACCTGAGTCTTGATAGAGATAGTTTACTGTTTGTGGGTGAGCTAATCGACGTAAAACAAGATCAACTCTCATGGCATGGTGCAATCGAAAGGGCGATTGGCGGACGTCGAACCGCGTTAATTGTGCCCGAGGATGGTTACCGACTGGTGACTCGCTGGTTGAATGATCGACATACCGGACTGAATGTCACCGTTCAGGTTGCATCGCAAGTATCGGGGCAGGCACAATTTAAAACCGAGGGTTATCTTCGAAAGTTAACGTGGCTGGATCACCCCTACCGGGAGTGGTTGAAGCATTATCTCGCACGGTCAGACCTTCACTGCGTTGACTCAGCAAAAGCGCTGAATGAAACTCCTTTTTCAATGACACAAGAAGGCTTGTTTCAATATGAAAAGGGCCGATTTAATAAAAATGACAGGACGCCGGTTGATAATCGGCGTAGCTGGCAATTAGGTTTTTCGAACAAGTCCAGGTTATCGATTCTTAAACAAGATGAACGGACATTAAAAACACACATAGGGCTGCTTGATAAAGAGGTGAGAGTTGCCCGTGAGAATCATGATAATTGTCAGGCGAGCGTTCGTTTATGGCAGAAACTTGCTGAGGTTCAGTGGAATGATATCGATGCGCCCCGCTGGCGGCATCAGGCCGAACAGGCTCAAGCAGTGCTCGATAACCTGACTCGCTCTGGTAGTGATTTAGAGAAGGCACAACAAGCATGGGATGCGGCAAAGGAGACGCTTGAGAAAATCCAGGGTGATAAAGGTGTCACCCAAAAAGCAGAGGGAACGATTGAAAACAGGCTTGAAGAAGCACAGTTGCAACGGGAAAAGGCCAACCGTGCCGCAGCATCGGGGTTAGTGGAAGGTGTTCGCGAAGCGTTACAAAACAGGATTGCTGAACGGGGAGAGATTGACATTGATCGCATGGCCTCCATTGAGGAAAAATACCGACGCGATATCGAGAGTGAATTAGGCCGGGTGAGTGGCAGACATCAAACGGCGCAAAACCGTGCTACCGGCATCATGTCTTCGTTCCGCACCGGATGGGAGGTGATCGCCGCCGAGTGGGGAGCCGATATGAGAAGCCTGCCCCAGTATCTTGAGCATCTGTTACAGCTTGAGCAGGAAGGGCTGCCCGCATTGGTGGAACAGTTTCAGGCACGGTTGACCAAGTGCGCCCTGCAATCCCTGGCGGGGATACGTTCCAGCATGGATTCCGAGCGGGAAGAGATTAACGACCGTATCGAGACGATTAATCGGGTGCTGAAGCGCACCGAGTTTCGTCAGGGAAGTCACCTGAAGCTTCGCACTAAAAGGGATAGCTATCCCCATGTGGATGAATTCAATCGCCAGTTAACGCGCGTGCTGGGTAATCATAGCGAGGATGATGAGGCACGTTTTCAGCAGCTTAAATCGGTGATTGAAATACTGGATAAAGCCAGCAACCCAGCCACGGCCAATACACTGGAGAGTCAGCGCCTGCTCGATCCCCGCTTCCAGCTCTCCTTTTTTGCCGAAGAACTGGACTCCCAAAATGGGGATGTGCGGGATGTGTTGCACTCCTCCAGCGGTAAGTCTGGTGGAGAGAAAGAGTCGTTTGCCGGAACCATCGTGGCGGCAAGTTTGGCTTATGTGCTGACACCGGATGGTTGCGACCGCCCTATCTATAGCACGGTGTTTTTGGATGAGGCCTTCTCCAATACTGCGGAAGCGGTGAGTCGCCGGGTGTTGCGGGTATTCCAGGAGCTAAAGATTCATGTCAATCTGATAAC
>NVUB02000093.1 GCA_002401775.2 Ectothiorhodospiraceae bacterium
CCCCACGAAATCGCTGGCATGGTCGACGCACTGATCATCACCCGTGGTGGCGAGGGCTCGGTCATTTACACAAAGAACCACCGCCATGAAATCCCTGCGGCGAAAGCCAATGAATTGATTGATCCCACGGGTTGTGGCGACGCCTACCGTGCCGGACTGTTATACGGACTGACGCATCACATGGATTGGGAGACCACAGGCCGTATCGCTTCCTTACTAGGCTCCATTAAAATCGCACACCCCGGCACTCAAAACCACACCTTCACTCGCGATGAGTTTGACCAGCAATTTCAGGCGGCCTTTGGACGTAGTATTTAGCACCTCAGCTAGTACCTCAGTGCTACCCCGCTGAGGTGATACTCACCGTTATTTACCGGCTAAAACGCGGGGTGAATTACTGGCTTTGCAGTATTCAAAATATGAAAGCCAATACTGGCTCTCCGTATTCCGGCGCATCCCCCTAGGGACAGTGACCTTAAGGTTACTTGTGCCTCTGAGGCCATAAAGCTTGAAATCCAGTGGTTTCAACAACATTCTGGATTCCGGCCTTTATGCCCCAGAGGGTATGCGCCAGAATAACGAGGACATTAATGGGGCGGCAGTGAAATATCATGAGTTGAGTACCGACCTAAATCATTGCCTAAACCATTACCTAAACCATTACCTAAATCATCAGAACCATCATCCCGGCTTTACGCCTCAGAAGCTAACAGCCGAGATGGCACACCACCAAACAACCAGTATTAACAACCAGTATTCGTGGATAAAGACAAACCCATGACACGCAACACCCTCTTACACAAAGTTGCCCGACTCGGGCCTCTCTCGCCTGTGCTGTATTTTTTTGGCAGCTTTATCATTTTGTTCAGCCTCAGCCGCCTGTTACTGTCAGCGATATACGCCACGGAAGTCAGTAGTGTCGATGGCGTCCTTTGGTTATTCCCCGTCGGGGTACGCATGGACATCATGATCCTCAGCGCTCTCTGCGCCATCCCCGCAACACTTTTATTATTACTCCCTAATGCAAACCCAAATTCGCTTGCCAGCCCATACATGGCCTTTTTACAGCGTTTTTCTCGCGTCTTTATAGCGGCTCTTCTTGGTATCGCCAGTCTGGCATTACTTTATTTTGAAGCCGTTACTTATACCTTCATGGCGGTTTACAAAGCACGCCCCAATCATTTGTTTGTCGAGTATATGGCCCACCCTGATACGGTAGTGGACATACTGATAACCAGTTACAAACTCGAACTGGTTTTAGGCCTACTGCTCATATTGGGGGGTAGCTGGTGGATAACACGCCTCAGTTACACGTTGAGCGTCCTTGCCAAACCCTGGCCATACTGGAAACGTTTACTTGCACTGCCGTTAATTATTTTACTGTTAATTCTGGGCGCACGTTCTTCATTGTCTGACAGCCCCGCCAACCTCGGCGCCGCCGCTTTTTCAGAAGATAGCCTGGTTAACGAGCTCGCTTTAAATTCCAGCTATGCCGTCGCTTACGCAACTTATAATTTTTTCAACCAACAACAAAATTTGCAATCACGATACGGAAAAATGTCGCGCGATGAAATAATTCGGCGTGTGCGCGCACAAATGAATTTACCGTTATCCGCATTCGATGACCCGCAAATACCCCTTGCGCACACCCAGGTTGCCCATAACCCTCAAACAACTCCTCGCAATTTAGTGGTGATACTCGCGGAAAGTCTCAGCGCTGAATTCATCGGCAGCCTGGGCGGCCTACCCTTATCACCCCGCTTCGATACACTAGCCAAACAAGGCACATTATTGACCAACCTGCTCGCCACCGGAAAACGCACCAATCGTGGTGTGGAATCGGTGATCACCGGCGCCCTGCCCATTCCCCTCACCAGCGCTATTAAATTACGTCTCGCACAATCAAATTTTTTCACATTACCGCAACTATTAAAGACGCACGGTTATCGCACCAGCTTTCTCTATGGCGGTGACGCTAACTTCGACAACATGCGGCGCTTTCTCAGCTACAACGGCGTAGACCAGTTTATTGAAGGCCGCGATATTGAAAAACCGCTTTATCGAAATCATTGGGGTATTTCTGATAGCGATATATTTAACGCCGCAAATCTTTTTTTTCGTCAACAAGCCAAAAGTGGCCAACCCTTTGCCAGTATTTTACTGACACTGTCCAACCACGAACCCTTCGACTTCCCCGAAGGTGGCTTTGAACTTTACGAACAACCTGCCTTTACACAAAACAATGTCGCCAAGTATGCCGACCACGCACTCGGTGAGTTTTTTGAACAAGCGCGCAAAGAAAATTATTTCAGCAACACCATTTTTCTCATCGTTGCAGATCACGGTGTTGAAATTCGTGCGCGCGGTCTCATTCCCGCCGCCAAATATCACATTCCTGCCTTAATCCTCGGCCCTGACATCGCCGCACAACGCATCGACACACTTGCCAGCCAAATTGATTTACCGCCTACTGTTTTGGGTTTATTAGGCATTACCACTCGCCACCCCATGCCCGGCAGAGACTTATTGGCGCAACCTGCTGATGCGCCAGGGCGTGCCATTTATCATCTGGGTTCCACCTACGCCTATCAAATTGAAGACCAGGTATTAATTCAAACACCCAATAGACCTGCCCGCCAATATACACTTCAACAAGGTCACTTAACGCCCACCCCGTTGGACCCCGAATTGGCAAAAGACGCGCTTGCGCATTTGCTATTACCCGACCTGCTGCATCAAGAACAACGGTATCGCTTACCGGCTCAAAACTAGTGCTGATACTAAAAGCCCGCAACATCAAAATACGATATACCCACAAACAAAACATCACTTGCCAGTTTCCTGCGCAAACTGTAGCCTGACAGACACTGTTGATTTTATTTTTTATGCCATGAGACAGTACTCACAGAAATTTCTTAGGAATGTCGGCAGTATTAACAACCTGTGTGTTTCACCTGCGAACGGAAAAACTGAAGTATGGGTAACAAAATCACCAACACTGATGTCCGCAACGATACGCGCACAAATAGTAGTCCCGGTGGACTATCCATCAACACCTTACTGGTTTTGTGTTTCGTCATTGTATCGTTATTGCCCATCAGCATTCTTGGTTTTAAAGTGTACGATGCCTCATGGGAAAACGCCTGGCGTGAAGTCCGTGAAAAACACCAGTCTTTAGCCGAAAACCTTTCCGCCCCTCTTACCAACTACATCGATGACCGGCACATCGCATTAACATTATTGGCAGAACAATTGTCGGAAGTCAGCGACCTCGAAAACTCACAACTCACTTCACCGATACTCGAGCAGAGCCTGAAAAAACTTTACCGCTTTCAAGCCACCTTTCTTTTAGACAACAATCTTCAGGTCATAAACCATTCCAGCACATACCCCGTTGACCTGGCTGAACACCCACGCTTTGATCTTGGTAAAGACGCCTTTTTAACGGCCGCTTTTGAGAGCACCCAACAAAACTCCACTGAAAATGCCAACCGTGATACCAACAAGTCCAACAACAAAAGCCTCAACAACCTTAATCTTGTTTCTCTCAGCCCCGTTGTGCTTAACCCCTACAACGGTCAAACCACCATTTTGATTGCACTACCTATTCTCTACGATAGCCGTGGCAACGTCACACGGCTATTAGTGGGCGAACTCAAAAAGTCTGTTATTGAAAAAATGCGAGCCAGCATCCATTTTGGCAAACAAGGTCACTCGGCGATGGTTGACCAACTTGGCCGCGTCATTGCGCACCCCAATGCCGACTGGATGAATGATGACATTAAAAATATATCTAACTTACATATTATCCAGGCGATGATGGCAGGTAATACCGGCGTGACTGGATTTTATTCACCGTTCACAAATACCGACATGGTTGCTGGATTTACCGCTATTCCAAAATACGGTTGGGGGATCATGGTGCCTCAGCCTAAGCACGAAATCGAAGAACAAGTTGCTCGTGTACTGCGGGCAGAACTAATTTGGGCATTGGCAGGGCTTTTATTTACCGTCATCATTGGCTTTTCGTTAGCAGCGTGGATAACGCATCCCATCAACCGATTGGTAAAAGCCGGGCATGGGCTACGCGAAAATAATTATGAAAATCGCTTACCTCGCACGCATCGCTCCGCACCCAAAGAAATACAACAACTGTCTCGTGTTTTTGGTGGCGCCGTTAATCGTCTTATCACCTCTCGGCAAGAACTGGATACGCTAAACCAGTCACTACAACAACGCGTAGACGAAGCAACGACGGAATTACGCTCTGCCAACAAAAAGCTGGAAGAACTGGCAACAAGCGACCACCTCACAAAACTCGCTAACCGCCGCCATTTTGAAGACACCATCGCCGATCTTGCTGACCGCCGTCAGAAAGACAGCCTGGGCAACGACCAAACGGTTTGCCTGCTATTAATCGACATTGACAAGTTCAAGGTCATCAACGACCAACACGGCCATCCCGCTGGTGACGCCGTATTGGTACAAATTGGAGAAATCCTGCAAAAAAGTCTCCGAAAAACCGACATTGCCGCACGTTATGCAGGTGATGAATTTGTCATTTTACTGCGTACCAATATCGAAACCGGCCGTGTACGCGCCCAAGAATTACGCGAAAGCATTGCCCGACATCGTTTCACATACCAGGGCCAGGATTTACATGCCACAGTCAGCATCGGATTAACATCCTGCGAAACCATCACCGAATGTGGCGGTATCGAAGAAGTGTTACGACAAGTCGACAATGCCATGTACGAAGCAAAACGCCTAGGCAGAAACCGCATTGCCGAAGCAACCCTCATCAACATCAAATAACATCGCACCACCCCTCCTATGTAACCGTTCAAACTAACAGGTATTAGGGGACAGACCACGTTTAACAGGTATTAGGGGACAGACCAAACAGGTATTAGGGGACACAGGTATTAGGGGACAGACCACGTTTTAGCAGGTATTAGCAGCAGTATTAAGGGACAGACCACGATTTATTCCAACGCTTCCAAAGTTCACAGCATAAATCGTGGTCTGTCCCCTAATACGGTCCCCTAATACGTGTCCCCTAATACGCTATGTCCCCTAATACGCTACGTCTTTTCAGGTTGATAGACATTCCTTCAATGTAGCAAGCGCCGAAATGGGAGCCAGACAACGCGCTTCTCGACACACGTAAGCTGTCACGCCGCTTGACGGCGCAGCATAACCTGCCAATGCACCCGGCAATACCACGGCCGAATTTGGAATAGACAACACCAAACGACGTGGTGCGTATTCAACCGCAAGCGCCGAGACCCACTCGTCCAACAAATTTTGTGGGCCACGCATTATTACTGTTTCAGTCGGATACCAATATTCTTCTGCAGCCGTCAATAATGCATTGTGTGCCTGTGGGAAACCACGCACATCCTGCCAGGCCGCTTTTAAGGTCGCTTCTGCGGCATCAAGATAACGTGTTTCACCCAATAGATGCCCCAATCGCAACAACACCTGAGCCGCAATACCATTTCCTGATGGCAAGGCCTCATCCATCCACGGGCGCGGACGTTGGATCAATTGCTCATGATCATCAGCGGTAAAATAAAAACCTCCACCAGTAGAGTTGTTTTCATCTTTCGCACTAAAATGTTCCAGCACAGTGTCCATTAACGCGATTAAAAAATTCAGATCATCGTCATTCCAGCGTGTCTCCAGCATGGCCAACACACCGTCCGCCATAAACACATAATCATCAAGGTAAGCCATCAAGTGCGCCTTGCCACCCTTACTGGTGGCTAACAGACGCCCATCCACCCATAAGTTTTCGCGCACAAAAATCAACGCCTGTTGCGCAGAATCTATTAGGTCTTCCCGGCCAAGCCGCCGGCCTGCCACAGCCATGCCTTTAATCATCAAACCATTCCAACTGGTCAGAATTTTTTCATCACGCCTAGGGCGAACGCGCAGTTCCCGAGCAGCCAATAACGTCTTCCGAGCGGAAGATAGATGACGAGCAACCACCGACTCATCTAGTTTCAGTTCAACGGCAATGTCTTCCAGGCCACGAAACACATGCAAATTCCAAGCGCCTTCGAAATTAGCCGGACGGTCCAGCCCATAGTGGCGCGTGAAAATATCGTATTCCGTATCATTGAGTTGTTGCTGTACTTCCGCTAGCTGCCACGCATAAAACTTCCCTTCCACACCCTCGGAATCAGCATCCAATGAAGAACAATATCCACCATCGCCCGACTGCATTTCACGCATCACCCAGCCTGCGGTCTCTTCCACCACGCGTTTAAATGCCTTATCACCCGTCGCGGCATATGCATCAGCATACAACACCAGCAAAGGGCCATTGTCATACAGCATTTTTTCAAAATGCGGGATCATCCATTGGGCGTCGACAGAATAACGACAAAACCCACCACCCAACTGATCAAACATGCCACCAGAAGCCATCGCATGTAACGTCGTCCGCGCCATATTCAACGCCTGTTGATCTTTCCTGCCCGTCGACGACCAATGACGCAGCAAACGCTCTAGATTTGTCGGATGAGGAAATTTGGGAGCCGCACCAAAACCAGCAAATTTGGTATCGTAATTTTTTTCCAGTTGCCGCCGCGCCTCATCAATCACCATCGCATCCATTTCAATATCCACCGAAGATCCCTTTTCGCTTCGTGTCAGATATTCATGCACCGATGCATTCTGCTTTTGAATATCCTCAGGATGCTCCGCGTAAAATGAAGCCACACGTTGCAAAATTTCAGAAAAGGCCGGCATGTTATAGCGTGCCTCAGGTGGGAAATACGTCCCACCAAAGAAAGCGGTGTGATCATCGGGTGTCAAAAACATATTCAACGGCCAACCCCCACCGCGCTGATTCAACAACTGATATGAAAACTGGTAGATTTTATCCAGATCCGGGCGTTCTTCCCGGTCAACCTTAATATTCACAAACAACCGGTTCATTAACTCAGCCGTCGCCTCATCCTCGAAAGATTCATGCTCCATCACATGGCACCAATGGCAAGCCGAATAGCCAATCGAGAGCAAAATCGGCTTATTCTCCGCCCGAGCCTTAGCAATAGCCTCCTCACCCCACGGAAACCAATCAACCGGATTATGCGCATGCTGCAATAAATAAGGACTGGTTTGGTTAACAAGACGATTTGACACAAAAAGCTCCACAAAAAAGTAAAGCGATACCGTACCAAACCGAAACAGGAAAAAACAGGTAATAGCCGGAAGGGTTTACAGTCTCCTATTATGGGACACAAAAACCACATAAAAAACCTAGCCTGACACCTAAAACTAGTAAGTGGTCATATTTCCGATATTGTGGGGACATCATCAAGAAACGTGGTCTAGTCTAGCCCCCTAACACCGAAAAACCGTGGCCTGTCCCCTAATACCCCTCTAATACCCCTCTAATACCTCTAATACCTTGTTCCCTAATACCCCAGCGCTTAACTAATGTTCAACGGATCTTCCTGCAATAGTTTCTTCCAGCCAACAACATTCGCTGGGCCATTTTTTCGGATCATGTGATTTCTGACTACACGCCCCAGCCAATGCTTACCTTTTGCGGCTAATTGAATAATTCGGTTGGATTCATCGATGACCCAGCTGATTCGTTCCAGCCGTTTTTCTTTAAACATTTCTAGGGCGTCGTCGATGTGATGCGTTGAAAGTAGTTTGGCGAGCAACAATGCATCTTCGACGCCAAGGCCTATTCCTTGTTGCAATGTGGGTGGGCACCCATGCAGGGCATCCCCCACCAGGACTATTCTTTTTCTGTATATTTCTCTGGATTGCACGGAAACCAGCCTTCCGATGATGACACTTTCATCTGACTGGATGCTGTCAATCATTGATGTGACGTCTTTACAATATCGTGCAAATAATGTTGTTAGTATTTCTTTGGCTGGGCTCTGCATGTACGACTCGTTCGCGTCAACAATTTGCGCGTAACAATACACTTCATTTCTGGATATTGGGTAAAGCATGAACGCACTGTCATCACCGAGGTGATATATGGGCTGTAAATCACTCGTATCATGTTGGATGGTAAATCGCCAGGTTGTGACATTCATATCTTTTAACGGTGGGAATTCAGACTCACCTGAATTCTCAAATGCCAGACTTCGTGTTTTGGAATGAATACCATCAGCACCAATCACCAGGTCGAAAGTTTCGGTTTCACCGGTGTTAAACAAGACATCAACAGCATCTTCTTTATTATTGATTGCTTCTACGCTTTTGTTAAAAAGCGTTTTTGACTCCATGTCTTGCGCCAGAATGCTGTGCAGCTGACTTCGTCGCAGCGCAACAAAGGGCTGGTAATTTAAGGGTTCTTCGTACAAGGAAGATTTTGCGAGGGATGTACCATTTGCCTTGGCATATTCAACACTACTGACTTGGTGCGCTTGCGCTAATAATTCTTTTTTCAAATCAAGATGCTCGAACCCGGAAACAGCATTTGCGGGCAGGCATACTCCTGCCCCGTCACTTTTCCAAGCATCATTTTTTTCGATAAGTTTAAAATTTATGCCTTGGGCTGATAATGCCCGCGCTGTTGCTAGTCCAATAAGTCCTGCACCGACAATAAGAATATTTTCCTGGGTCATGGTTTTCAATCCACTGTCTATTATTAAGTGAAAACAAATTCGCAAAATACTGGCTGTCAGGATAATAGTTGTTTAGAGTCACAGCCGCTAGCTTTATCTGGCGTTGACAATTTATTTATATTGGCTTAAATCAGTTTTCTAAGGGAGATATACCGTTGAAAATGAACCCGGTGGTTTTCAGTAAAGTATTTTTTGTTTTTTTTATCATTAATGGTTATGCGGCAAGTGCTTATGCGGCAACGATTCCCGTTGACTGTACTGTAGATTCACTGCAATCTGCGATTGAAACTGCGAGTCCAGGTGACACACTGTCTGTCACAGGTCTCTGTGAAGAATCAATCACCATTACCACCAATGACCTAACGTTTATTGGGAATAGCAGTGGTGTGAATGCGGCATTATCTGGCGCCAATCTATTTTTTCCTACGATGATTTCCATTAATAACGCCGCTAGGGTTAGTATTGAAGGTTTTACCATTAGCGATGGTCTGTTCGGGGTTAGTGCTGAGGCCGGCGCAACCTTTACGCTATCTGACTCGACGATCAATAACATGATCATTGGTATGGCGCTCAAAACCAACAGTAATGCTGCACTTAATACTGTAACTATCGATAATGTTGATGCTATAGGACTCAATGCTACCTCGGGTTCCACTGTCGAAATATCGGGCATGGTGACGCTGTCTAACGCCAAGGCTTTCGGACTTCAAATCATCGATGGTGCGGAATTAAAGGTGACTGAAAATTCTGAACTAATATTGGTGGGTAATTTACTGGGTGCGCAAATATCCGGGGGTTCTACCCTCTTTATGGATACAGACTCAAAAATCATTGCTGATGACAATATTCTTATCGGGTTTTCAATCAACACGGGGTCATCAATGGTGATGTTTAACGCTGACCTGAGTGCAAACCGAAATGGGCTGGATGGGCTGGATGTGGTGTCGTCTGCAAACCTTGATATTGATGGTGACTCGACCCTCACCGTGAACGATAATCGGCGCGAAGGCATTAGCATTGATAACGGCTCGATTAATATTTTTGGATTTTTCTCGACACAGCCCGGCCTGCCTAAAATCATCACTAACAATAATGCCAATAATGGTATTCAAGTTGAGTTTGGTGGAAAACTGGATATAGGCAGAAACAGTTCCATTGAATCAACCGGAAACGGTAAGGCGGGGATTTCTCTGGACAATGGCAGTGCCGCTAATTTACATGACAGCATCATTACCGGAAACAATGGGTATTTTGAAGTTAACGCTTCCAATGATGATGGTGAAGACGCTGATGAAGAAAATGATAACGACCATGGATCGTCCAGAAATAATGAAGACCCATCGGCAGACGTTGTTGTCAGTTTTGGTTCTCGAGTGTGGTTTCAATCTAACAATGCTGTAGGCTTAGCGATTTGCGATAAATCATCATTGTCTCGTGGCGATGTTAAGTGTAAACACTAACAACTGATCACCCTGTTTTCGTCATTCACGTTGCGACGCTACGTGACAGTTCGCCATATTCGGGAACCCTTTTCTCGATTCAATATTGGCGTTACGTAGCGGCGCAACATGACCTACCGTTGGGTGTTTAGATGCATAGAAAAAAGCGAAATGTACGTTGACGCCTAACGTACACTTCATATAAATAATGCCACACCCAAATAGCCCCTCAGCCTGCTAAAGGAATATTTAAAGGAACATTTAAAGGAACATTCCACGTAGGGGTGGTTTTGGCCGTGACAGAGGTGAACGATAAAGCCGTAGTGGAAAACTATTCGCGCCCGAAACGGTTCCTACAAATTTATTTAGTGTTATATATTCCAGTCTCGCGCTTGTAATTCATCACGCAAACGCTGCAAAGCCGGTTTCTCGGTACCGTCGTTATTACTCAAACCCAAGGCCCCTAAATACCCCCGAAACTCCATTTCGTTCGCGCTTCCTGATAACCCAAAATCTATCACCCATTGGTCTACGGTTGCCATATCGACATCGTACTGCCAGGTCATGTCGATGAGCTGGGGTCGATCACTGTGCGTGTCCCAGGCTGAAAATACCGCGCTGATAAAACCGGCTTGCCGTGATTCACTGCTGTTATTAACCGTGCTCGATGGATGACCACATTCCTGTAATATAATGGGTTTTTGCGACCGGTAAGGTAAAGATGTCACATTTTAGCCAAAAACCCTTTATCCAGCTCGAATCGTCCATAATCGCTACTTTCTTCCATTGGCAGAAAACCGGGTAACTTTATGCTTTTTATTCCATTCAAGGTTGATATCAACCTACGCAGCTTTCCCTTTCTGACCATACTCATCAGCATTGCCTGTATCGTCATTTACTTTCAGCAAGTTGCCAGTAACAAGGCACTTGAAAAATCACTGGTCAGCTTTTGCCACGGGCAGAGTACAGATTCCACGTTTGCTTTAGTACTTGAGAAAATACAGGGCGAACGCAGCCTCAGTGCATGCGCGGAACTCATTTACACCATTTTCAGCAGTGCAGACGCTAAACAGGAAATCGCCGCCTTTACGGACAAGGCTGACAGAATTGATGCCTTTCCCGCCGATTATTCCCGCCGATACATCAACGAAAACCTTAGCGAAAAATATGCCGTTTTTGAAAAATTCAACCGTGTCCGCAACCTTACTGCCCTGCTTATGTACTCGCCCGATTCGTACAATGTGAAAAATATGATCACGGCTGCATTTGCCCACGGCAGTTGGTCACATGTATTTGGAAACCTGTTTTTCTTTTTTGCTTTTGCCGCTGCGGTGGAGCTGGCTTTGGGCTTCTTTACGTTTATCCTGGTTTTTCTCGCCCTTGCCATTGGCACTCATTTTGCCTATTCCTTCTCACTTTTTGGTGTTGCCGACGCCATACCCACACTGGGTTTGTCGGGTGTTGTTATGGGGATGATGGGCATGTTTGCTTATTTGATGCCCACGGTGAAGATCCGGTGTTTTTGGTGGTTTATCATTTTTGTGCGGATATTTCGTATACCGGCCTGGCTATTGGCCGGATGGTATATTGGCTGGGACATCTACAATCTCAACCATTCTGACAGCCAGTCCAATATCAATTTTGTGGCGCACATCAGTGGTGCGGGCATTGGTTTTTTTATGGGGTTAATTTTCTTTCGCAAGCGCAAGGCCGAAATCAAACGAGACATTGTCGCCCACCGGGTGTAAAAAAATATATAATCCAGCCGAATTGTGTCTTACTCTGGTGGCGTGGATAATAGCCGCCCCTTACTCCATAGCCTAATTACTAATAATCCACAGGATCCTTCACCGTGAGCACCGAAACACACCCTAAACTCCCACCACTGCGCCTTAAAAAAAATGAAGAACGACGACTGAAGGCCGGACATTTGTGGGTCTACAGTAATGAAATTGATATTGAGCAAACGCCACTTAAGGACTTTGAACCCGGCGCCATGGTGAGCATCGAAGACACCCGTGGCCATGTTTTCGGTACGGGGTATGTGAACCCTCACTCTCTTATCAGCGCCCGGCTTATCAGCCGTGATGCACGCTACGTGCTGGACCAGTCGCTCATCACTCACCGGCTTAATATTGCCCTCTCCCTGCGCGAACAATGCTTTAGCCAGCCCTTTTACCGCCTGGTATTCGGCGAGGCTGATGGATTACCGGGCCTGGTGGTTGACCGTTATGGCGATGTGCTGGTCGCGCAAATCACCACCGCGGGTATGGAGCGCCAAAAACAGGCCGTGATTGCGGCACTGGAAAAGGTCATTAAGCCCATCGGCAGTGCGTTAACGATTGTTCTGCGTAACGATAGCCCGTCACGTAAAAGTGAAGAGCTGGACAGTTACGTCGAGGTGGTCAGCGGCACGCTGCCTAACACCGTTGTACTTGAAGAAAATGGCACCCAATTTGAAATTGATGTCCTAAAAGGCCAAAAAACCGGCTGGTTTTATGACCACCGCATGAACCGGGCCCGTATGCAGCAGTACGTTGGTGGCAAGCGGGTGCTGGACGTCTTCAGTTATATTGGCGGCTGGGGCATACAAGCACTCACGGCGGGAGCCAGCGAAGTGATGTGTATTGACGCGTCAAAAAGTGCTATTGACCGTATTCACCACAATGCAGCCCTCAATAATTGTGATGACAAACTGGCGACCGTTGAAGGAGATGCTTTTGAAGCACTTAAGTCCCTGCGCTTGGAACGAGAACGCTTTGACGTGGTAATCATCGACCCACCCGCCTTTATTAAGCGCAAAAAAGACTTTAAAGAAGGCATAATCGCCTACCGACGAATCAACCAAATGGCCATGCAGGTACTCAATAAAGGCGGCTATCTGTTTAGCGCTTCTTGCTCTTACCACCTCAAACAAGAGCAATTGCAGGACACCATTTTAAAGGCCAGCCGCCACGTGGATCGTAATGCTCAGATCATCGAACAGGGTCACCAGGGGCCAGACCACCCTGTACACCCGGCCATCCCGGAAACGAGCTACCTCAAATCCTTTACCGCACGGATTCTCATGAATTAATATGGCACTATGCATGAGCCCCTCCTATTGGCCGAAACTCATGTTTGAAACCTGTGCTTGAGACCATGTTTGAAAGCCAACGTTGAAAACCTGAGTTGAAAACCAGGGATATCACTTTTGGCCAATGTGACTTTGTTCCCATCCGTGGGAAGATGTGCGCCATTTACACTAACTGTATCTAGCAAAGGTTTCCCATGGACAATATCCTGGCTGTCACCCTTAACGGCATCGCCCAATTGGAATATGACCGAAACAAGGAGTTGCCGCCCCAGCAGGCGCTTTACTTGGATAAAATGGACAAGAAAATGGATGTCGGCATTTTTGTGGGCGATGGCACCATTTCTGAGCCTGACCTCAATCAACGCGCACAATTTGTCGCAGGCAATCTGGCCCACGCCATCCTGAGTGACAATGAGGCCATGTGCTCGGCACTTACCGCCTACCTGGCCATTCGCCTGCCGGATCTGAAACAAGTAAAAATCGTCAAACACAGTTCAGAAAATGGCTCTGACTCAGACCCGAACTCAGACGCGCCTCTCGGCGACGCGGTTTCCATCGACCTGGTATTTGATGAGGCATATCAAAAACAGGTAGAAGTTAAATTTTTGCACTAAAATATTGACACTCGAACAACAAACTAACTTGGCGCGGTCGCGGAAACGTATTATCGTCTTGTTAGGCCTGACCTGAATGGCATGTAGTTAAGCGAAAAATGCCCCTATTCGTCATTCCGGCGCAGGCCGGAATCCACGGAAATGACGATCAAGGGTGGTTTCTGGATCCCGCCCTTTATATATACCCTCTGGGGCACAAGCAACCAAAGGTCGCAAATGCCCAGAAGGTAAGGGTATTCGCCGGGATGACGGTAGTCATCGGCTTACCTGAGTACCATCCGGGCCTGACCCAGTGTACAGAAGCCTCAAACCGGGTACTGCCCCACGTGGCTGGAATTAATTTTGATCATCTGCCCTGCCGGTTCTGCGAGCATAAACGAGTCGTGGATATTGCCACGACTTATTTCGGAGGGCGACAAATTCATATCAGCAAAGGTTTTATGACTTTCGTTAATATCTTCCACCATTAAGTCAAAACTTACCTCTCCGAGTGTTATCGTTTCTCTTTGCAGCAATACCAGGTGCGTTCCGCCACGCAACTCCAGCACAACCACCTCATCCCCGGCGAGAACAAGTCGCATCCCCAACGTCAGCATAAACTGCTTCGAAGCTTCTAGCTTATTCGTTTCCATTTCAATGTGGCCTACCCATATGGGCGGGCGCTGGTTATCAACGGGTTTATTGGTGGTATTATTGTCGTGTTCATTAATATTCATAACAATCTCTTTTTTGTTTCCACTGATGCAGCGTTAACTTTCGTACATTTGGTACAGCCCGATTACATTTATTAGGTTACCCCTCAACCCATTCAGGATTTTCCCCTGCCTTCAGTAATAAATACCCGTCGAAGCGAGCCGTAAGAATAACCAATTTGTCAGTATTTTGGAAAAGCGCACCATCCTCAAAGGCAAACGAAGCAATAAACAGACTCATGGTAAACCCAAGCCTCAGCAACACTGACGCGCCTAAAATAACTAATAACCGTTACCTACCACCAATGCGGTAGCATTGCGGGAAGGGACTTTGTGGGAGACTTATTGACTGAACCCGAAACCGGCAGCCATCTTACCCTAAGCCCGGTGTTTTTTAACGAACGCCCCCAGTAGTTCAAACGCCGTAGCTTGTGAACTGCCACGTCGCCACACTAAACCAATTTCTCGAAAACTCTGGTCATCCAGGGGCCAGGTTTTAATGTGGGTACTTTTTAGCAAAGGAGAACCTTCTGCCATCTCAGGCAAGAAAGTAATACCTAAATCGGCGTCTACCATTTCTACCAGGGTCAGTGGACTGCTCGCTGAAAACCGGCTGAGCTGCTCGGGCTTCCGCAACTTGCAAGCGCTTATGGCGTGATCGCGCAAACAATGGCCATCCGCCAGCAACAATACACTTTCTGGCGCCAACAGATCCGGCTGGTAGTTTTCAGGGTCCAGTAATTGACTACCTTCGCGCGCGGCAAGGCGGAACGGATCATTAAACAAAGACAGCTGTACGGTTTGCGCCAGCTCATAGGGCAGGGCAATCAGTAACACATCCAGCTCACCCGCCATCAGCTTGTCATAAAGACGCTGCGTCAGGTCTTCGTGCAAATACAATTGCAATTTCGGATATTGCTTGCGCAGCGGCGGTAAAAGACGCGGCAGTAAAAAAGGCGCGATGGTCGGGATAACGCCCAGCCGCAGCTTGCCGGACAAGGGCTCTTTTCCCTCGCCAGCCAACTCCACCAGTTCTTCCACCTCCCGTAAACACCGGCGCGCCTTACTCGCCACTTCCATACCCAATGCCGTAATGGTCACATTTTTATTGGTACGGTCCACCAGCCCCGCGCCCAAGAGTGACTCCAGGTCACGAACCGCTACACTAAAGGCAGACTGAGAGATAAAACAGGCAGCCGCAGCACGGCCAAAATGCTGGTGCTCGCTCAGCGCCACAAAATAACGTAATTGTTTGAGCGTAGGAAGATTCATAGACTCTGAGTATAGATCGTAAAAACAGATTGTAACAATCTAAATAATCTGTTTTACAGAAATATCCAGCCGCACTACTATCACTTTCGAGCAATACGACATATCACCTTTCACAAAAGCAGCAGAGGAAACATCATGAGCAATTCCGACAACACACTTGAAAACCGAGAAGGCCAGTCCATACCCGAAGTCACCTTCCACACCCGCCGTGACCACGACTGGGTGGATATCAGCAGTAAAGAGATGTTCGCTGGCAAAACCGTCATCGTGTTCTCGCTGCCCGGCGCCTTCACACCTACCTGCTCTTCGTCCCATGTGCCACGCTTCAATCAACTGGCACCGGTATTCAAAGAACACGGCGTAGACCAAATCATCTGTATGTCCGTCAACGATGCTTTTGTGATGAACGAATGGGCCGCCAATCAAAATGCCGACAACATCACCTTCATCCCCGATGGTAATGGCGAATTCACTGATGGCATGGGGCTCCTGGTAGACAAAGACGATATCGGATTCGGCAAACGCTCCTGGCGCTATTCCATGCTGGTAAAAGACGGCGTCATCATCAAACAGTTCATAGAACCCAACGTAGCCGGAGACCCCTATGGCGTGTCCGATGCCGACACCATGCTTCACCACATCGCCCCGGATGCAAAGCGACCCTTGGATGTCAGCATTTTCACCCGGCCCGGCTGCGAATACTGTGCCCGTGCCAAAGCACTACTGAAAGCACGCGGCATCGCCTACGAAGAATTGGTATTAAATCGAGACTACACCGACCGCACCCTGCGCGCCGTCGCCGGACTCGACAGCGTACCGCAGGTATTCATCAACGGTGATTACGTCGGTGGTGCCGAATCATTAGAAGAATGGTTCGCGGACGAGGGAGCGTAAAGGCGCATAATAGTTATGTGACAGGCTCTCAAAACAAGCTCAAAGACCGACCCCCGTAGATAGCAAGAAGCGGCTTCAGCCACGATCAGTGACGACCCAAAGTCATTATCGCGGCTGAAGCCGCTCCACATTTGTAATGGGTTTCTATAGTGCCTATTCAACAACACCTAAACGTCACCGTTCGGGAAAGAAGAAACGCTTCCACATTTTAATTCTCCAGCCACATGCGTTAACCCTAACGTTGCATAAAACAACACACTTTGAACGTGCCTCTACTTTTTAAGGGGTCAGTACTTTTTAAGGGGTCAGAGCCCTTAAAGTCGATAACCATTAAAGCCGCATAATAAGGACAACATCAATGAAACTCCGCAATGTAGTGATTTTCTTTCACGTCCATCACTATAAGTGATCCCCTTAAAAGGGCTCTGACCCCTTAAAAATTCTGACCCCTTAAAAATTTAAGAAGGCAGTCGTTTTGAGCGCATTGCCGCAAAGGCCTGGAGTTTTCGAACAACCTCCTGACACCCTCCATCGGCATCCAGTACTTGAGAGAAAAAATCCCAGAATGTATTTTCTTTACTGAAGATTCTCTGGCGACTTAACACACCAGAAGATGCTGGTTTAAGATGGATTTTTGGTATAAATTTACCAAAGCATTCGCCAAGCTGGCTTAGAGATTTCTGTTTCAGCAGCGCAGCTTTACTCGCCAACATTTGTTGGGCTGAACAAGTATTAAGCATTAAGGGGTCAGATCCCTTAAAGCATTAAGGGGTCAAATCCCTTAAAATATAACAATAAGGACGCCATCAATGCCCCCCGACAATGTAGTGGTTTTATTTCGCAATTATCACCATAAGAGATTCGCCTAAAAGGGCTCTGACCCCTTTAAAGCCCTGACCCCTTTAAAGCTGCCTAAAAACTTGAACGTTCTTGTGTCACGCAATGAAAGTGCGGAGGCTCATAAGTTGATCATTAAATAATAATCTAAAGATTGGGGCAGCTCTGGCTTGCCCCCAATTAACTCAAATGAAAGTCCCATATAGAACAGAATTCATTTCTGTTTCAGCTATTATTTACTCACTTTCCACAACCAAATATACCCGCCTATACCGGCTATTAGAGAAGCGACTAACACTCCGGTTTTTGACATCAGGAGATACTCTGGCTGGTTTGCAAAGCCTAAATCAGCGATGAATATCGACATTGTGAAACCGATTCCTGCCAGTAATGCTACGCCAGCGATTTGGCTAAAGCGTGTTTTATCGGGGAGCTGGCCTATGCCCATTTTAAGTGCCAGCCAGCAAAATCCGGCTATACCGATAAATTTACCCAACACCAGCCCCAGTATCACCCCCAATGTCACCGGGTGGCTTAATGTATTGCCGATATCACCCATATCAATTGGAATGCCGGCGTTAATAAAGGCGAAAATAGGAATCACGAGGAAAGCGACGGGTAAATGCAAACCATGCTCTAATCGCTGCAATGGTGTTTCGACTTTATGCACACCATTTTCCAATGCCTGTACTACGGCTCTCAAGTTATCATTGGTCATAATGCTTTTTCCGGGTTCATGGCTCGCATCGAATTTAGCCATTAACTCTTTAACATGCTCACTAAAACGTGCGGGGTCATATTTGGGTCGCGCAGGAATAGTTAACGCTGTTAACACGCCTGCCAGCGTTGCATGCACACCGGACTTGAGCAGAGCAAACCACAACAATCCACCCAATATAAAAAAGGGTAATGGTTGACGAATACCGGCAAGGTTAATTGCCACCAACAAACCGACGATAGCCATCGCTACGAAGAATGCTTCCCACACAATTTGATCGGTATAAAAAATGGCAATAACAACCACGGCGCCCAAATCATCAACAATGGCGAGGGCGACCAAAAAGGTAATCAGGGCTTTTGGTACACGGCCCGCTAATAATACCAGTGCGCCAATGGCGAAGGCGATATCGGTCGCCATGGGAATGCCCCAGCCTTTAGCCGCCTCACCGTCTGAGTTTATGGCAAAGTAAATCAGCGCAGGTACGATCATACCACCCACGGCTGCAACAATCGGTAACGCTGCCTGTCGTGGTACTGCAAGCTCTCCGACCAGTATTTCTCGTTTAAGCTCAAGCCCAACTAGGAAGAAAAACAAGGCCATCAATCCGTCATTTACCCAGTGATGTAATGTTTTCTCAAGCAGCCAGCCACCAATATTAATCCCTATTGGTGTATGCACCCAATGCTGATACATCTCAGCCAATGCACTATTGGCCAAGACCAGGGCTAATATTGCTGTCCCCATCAACAACAGACCACTCGTTGTCTGTTGATGAATGAATTCCTCGAAGGGAGTCAGTATTTTGTTAAAAGAATTTTCCCAGGGAGCATTAATAATGCCTTTTTCCTTGGGTTTTCCCGTCGTTTTATTGGTTTCGTTCACATTAATTTCCTGAATGGTTTTCTTACGTCTTTCATTACGTTGTTGATATAAAATATTGACGTAAACTGTTCTGTTAACTTGCTTTATTAAATTGTTTTATTAAATTGGTTACGTGGTTTTTTTGTGCGATTTTGTAACGTTGATTTTGCGCTTACCACTCAAGGAGGCGTTTTGAAATAACCATTCCCGAGCGGTTTCTGTAATTGCCACCACGGCGGGATGTGAAATTTTACGCTCTACTGAAATGGCATAAAACTGGTCACGTATTTCATCTGTTTGTCCTATCGCGACTACGCCATATTGTTTTTCTATTTCACTCGCTATGGGTGTGGGCGCAATAAATATGCCAACGCCTGTTTGACCGAATGCCTTCATTAAAGCGCTATCATCAAATTCTCCAACAATGCGGGGATTAATCTGTTGTTCATCAAACCATCGTACAAGTCGCCGACGTACCTCTGTCATTTCACCTTGCAACAACATGGGAGCCCCATTCAGGTTCTGTGGGAAGTTATTACCCAGGCTTTTTGCCAATGACGGAGTCGCAAAAAAACTAATCCCGCAATCACCCAGCAAATGGTTGAACCCGCTTACATTTATACCCGAGGGAATTGGAGCATCCGCAATCACAAGGTCAACCTTATGCACTGCAAGCTCCGCTAACAGGGAACCAATCGAGCCTTCCCGGCACACAATACGCACGGACTCAGGTAACTGTAATGCGGGAGCCAATAAACGGTAGGCAATAGACTTTGGCACAACATCGGCCACACCCACTTTAAACACGATAGGCCTGCTGCCAGGAAGAATTCGCACCATTTCTTCCAGCTCACTCCCTAGCGAAAAAATTTCTTCCGCATAACGCAGCACCATTTTACCCGTTTCGGTCAGTTCCAGAGTACGCCCCACCTTAATAAACAGGGCTTCCCCCAGGGTTTCTTCCAGAAGGCTGAGTTGGCCACTAATCGTTTGAGGCGTAAGATGTAAGCACTCACTTGCGCGTACAACCCCTCCCTCTTTAGCTACCGCCCAGAAGTAATGTAGGTGTTTGTAATTAATCATTGTCTTCAACACTTCGTATAATTCGATGATTATAGCAAAATAATACGACTTTTCCTTATTTTTAAAGCGTTCTATTCTTAAGCCCTGTTAAACACCGCCCCGGCATGACTGACACGGAAAACTGCATTGTTTAACGACTCACGTAACCTTGATTAAAGAGGCAACTATGCGAATAGACATTCAATCACGAAATTTTACTCTGTCAGATGCACTTCATAGCCATATAAGACGCCGTCTCAACGTTGCATTAGGCGCCACGGATTTCCACATACATCAGGTATTGGTTCATCTTTCCATCATTAAGCGTTCACAGGATAGTGCTGATAAACGATGCCATATCCAAGTTGTGCTCACCCATTTACCCGACGTAATTATCAAAAACACAGAATCAGATATGACAACGGCAATTACAAGCGCCGCCGAACGAGCTGGCCGCGCTACCAACCTTCGTTTAGCGCAGCAACGCACCAAAGGCCGAAAAACCGGAACATTCAATTTAAAATCATATGGCGATTTCCCTAATCATCTTGACTAACGCTTGTAGCGGCTCGGTGCAATAAGCAAATTGCCCCTACCGTAAGAGGAACCTACCAAAGATGAAAGCTCGACATAAACGATTAAGTTTTATACTCATAGGAATGGTTGTGTTGGCTATAACAACAGGTCTAATTCTCAACGCCGTCAACAGCAATATGGTATTTTTCTACAGCCCAAGTCAGGTACATGCTGGCGAGGTGACAAAAGACCATGTATTTCGTTTAGGTGGACTTGTCGTAGAAGAAAGTCTCAAACGCAGAAACGATGGCCTCACTGTCAATTTCCAAGTAACGGATAATGCGAAAACCGTACCCGTAAAATTCGTTGGTTTGCTACCCGACCTGTTTCGAGAAGGCCAAGGTGTTGTTGCCCAAGGCCGCCTGAACGAGAGTGGCGTATTCGTCGCCAGTGAAGTGTTAGCAAAACATGATGAAACTTACATGCCTACAGAAGTGATGGACGCACTCGAACAAGCAAAAAAATCCAGCCTTTAATACGTTCACAAGGATTACTACATGAGTGACGAACAGTGGTTAATAACATTGATTTTACTTTCGATTACGGCCACTATTTCAATAGCTCTGTCTGAATAATGCCGAAACAACATTTTTTACCCGCTGTAAAATCATCCACGCCTTCATAACTGCCACTGAGAATGTGGCAGACCAACACCTATCGAGACCCCGTACCGAAGATATCTGAATGCACAGATTCTCAACATAACCCTATAAATACGGGACAAAACCGCTACACTAACACAACAATTTTTAACTGATGATAAACCTACCTAATACTGCAAGGGGTCTTATGAATATTAGTAAATCAAAGGTGTTGGTTATTGGTGGAAGCTCTGGTCTGGGGCTTGGCATAGCAAAGGAATGCGTTCTTAATAAGGCGAAGGTAATAATTGCGAGCCGCTCTGAAGAAAAGCTTCAAAAAGCAACATTAGAAATTGGCACGTCAACACAATATCAAGTTGTCGATATATCATTGAAACAATCAATCCTTTATTTGTTTCAAAAGACTGGGGCTATAGACCATCTTGTTATTACCAGTGGTTTTGTCACCGGTAAGCCATTCGATGATTTATCAGAGAGTGATGCCAGAGAAGATTTTGAAATTAATTTTTGGGGCAAGTTCAATGTCAGTAAAATTGCGGCTGAACACATCAAAAGCGGAGGCTCTATTACGTATATTTCAGGTGCTTTTGCAAAAAAACCCAACCCGGATGTCTTCATAACCTCTTCATAACCTCCGTGTCAGTCGCCGCCGTTGAGGCCATGGCAAAAACACTGACCATTTCTCTATCACCCATCCGGGTGAATGTCATCTCACCCTATATTGTCGATACAAATCTCGTTGGCTCAGGTCAAACTAATGAAGCCAGAGCGGTGTTTTTAAAAAGTACAGCAGAAAGCCTCCCCTCAAAATGCAGTGGCAGCCCAAAACATATAGGCAATGCAGCGGTATTCCTTATGTCGAACACTTACGTAACAGGAAGCGTACTCGCTGTCGATGGAGGATTTACCCTAAGATAATGGAAAACTTCGTGGTTTGAAAAAAGCCACGATACTACCGCAGATTAGACCCTAACCTTCAGTTTGAGCTACACTTACACATTGATTTAACGACGGAAAATCGCCAATTGTTTAATTTAATCTTTGTTAATTTTTTTTGCTGTAATAATTGTGAAGGTATGTGAATTCACAGTCAAAATGGCATTATATTTAAAGCACGTAAAATAATAGTTTTTTCCTTTTGTTTCTATCTCGTCAAAAGGTGTTGATAAGATAGTTTTTCTTAAATAGCCCTCTGTTTCATAATTTGAAAATTTAATAATATCCAGATTTTTCTTTATTCTCAAAAACCCCATAGGAGTATTTTTGAATTTTTTGGCTATAGCTGCCTTTAGAGTCTTATTCATTTTTTTACTCCATCACCCCTTGTTAACCTGAATATTAATCAACGGTCATTTTTGTGATGTTTTTTAACAACGCGAACCCATAGGAATGTGCGCCGTAGACTCGTCAAGCTTACATTTTTGTTAGGCATTATCTTCTTCTGTAAAAAGCTCGATCAATTTTTCTAATTCTGGCCTTTCAAGGTATTGATTAATATGGGAGTCTACGTTACTCCAATTTAATTTATCTCCAACATAGATATTAGCAATGGTCTCAATTTTCTCACTTTGAATGAGACCGGCAGGAATCCAATATAAATCATTACCCATAAAATGATTCGGAACAGAAGAACCACAAGTTGAACAAAAATGTGAAGTGAACCCTTCCTCCATTTTCCAAGTAGAGATATTCTCACTACCTGTCAGCCAAGAAAATTTTTCTCCTTTAACAATAGCGCCACAACTAGACGCTGTGCCCGTCTGTTTTCTGCAAAGAGAACAGTGGCATTGATAAATTTTTAACTTTTCAATCTCTATTGAGAACTCAACAGAGTCACAAAGACAACTACCAATCATTTATCTTCTCTCCCCATTTTTTCATCCGACCCATACGATATTATTCCTAACATTTCGCGCCTGGATCCGCGCACCTATCAATTATTGGGACCTCATTTGGTAAAAAACATACGACATGTTTACAAAAAGAGTCTGGGGATATCCCATAAATTAATAATTTACGTTTATTTCTTTGTCAACAATCAATTAGGTCCAAACTCTCGCCCTATCCATTTTATTCAACACGTGTTTTAACTCTCTCAATCCATTCTTTTAACTGTAAATAATTATTTAAATCAATATTAGCAAGGTCTTCTAAGATAACGGTCCAAGGATAATAGGTAATATCTGCAATTGAGAACTCATCACACAAGTATTCACGCCCAGTAAGTTGATTCTCTAACATTAAACAATAAGAAGACATTTTTTCTTCATAACGTTTGATATGATGATTAGATAATTCAGATGGAGACTTTAATAAATAATAATAAAGCTCTCCCATAACCGCCCCAAAATTTGCAGATTCAAACATCAACCAATTTAGGATATTTATTCGGTTAGCGCCAGAAACGGGCAATAACATATTTTCTTTTTCTGCCAAATAAATCAAAATTGCATTCGATTCATAAACGACTACACCAGTATCATCGTCTTTAATGATAGGAACAGTCTTATTTGGATTGAGGCTAGATAAATTATTTATTCCTTCAATATCGCTACTCATATCAATTTCAACTGATATGTATTCTAGCCTTGTTTCATTAAGCATTAGAATAACTTTTTCAACAATCGGGCCACCGCTTTTATTTGTATAAAGTGTAATCATTCCATTCCCTTATAATGTCACCCGTAAGCAGACTACCCTTAGCGGATTTTACCCAGAAAAGCAAACTCCCTCCACTCGCAATTGCCTTACTGACACTACGTTGTCAGTAGTGTCGATTTACACTGCACCAGCCTTTCTAGTGGCATATGAGATGTACGCATTTGTATGTTAATTTTAAGCCGCTACAGTTACCCTTATACGCACTATTTACCTTCGGGGAGTATAAAACTATGTTTTTCGTATTACTGACATTTTCTGACAACAAAAACGTGGCGGGCCAATTTATGAATGGCCACAAAGAATGGGTTCAACGCGGTTTTGATGATGGCGTGTTTTTAATGGCGGGCAGCCTTCAACCCAATTTAGGCGGTGGGGTTATGGCATACAATACTTCACTGGCTGATTTGCAAAGCAGAGTGAATAGCGATCCCTTTGTTGTGGAAAATGTAGTGAACGCTGAAATTATTGAGATCACTCCCGCTAAAGTCGATGAGCGGCTACCGTTTTTACTGAGTTAACCTTGCATCATGAATGAGCTTCAGGAAAATTCGATCCAATGCCCCTATTGTGGGGAAACTATCCATGTACTCATCGACACGTCGGTGCCGCAGCAGGACTATATTGAAGACTGTCAGGTGTGCTGTCGACCCATTAATTTTGCGGTGTCCCTTGATGATGACGGAGACGCAATGGTGTCCGTCTCTCATGAAGACGAATAACGTGCTTTTTTCGGATGCTAAATGTATCAGTAGAACAGGATACCCTGTTCATGTGTACCGGTAGTATGCCCAGCCTCCGGGCATGGTATTATCCGCCCCATGCTGACATACCCTAATATTGACCCCATCGCCCTGACTCTGGGCCCTGTTTCCATTCACTGGTACGGCATTATGTACCTGGTTGCCTTTTCTGCCGCCTGGTGGCTGGGGAACCGTCGTGCCAAACTCCCCGACTCTACTTGGAATGCTGAACATATTTCCGATGTGATTTTCTACGGTGCCATGGGCACGGTACTCGGCGGACGTATTGGTTATACGCTGTTTTATGGCTTCTCGAATTTCATGGCTGACCCTATATCTATCTTCCGTATCTGGGAAGGTGGCATGTCGTTCCATGGCGGGCTGCTCGGTGTGCTGGTGGCGATGGTGTTATTTTCGCGCAAAACGAAGAAAACCTTCTTTGAAATTACGGACTTTATCGCGCCTTTAGTGCCATTTGGTATTGGGGCGGTGCGCTTTGCCAATTTCATCAACGGCGAATTGTGGGGCCGGGTAACCACTTCCCAATGGGGCATGGTGTTCCCTACCGGCGGCCCGTTGCCTCGTCATCCTTCGCAGCTGTATGAAATGTTCCTCGAGGGCATTGTGTTATTTCTCATCGTCTGGTTTTATTCGGCCAAACCCCGTCCTCGCATGGCGGTTTCCGGGGTGTTTGCCTTGGGCTATGGTAGCTTCCGGTTTTTCGTGGAGTTCTTCCGGCAGCCTGATGCCCACATGGGCTTTGTTGCCTTTGGCTGGCTATCTCAGGGGCAGCTGTTGTCTGCGCCGTTAATTGTCCTGGGTATTGTTTTGCTCGTCCTGGCTTACAAAAATGCTGACCAAAGCGTGGCTCAAAAAAATAAAAAGGGTGCGGCGTGAAGCAATATCTGGCGTTAATGCGCCACGTTTTTGAGGATGGCACCACCAAGACTGACCGTACGGGTACCGGCACCAAGAGCGTATTTGGCCACCAGATGCGGTTTGATCTGGCGGATGGCTTCCCGATGGTCACCACCAAAAAACTGCACTTGCGCTCGATTATTCATGAGCTGCTGTGGTTCCTGAAGGGCGACACAAACATCCAGTACCTGAAAGATAATGGGGTTAAAATCTGGGATGAATGGGCGGATGCCGATGGCAATCTTGGGCCGGTGTATGGCTCGCAATGGCGCTCGTGGCCCAGCGCTGACGGCCGCCATATTGACCAGATTACTCAGGTTATTGATCAGATCAAAAATACCCCTGACTCCCGGCGGTTGATTGTTTCTGCCTGGAATGTCGGTGAGATCGACAATATGGCGCTTCCGCCCTGCCATGCTTTTTTCCAGTTTTATGTGGCTGATGGCAAACTTTCCTGCCAACTGTACCAGCGCAGTGCGGATATTTTTCTGGGTGTACCGTTTAATATTGCCTCATACGCCTTGCTGACGATGATGATGGCGCAGGTAACGGGCCTCAAGCCTGGTGATTTTATTCACACTCTGGGGGATGCCCATTTGTATTCCAACCATTTGGAACAAACCGAATTACAGTTATCGCGCGAACCCTTGCCTCTGCCCACACTGAAGATGAATACTAAAATTGATGACCTGTTTGCTTTTACCTTCGATGATTTTGAGGTGGTCGGCTACGAGTCACACTCACACATCAAGGCTCCTGTAGCGGTTTAGTTCCCATATTTCGGCCTGGATACTCAGTACAAAACGTGCTTATACGGAAGACCAGAATGCCTCACAACTCTCCAAAACCTATCATTTCTCTAATCTGGGCCATGGCTGATAATCGGGTTATTGGCATCGAAAACCGCTTGCCGTGGAAACTGCCCGCCGATATGAAGTGGTTTCGTCAACACACCATGGGCAAACCCATTATTATGGGTCGGTTAACTTTTGAGTCTTTTGGGGCGAAACCTCTGCCGGGGCGACGTAACATCATCATTAGCCGTAACCCGGGCTACCAAACACAAAGCGGTGCTGACATTGAAGTGTTCGCCTCACTGGAAGCGGCGATAGCGGCGACATCGGATGTTGATGAGGTTATGCTGATCGGCGGCATGTCGTTGTACCAGCAGGCATTACCCCTTGCACACCGCTTGTATATGACTCGCGTTCATGCTGATATTGGGGGTGACGCCTGGTTCCCTGAACTCGACTTTTCCCAATGGCAAAATATTGAGCAGCACGACTTTGCTGCCGATGAAAAAAACGCATTGCCCTATAGTTTTACAATTATGGAACCCCAGTAATATTTGGCGCTCTAAGGTCGACACTGAATACAATAACCAGACATACAGTAACCAAGTATGTAGTAAACATGTAACAGAAGTAACACGTAGCCGTAAAACGCAGCAATAGCATCATAGTAATCACCAGGCAGTACAGGCATAGATTCTGACTGCCAACGCGATATTATTATTGCCGCCTAACTGAAAGGATTACCGTGTCAACGACTCCAGACCAAGCATTCATCAACAACCAGACCGGCATTGCCCATCAAGCAGAGAGCCGCGGCCCCGCCGGCGACTCCCGTCAACGCTTGCATATTAGCTACTCCCGGCTACGCCAGGCTTCCAAACGGATATGTGCGCCACTGGAAATCGAGGACTATGGCATCCAGACTATGCCGGATGTCAGCCCGCCTAAATGGCACCTCGCCCATACCAGCTGGTTTTTTGAGACCTTTTTATTAAAACCCTTCTTACCGGAATACCGGGAATTTCACCCGCTGTATTCACAACTGTTCAACTCCTATTACAACAGCATTGGCGAATATCATCCACGCCCGGAACGTGGTTTTCTGTCTCGCCCCACCGTTGAACAGGTTTATGCTTATCGCTCGCATGTGGATGAGCACATGCAACATCTCATTAATAGTGTCAATGATGAACACTGGCAAGACGTTCTTACCCGAACACAACTTGGCATTAACCATGAGCAACAGCATCAGGAACTCATGCTGACCGATATCAAACATATTTTTGCCTGTAATCCCTTACGCCCAAAATATCGTAATACCGGGCTGGGAACTCCACACGTTCCTGATGAGGCAACAAACACTTTGCCCAGCACCGTTAAGTGGTTTGATTACCAGGCAAAGCTAACCCATCAAGGCTATGACACTACTGGTGACACCACTGAAACGATAGCCACTACAGACACAACGACGGCCGCCGGGTTTCACTACGACAATGAAACACCTTCACACCCGATACTGATTCGAGATTTCAAAGTTGCCTCTCGCCTAGTCAATAATCAGGAAATGATTTCTTTTATAGAAGATGGCGGCTACAAAAATGCTAGCCTCTGGTTATCTGATGCCTGGCAAACTGTCAGCGAACAACAATGGCTGGCGCCCCTCTATTGGGAAAAACACGACGACGAATGGTGGTACATGACCTTAAGCGGTATGCAAGTTGTTGACCCCCTCGCACCTGTTTGCCACGTTAGCTATTACGAGGCGGATGCTGTTGCCCGCTGGGCCGGTAAACGCTTACTCACTGAGCAGGAATGGGAACACATTGCCAAACCGCTGCCCATTACCGGAAACTTCCGTGAAAGCGATCTTTTTCAACCGGCGCCACCCAGCGCACTCACAACTGACAGTGGCGCTACACATAGCGGCTCTATGCATAGTGGCCCTACGCAAATTTATGGAGATGTTTGGGAATGGACACGAAGCTCCTATACATCCTATCCCGGTTTTGACCAGTCTGCCTTTAGCGATTTTTCCGGCGAATATAACGCCAAATTTATGAGTAACCAAATGGTGCTTCGGGGCGGTTCCTGCGTAACACCACGCAGCCATATACGCCCCACATACCGTAATTTTTTCTACCCCACAGACCGCTGGCAGTTTAGCGGATTTCGACTGGCCGAGGATGCCTGATGCTTGCTAATAACGCTGTACAATTTCATGACTATGAGCCTGAGCTCGCTGAATTTGGTGAAGAGGTTATCAACGGTCTGAACCAAATTCCCCGAACAATACCGCCAAAGTTTTTTTACGACCAAACCGGTTCCGAAATTTTTGATGCCATTTGCGAAACCGATGAATACTATGTGACGCGTACTGAAATCAACATTCTCGAAACCTATCAAGAAGATATTGCCAAACACATCGGCCCAGGCTGCTTGTTAATCGAGCCCGGAAGTGGCAGCAGTCAGAAAGTGCGCATTCTTCTGGATGCTTTAAAACCGCATACCTATTTGCCGATGGATATTTCCCGCGACTACCTCAAACTTGCCGCGCAAGATGTTGCCAATGAATACCCCTGGTTAGACGTGCAAGCAGCCTGCATCGATTACACTGTGCCTATCGATCTACCCGCCAACCTACCCGGTAATGCACCCAATTCACGGAAAATTGCTTTTTTCCCCGGCTCCAGCATTGGTAATTTTGAACCCGGCCAGGCACGCACTTTTCTCCACAACATTGCCAATATGGTACAGCCCGGCGGCGGCCTGCTCATTGGTGTTGATCTTAAAAAAAATCCTGACCTGCTACACGCCGCTTACAATGATGCTAACGGCAGTACTGCTGCCTTTAACCTGAACCTTCTCACTCGCATTAATCGTGAATTGAATGGTAATTTTGATGTTAATGCCTTTTCACACCATGCCTTTTATAACGAAAAAAAGGGGCGGATTGAAATGCATTTGGTCAGCGAACAAACCCAGAATATAAAAATTGATAATCAGGAATTTCAATTTACCGCAGGAGAGCATATCCACACAGAAAGCTCTTACAAATATCACATCGAAGAATTTCAACAACTCGCTAGACAAGCCGGATTTAAACCCGTCAAAGTCTGGACAGATAAAGATCATTTATTTAGCGTTCACTTCCTTGAAGCGACGGATAAAAATCTGGCTCCATAGCACCCGTCCAACTCAACACAGCAATATTAATTCGGTAATTTCTATGGCAAAACAATTCGATACCTTGAGCCCTGAACATCAACGGTTTATTCAAGCACAAAAAATTTATTTTGTCGCAACGGCTGGGTGCGAGGGGCACGTCAATTTATCACCCAAGGGCATGGACAGCTTGCGCATTATTAACGACACTACCGTACGCTGGTTGAATTTAACGGGTAGCGGTAATGAAACCGCTGCGCATGTTTTAGAGAATCAACGCATGACCATCATGTTTTGTGCCTTTGAAGAACACCCTCTTATTATGCGCCTCTATGGAAAAGCAACTACTGTGCATACTGATGATGAAAATTGGAAACAGTGGTACGCGGATTTTCCGGACTTACCCGGTGCACGGCAAATATTTGAACTAAAAATTGATATAGTGCAAACCTCTTGCGGATTTGCCGTGCCTTTTTATGATTACACCGGCGAACGTCCTACCCTCATAAAATGGGCAGAGAAAAAAGGCCAAGAAAAAGTGGAACAATATTGGGAAGATACCAATGCCATTAGCCTGGACGGGAAACCGACTCGACAAATAGTGGCGAGTTAACTGACATTATACTAATCGCTGCATAAGTAGTTGCCTCATTAACTTATTATCGTCTTACCACGCCTAAGACTGGTTTTCGTAGGTCACGTTGCGAAGCTACGTGACATTACTCTTTATCCAAGAACGATGTGCCCGGTCGAACCGTCTGCGAGAATATCAATACCAGTGGGCTACCGAAACCTGAAAATATGAATAGTCGCTAAAACAATACCTCGTCATCCCGGCACGTCTTTAGCCGGGATCCGGCTGCTCTGAACTGACAAAAACCAATTTTCTCGCCAAGACGCAGAGTACGCAAAGAAAACATTGATTGTAATTTTCATTCCTTTGCGTACTCTGCGTCTCTGCGAGAACTTAAGCACTATAAAAAATCTGTGATGAAAATTTAGAACCTAAAGATTATTTCACCGCACTCCCGTTAATTTATTATCGCTTTGCCGGACCTGACACAAATGGCATTTAGATAAGCCAAACACTGCCGCCATCCAGAACCCACCATTGGTCGGCACCCCCCCCTGGATTCCGGCCTGCGCCGGAATGACGAAAGAAAGGGTGCAATTTCACATTTTCTTGCCAAGACACAGAGTACGGTAAGAAAACATGGATTTGAATTTGCATTCCTTTGCGGGCTCCGCGCCTCTGCGAGAGCATCAATACAATCAAAAACTATGGGGCAACTTTAAAATTTAGAGGTTATTTCAGTTTTTCGTCAACCCTGCAGCACTTTTATGTCCAAGAGGGGGGCGAACTACGATTCAGAATCATCATTTTCTATTAACCGTATGCCATCCTTTTGGATGCTGATAATTTTCTGTTTATATAAACCACCAATGGCTTTTTTAAAGGCCCCTTTACTCATGCCAAACAAGTCTGAAATTAGTTTTGGATCTGATTTGTCATGCACTGGCGCAAAACCACCTTTTTTGTTCAAGTAAATCAGTATAATTTTGGCATACTTATCGCGGGTGGCCTGCCCGCCCTGGAGGCTCAAGTCTATTTTCCCATCAGGCCGAATATATTTGATAAAACCTTTTTTGTACTGACCAAAGCTCAACCGCTGATGAACATCATCACTATAGAGCACACCCCAGTGACTGTGATTGATGATGGCTTTAAAACCCAGCTCTGTGCTGTTGGCAATAATCAAGTCGACCGCTTGCTGCGGTTTGAAAGCATGTGGCTTATCATCATTGAGGAATTTATCGATTTTTGATGATGCGGTTAGTCGGCCATGTATTTTATCAAGGTACAAATAGACCAAATACGAATGTTCTTCTTCCAATGCTCTATGCTGTTCAGAAAAAGGCACTAATATGTCTTTATCCAATCCCAAATCAAGAAAAGCACCCACCTCAGTGGTTGCCACTACACATAAATAAGCAAACTCTCCGACTTGTGCCCTGGGAGTTTGCGTGGTGGCTACTGGCCTGCCTTCTGAATCGTGGTAGAGAAATGCCGTAACAGCATCACCCACATCAAGATCCGCAGGTGCGAGCTTAAGTGGCAGCAACACCTCACCTAACGCCTCTGCATCCAGATAAAAACCAAAATCTACGGTTTTTATGACCTTAAGGTTATACGTTTTTCCAATGGTGATCATCTGCGTGTCTCTTTCAGACTATTTTATCGTGGATAGCATTATAGATTCATTTTAGAGCGGGTGGAAATATTAACGACAATTACTGCTGTCGGATAGCTTCACACCCTGACCTGTACGAGCAATTTCAGTACCGACAGGGGTTGAGGTTTACATTGAACCCGTGTTGTAACCGCAAAGGGCACAGAGAAAGAATAAAAACTGAGCACTGAAGCCTGAAGCACCGTAGGTAATATTATGCAGCTACGTGACATTTTACGAATATTTAATTTCTATGCGCCATGGCCAATGTTAACTCTGCACAAACTGGAACTGCGGATGGGGTTTCTTTACATGTTAATGCCTTACGGCATATTGTCAGGTAACTTCGTAACCTGACCTACAAAAAGCCAACGTAATCCTCAGCACTCAGCACTCAGCCCTCAAAACTCTTCCCTAAACATACCCCTTGTAGGTCATGTTGCGCAGCTACGTGACCTTTTACGGTTATTTAATTTCTGTGCGCCATGGCCAGTGTTAACTCTGCGCAAACTGGAACTGCGGATGAAATTCCGTACAGCTTGATGCCTTACGGCATATTGTCAGGTAACTACGTAACCTGACCTACCAAAAATCCGACATCGAATAGAGGGTCAAAAAACTAATGGAAGTTAATGCCTCATTGGGCTGAACCTTACTCATTACGCCTGTTTAACGTTCTACTTTGTATTTTTTTTTCGTACTTTCTTTACCGCTTTCCTTTTCGATAAAGGACTCAATGATGTGGGTAGGCACTGCACCGACTTGTGCTGCACGTAATTCGCCCGTTGGGGAATAAATCAAAAATGTTGGCGTACCAACAAAGGCTTGCCCCGTGAGACTACTGTACAACGCTTCTACTTTTTCTGGGGTTTCAATCAGGTTTGAAAAGGTAACTTCATGGCGCTCAATGAACTTTTCTGCTTCCTGCTTTTTTTCCATGCCATCCATGGAAATGCCCAGAATACGTGCATCTGTATCTTTATGGGCTTGATGAAATTTTACGTATTGCTTGGCTTCGACATTACAGGCGTGGCAGTCTGATGCCCATATCATCACGACGGTCCATTGTCCCTTGCCGGTGTATTCGTCCAGGGTGTGAAAACTGCCATCAAAATCTTTTAACAATCCGGTTGATAAATTACCCGTTGCTCCCGTCACACCCGCGACGACAGGAAGCGACAGCAATGATAAGAAAAATACCGCGATCACGAGCCAGCCTTTACATTGGCTAATGGCTGGTCTTTGTTTAACTATTCGTTTTAGTCTCGAATGACTGACTGCGGATTTCATATAACAACCTCACACTGATAGTGGACTGAAAGAGTTACCCTCCGTTCTTCCTCTGTCGCATCAGCTGAATGTTTGTGACATTTATTTTTCAATCACAGTTGCTGGGTAAAATATCGTTGCAAATAGCGGGAAAAAGTTTCGTCGTCTGCCGACTCCATTTCCTGTTGTTTTAACAATGAATGCTCAACCTGACGCCTTAACTTTACCGCGCTCTCTTCATTATTTGGTAACGAACGGAAGTACGCCTGATGCTGTTGTGACATTCTCATCGCAAAATGAAAAAAACCTTCATTTTTTTCCCGCATTTCCGCCAACATTCTCGCTGAAGGTGTGCAATCCGGATCTCGTACTTTTTCAGCCTGGAAGGTCAAGGAATCCCTATAGCGCGAGTCATTTTGACCGCTATCTAAGAGTTCACAGATTCCGACCATCGATTCAATAATTTCGTCTGCCCAGCTTTTCAACGAAATTTTACTGCCCCTGCGCTGCAATTGGAGCAAGGGATCTCGCCCACGATGGGCCGTTGCCAACTCATTATGGTCAATTTCAGATCGTTCCTGGGCAGAAATGGGTGGACTTTCATGCAGTAAACAAAAAACTAAAAAAGCCTCTAAAAACCGTAGCTGACGATCGTTAATGCCGAGGGGGTCGTAGGCATTAACGTCTAACGAGCGGAGCTCGACATATCGTACACCGCGCCGTTTGAGGGCGTGCATGGGTTTTTCAAAAGCATTGTTTATCTGTTTCGGACGAATCGTGCTGTAATATTCGTTTTCAATTTGCAATATATTGGCGTTTAGCTGTTGATAAGTGCCATCGATTTGCAGTCCAATTTTCTGATACTCCGGGCAGGCCGTTTCCATGGCCCGAGTCAGGCTTGCCACATAAGTATCTACACCGTCGTAGCTGGCTTTAACGCCGCTCTCTGCTTCCTGATTGTTTTGGTAGCCGATGTCGCCCATGCGTAATGACGTGGCGAATTCCTGGAAATAGGTGTTTTCGTTAAAAGAATCCAGGCGCGATGTTTTACCACCCAAAAAGGATTTGCACACGGCGGGGGATGCACCAAACAAGTACGGCACCAACCAGCCAAAACGTTGCAAATTTCTAATCAGAGAAAAATACTGAGCCGACATAAAGTCCTGAGCATTGTCTGAATTTTGTTCGAGATCCTGATAGACCGGCCAAAAATGCTCAGGAAATGAATAATTGAAATGTACCCCGGCGATAACTTGCATTACCCGCCCATAGCGATGCCCTAATCCCCGGCGGTAAGCCGTTTTCATCAATCCGGCATTGGAGCTGCCATATTGAGCAATGGGAATACTGGTTTCTCCGGCAACCACACAGGGCATACTGGTTGCCCACAGTAATTCATGCTCTGGCGCTTTATCCATCACACCATAGACAAATTGTTGAGTGTCTCGCAGGAAATCCAGTGCCCCCTGGATGGTGGTACACGGAGGTGTAACAAGTTCTACCAACGCTTCCGAATAATCAGTGGTGATATGGGGATGAATCAAGGGCGAACCCAATCCGCTCGGATGGGCCGTTTGCGCCAAACTGCCTTCAGGAGAAACCCGCAAGCTCTCTTTTTCCAACCCAATCTGGCTATTCGCTAACAGCGAGTCGCCACCCCGGTTGATCAGTTTTGAGAGACGCTGCTCAGCGATACGATACAATCCCTGCCCCTAGTATAATGAGTCGCCTTTCGACAATGCGCACGTTGCGAACTGTGAATTGCTGACGAAAAATATAATGTAATGCCACCCTCAACAGCGGCCATACCCCTAGCCTGCTACCAAGCGGTGCCGATTGTGCCGGAATCAGGGCAGAAAATCACTTCTCTCCACCATCAGCGTTTTCGATGCCGCACATTCATAAAAAACTTTGATGGCATACCCGTGCGGGGAACCTTCCCACAAATAAGCGGTGAGAATGGTCGACAGCAGCGGCTCGTCAAACGTGGGCACGCCTGACAGCACCTCATCCATTGTGGCCTCTCGCTCTGCCAAGTCCAGTGCATGCTCCGCTGGCACGCCCAGACGGGCATTAATCACTGAGTCCATCCCGACCATGGCCTCGGAAAAACAGCCTTGCATACGGCCTTCAAACATAGGTGTACCCGTAGCTCCGGATATATCATGCGGATCAAAAGCCTGTACTGCTGCGGACATTACTAACAACATCAGTCCTACCATTATTGCTACTACAACCCTGACTCTCATGGTGCGTCCTCCAACATGGCACCCGCAACCTGCACAATTCAACCAGTGCAGCTGATGCGGACGAAGTGAACTTTTGCACCCTCCCTTCAGAGAGTGTAGACAGCTCTCAGCTTACGATGTTACATATCGGCGTTCGCAGACCCCAAGTCGAGTCGTAGACCATAAGCAATATTTATGTTCCACGCCCGGAGGTTCACGGCTATTATTGGACTCACCCTGCTCACCACCATGAGCAAAACCTACCAAACCAAAGCACAGGTACTAGAATATACACATGGACAAAAATGAAGATTGGAAGCATAAACTGACGGCTGAACAATATCGCGTTGCGCGTGAGGGTGGCACTGAACCTGCTTTTAGCGGTGAGCATTACCCACGTAAAGACAATGGCAGCTACACCTGCGTATGTTGCGGCGCCCCCCTGTTTCACGCCCGGCAAAAATATGACTCTGGTAGCGGTTGGCCCAGTTATTTTTCGCCCGTAGATGAGCAGGCCGTGCGCGAAATCAGTGACAATAGCCATGGCATGACAAGAACTGAAACCCGTTGCGCTAAATGTGACGCTCACTTGGGACACGTATTTCCCGATGGCCCTGCACCAACGGGGCTACGCTATTGCATTAACTCGGCGTCTCTGGATTTTGTTGCCGAACCGGAAGACGACGATAAATAACGCCGCTATAGCAGATAACTTGTCACGATTCGTTCGAAAAAAGTGCAATCGTCAGTACCTTTTCGAAAACACGGTTAATGAAACATCATGAGTAATGGCCTGTGCTTTATCGGCAATGGCGGACTATTTTCCTTTACCGCATTGCAAACGCTACTTAACCAACAAGTTTCCGTGACCCTGATTGTTCTCGCGGGCTATGCGCCTGCGACGTCCCCCTTGCACTCCCTGCCCGTAACCCATAAACACCCACCTGCATCTATCCCTACCCTCGCCGACAAACACAAAATTCCAATTCGTTATGTCGACAACACCATTCAGGGTGTGAAAGGCTGGAATGATCTCGCACAAATACACCCACCAGAATTCCTGTTCGTGGCCTGTTTCCCGTATCGGCTGCCGGCTAGTTTGTGGCACTCACCCGGAACCTTCGCGGTTAATCTTCATCCCTCGTTGTTACCCGCCTATCGCGGCCCTGATCCGCTGTTTTGGCAATTGCAACATGGCGAAACACAAACTGGCATTAGCCTGCACATGATTACCGAGGATCTCGACACAGGCCCAATCATTGCTCAAAAACCACTCACGTTACCCGCCGGTGAATCACAACAGGCCCTCGAAATACTGCTCGCAAAACAAGGTACCCAGGTTTTTTGTGAATTATTGACGCGTTTCATTGTTAATCCGATTCATCAAGATCAAGCCATTGCCAGCTATCAAGGTATGCCTACTCCACAGCATTACCTGCTAGACACACACTGGCCCGCACAACAGGCTTTCAACTTTATGCGCGGCACGGTCAGCCCGTCCGGCGCATATCCCGTATTGATCCAGGGTGCCCGGCATACCTTACAAGTGGCACTGAAGGTTGAAGCAAAGCGCACCTTGGATACGGCCTTTATTCAGGAAAACGACACACTGGTTATTCAATTTTCTCCCGGCGTATTACACGCAAAACCGGTATAATATTTTCAAGCTTATTGCGACGGCGTCAAAACAGACGTTACAAACACTTTTACCCTGGAATAGTGATGACCCAAGAAAACCTGTGCCCCTGCGGCAGTAACAATAACTATGTCGATTGCTGTGGCCCTTACCTGTCTGGCGAAACCTTACCGGCGACCGCCGAGTTATTAATGCGCTCACGCTACACCGCATACACTCGCCTGGATGACAAATATCTACTGGCAACCTGGCACCCAGACACACTGCCATCCACCCCAACGCCAAGTGATGACGGTGACGGCAGTATATGGACAGGGCTGGACATCCTTCGCACTGAAGCCGGTCAGGATGGTGATACAACCGGTGTCGTGGAGTTCATTGCGCACTGCGAAACCAATGGGGTGCCCTCACAGCTACACGAAATCAGTGATTTCAAACACGATGGCAAGCGCTGGCTATATGTAGATGGCAGTGGCCTGCAACCCATACGACGTGATGCGCCCAAAGTTGGCCGCAATGATCCGTGCCCTTGTGGAAGCGGCAAAAAATTCAAAAAATGTTGCGGTGCGAATTAAAACTTACCGTTACTTGAGTAATAAGGGGTCTAGTAATAAGGGGTCTGACCCCTTATAGAGATCTATAGAGTTTAATTACTTAAATATAACTAAGGAGGAAACGTGAGCAGCAATAAATGCACTTTATTTATTCTTGTACTACTGACTATCGCTAGCAATGTGAAAGCTGAAGCTGAAGAAGAAAAAGCTTATGATTGGTCTACAAGCATTGGGGATAGTAGCATTCAAATTAGAAGCATATTGAGCCGTAATCAGTTGATTTATTTTGGCCCTAAATATTTTTTATTTAAAAATAAAAACAATTTTTCGAGTCAAACTAATCATTCCCTAGGTTTCACTGCAGGGTATCGATATTATTTAAAAAGAGAGGCCATAAATCATTACTTGGATCATGAAGTAAGTTTTTTCTACACATCAATAAATAATGGAAAAGACAGCCGATCTTATGGCGCTAGTTTGAAGTATGGGATAGAAAAATTTATTTCGAAAAAAATAAGCATAGAGGGCTCAGCAGGACCCACCATAAATTATCAAAAAGGTTCAAGCTATGATTTCTTTAATTTTTCGTTGCTCTCCACAAGAATTGCGATAAATTATTATTTTTAAACTTATTATTTTTAAACTTAGACACATTAAGGGTCAGGTCTTTCAATGCCACATGGCGACGAATAGGGGTCTGACCCCTTATAGGGTAGGTGTGTTTATGTTTCATTACAATAAATAAACAATGCCTCCCGTCATTTTGACTTAAGGGCTGACGAAAGATAATTGGAAGGTTCACCACAGAAAATGTACCTAATGAGTTTGTTTTAATTGAGTGTTTTTAACGCAAAGGCCACGAAGGCGCAAAGAACGCAAAGAAAAGACAGGGCATTTATAAAAAAACAAACAGATTGAATCGTCATTCCGGCAACACTTTTGAGCCGAAATCCAGTGGATGTTCCCGTTTAAAATCGCTGGATCCCGGCTTAAGACATGCCGGGATGACGGTTTTTTTAAAATCCCGCTTAATACGAGATAATAAGTTTGATTACGTTTGAGTGAGTATTTAACGATTCATAAATTTTTATACATTTTTCGAACAGTAGTCTATTTTCGCTCGAGTGGCGATAGAATTTAAGTGATGGAAGCACGTGATCACATTTTTTATCTTTGCGACCTTTGCGTTAACAACACCGCAAGCAGAAACAACCACCCATGCTCCCTTAATATTGGCGCAATGTCAGCGTGTCCCCACGCTGAGTAAATTCCAGGTGTTTCAGGAAACTCATTCCTAGCAATACTTCATTGGATTGCATATTGGGATTGATCGATGCACGAACCTGGTTTAATACAAGCCCGCCTAAATCCACTTCTTCTAATCGTGTTGCATACACGGTAATCATGCCATTGGCGGTTTGATACTGCATCGCTCGCCCGCGTTTCAAGCCTATTTTTTGAGCCAGAACTTCTGGCACTGAAATGTCGCTCGCCCCGGTATCCAGTAAAAATACTACGGGCTGCTGATTGATGTACCCGCTTGCGACGTAATGCCCATATCGGTTGCGCTGCAATACTAATTCACCCTGGCCGTCATCACTGGAGATCACGGCGCTTTGATTCGGGTTATATTGCTTTTCCTGCCATGACTGGAAAAACATCGTTAGCATACCTATTACAATAACCCACATGGCTACTATCATTTTCATGCCCAAGCGTCGATGTGGGTTGTTTGTTTCTGGCGATGTGTCGGGTAATTGTGGCTTGGACTGTTGTTGCTCGGACTTTTTTTGATCGGGATCTTCTTGCATTACCCATGTACTCCTTTACTGCGAGTAACCCCACTGTCACTTCCACTATCATTTCCACTATCATTTCCACTATCATTTCCACTACTATCGCCACTACCATTTCCACTACCAACATTCTTCATAGCATCATTCAAGGCATCACTGAGTGTGGATTCCTCGATGGGATAAGCCATTACTGTAAACACGGTAAATTGTGTTAATAGTTTGTCTAATTGATGCCGTGTCTCTTTTTCATAAAACACGATGGCCCGAGTATTGGGAAAACGTTCTACCGAGGCCAATAAAGATTCTAAGCTACTGGTCCGGTCTCGGAAGTCTGATTGATAGTTAAATTCAGCGACAATGACATCAGGGGTATTTTTTTTGATGGTGGAAATAGCTTTGCGAGTTGACGTTTCGGTTGTTACCGAAAACCCGTGTTTCTCATAAAGTGGGGTGAAGTTGGGGTATCCCCCCAGTTCAATGAGCGCAAGTAATGTTGGCATTTTTAATGATGGCCTGTTTGCATTAATAAGTGTGTTTGGTTTTACCGGGCATTTAACCAACGTTAATAGGGGGCTTTCGGGAAAATTATACTTTCCCCCATTATGGAAAAACTTTTATTTCATTTATTACCATTACGTCTTTCTACCGTGAAACCTTGAGACAAATCGTTGTGCATTAACGTGCATAACGACAAAATTTAAGCCATTATGAGAGTATGATAAAACCTTCTTTAAAACTCTCTTTAAAACCTGCGTTAAAACCATGGCCAGCACCATTAATGAGTGCCTTGTTTTTCATACTGACCGCTACTTTGCTATTGACGGCCTGCGAAAGCAATAATGACTTTAACATCCCCGACCGCCACAGCCTGGGGATATCACAACCGTTAATCGAGATTTACGCCCCACTCGGTAACGCCAGCTTGCCTGCCAACACGCCTTTTATCATTGATTACGCCGTGCTGCGCAGTGAAGAGGGCCACCATGTGGATATCCGTATTGATAATAAAACACCAGTATCGGTTTTCAAGCTACAAGGTAAACATCGTATTCGGGGCTTACCAGCCGGTGATCACGACATTCAAATGACTGAATACACACGTGATGGACGTCTCACTGGCGGCAAAATTACTTTACATTTAACGATGACTGATGAAGATATGACTACGGCGCCAGAGTAAGAGTAACAAATTGACCATCGCTCACCCTGACGCTCCGCACTAATTCCCCAGGCTTTTTGACAGTACCTCGTATACATCACGAGACAATCCCGATACTGACAACACACGCTGCATTTGCGTTTTCATTAAGCCCTGGCGTTCTTCATCATAGCGTCGCCACTGGCTAAAGGCGTTACTCAAGCGCGCCGCTACCTGCGGATTTAATGCGTCTAACGCGATAATATGGCCTGCCAAAAACACGTAACTTTCACCGTTGACGGCATGAAATTGTGCGGCATTACCTGCACAAAAAGCACCAATCAACGCACGCACTTTGTTGGGATTTTTGATGCTAAACGATGAGTGTTGCGTCAGCACCTTTACATTTTCCAAGGCCCCTGGGCGTCGCGATGCGGCTTGCAAGTTCAACCACTTATCCACAACCAAAGGGTCTTCTTGCCATTTTTCATAAAATGACGCGAGTGCTTCAGTACTTTCAGCGCCTTTGGTGTTGACCAGGCAACGCAAGGCCACCATTACGTCGGTCATGTTATTTGCGGTGTTAAATTGCAATACACATTGTGCGCGCACATCCACATCATCCAGTTCCATTAAATAAGATAAGCAGGTATTTTTTAACGCACGTCGACCTACGGATTCTGCATCAACGGAGTATTCACCCTGTTGTTGCTCAGCCTCGTTACAGGCTGCATATACTGACAACAATGGCGCACGTAAGTTTTCAGCCAATTGCTGTAACACAAAACAACGTGCTTCATGCAACGCAACGGGGTCGATGACATCCATAAATTCACCCAGGTATACTTCTGAGGGTAAACTGAGGGATGCCGCAATTAAGGCTTTATCCAACGGGGTATTGGTCAGTGTTTTTTCTATTGCTGACACATATTCTGGGTTTACTTTGAGGGGTTCACCACGCTGATAGTCATCGGCTAATGAAATGATAATTTTGACCGCCATTTGCTGGCCTGCTTCCCAGCGATTAAAGGGGTCACTGTCATTTCCCATCAGGAAATAATATTGCTCGTCACTGACATCTGTTTCCAGTTTGACGGGTGCTGAAAACCCCCGCAACAATGAAGGCACTGGCGCATGAGGTATATTGGTAAACTCAAAAACTTGCTCTTGCTCACGTACATGCAATACACAGTTAAGGGCTCCAGCGGATTCACTGTTCTCTTCTCCGCGTACATGCAAAGGAAGATCATTACCTTCATTGTCTAACAGACCTATGGCCAGTGGTATGTGGAAAGGTCTTTTTTCTGACTGACCTGGTGTTGATGGACAGCTTTGCTTCACCTTTAAACGCAAACACTGTTGGTCGGCATCATATTCCTGACTTATGGATAATAAGGGTGTGCCAGCCTGGCTATACCAGTGCTTAAACTGGGTAAAATTGGCATCGTTGGCTTCTTCAATCGCGGCGACAAAATCATCGGTCGTTACGGCTTGCCCGTCATGGCGTTCAAAGTAAAGGTCACAACCTCGGCGGAAACCTTCTTCGCCCACGAGGTGCGCCAACATGCGAACCACTTCCGCGCCTTTGTTGTAGACGGTAACGGTGTAAAAGTTATTGATTTCAACGTATGACTCAGGCCGTACCGGGTGCGCCATTGGGCCAGCATCTTCGCGAAACTGATGCGTGCGCAAGACGTTAACGTCTTCTATGCGCTTAACACCGCGCGAGCCCATATCGGCGCTAAACTCTTCGTCGCGATAAACCGTAAATCCTTCTTTGAGACTTAGCTGGAACCAATCTCGACAGGTGACCCGGTTTCCAGACCAGTTATGAAAATATTCGTGGCCGATGACACCTTCTATACCCTGATAGTCTGCATCGGTTGCGGTGTCTGGGCGCGCCAATACATAACGGGAATTAAAGACATTAAGACCCTTGTTTTCCATGGCCCCCATGTTGAAGTCATCGACAGCGACGATCATGTAGAGGTCTAAATCATATTCCCGACCGTAGACTTTTTCATCCCAGCTCATGGCATTTTTTAATGAGCGCATGGCATGTTCACATTTGTCAGTGTTGTGGTGTTGCACATACAAATGCAAATCAACGGTACGGCCTGACATGGTGACAAAGCGGTCTTTTATACAGGCAAGATCACCCGCGACTAATGCAAAGAGGTACGCTGGCTTTGGGAAAGGGTCTTGCCACTTGGCCCAGTGACGGCCACCGTCCAAATCACCCGTTTCGAGTAAATTACCATTGGATAACAACACCGGATATTTTTCTTTGTCGGCCGTGATTGTGGTAACGAAAGTCGCCATGACATCCGGGCGATCCAGGTAATAGATAATTTTGCGGAATTCTTCTGCTTCGCATTGTGTGCAAAAATTACCGCCTGAGGTATACAGGCCACCCAGGGACGTATTGTCTTGAGGGTGAATACACGTGACTATTTCCAGTGTAAAGGTTTCGGGTACAGACGGAATCGACAGGGTCTCGGTTCCCAGCTCGTATTCACCGGCATCCAGGGCCTGGCCATTGATGTTAATTGACACTAACGCCAAATCTCGACCATTGAGCATCAACACATCACTGGTGGCCTCTTCATTACGGCGCACCTGCATTACCGCGGTCACCTGCGTATTGGCTTCATCAAGCTCAAAATTTAGCGCCACTGAATCAATCAAAAAATCCGGGGCACGATAATCCGCTAAACGCACGATTTTTGCTTGAGATGCCTCGGTTTTCACTGCAACGTTGTCTGTCATTATTCAATCACCTGCTTAGTCAATATAGGGCTTGGTTCTTCTTTGGATGCCCCATTGTAATCGGCAGCGGGATATTTTGTCAGCCTTAGTGACGGAAGCGGTAACGTTTAGGCTCGTGCGTCCACTATTAACGAATAGTTTGGCTACACTTTATAAACTGAGCGCGTCTCTTTTTCGTATACACGCGCTTTTATTGGTTATCAAAAGGTATCTGTATGACAGGCCCGATTCTCTTTATCGGTGGCATCGTCGGTGTTTTTTTGCTGATACGCTGGTATTCGCAGTCAGCAGCGCGCGCATTAACAGGGCGTAAAGCTCCGGAGTCTGCCAGTGATTTGACGCTACACACTGAGAGCATTTTGCTCTATTTCTTTCACCCAAGCTGTGCACCCTGCCAGCAAATGGGACGAAATATTGACCAAATAGCGGAATCCCTTGCGGATAATCAGCAGGGTCGCATACAAAAAATTGATGTGGGGGAACAACACGATCTGGCACTGGAGTTTGGCATTAGCGCCACACCCACTACACTTATTATTAAGGATGGTATCGTCACCCAGGCAGTCATTGGTGCCAAGTCACCCAAGGCGATTTCACGGTTATTGGGTTTGAACTAAATGGCACGTAGATAAGCTGAATACTACTGTCATCTCGGCGAATACCCTCGGCTGGAATGACTGATAGGATGACTAATAAGGTGACTAATAGGGTAACTAATAGGGTGACTGAAGCGACGTTTTTCGCTTAACGTCGTTCCATTCAGGCCTGACCTTGAACTTGGCATTGTTCACATATCCTGCGTTCCGCCTCAACGGGCACCGTTAACACGCCTTGGCCACGCCTTAATCAGACAATCCATGGAACCGATGGCATTTAAGAGCAGTCCAATTTTCACAATCTTCATACTCTCACGTATGATTGTGGGGGATAGTCAAACAGCCTGCTCTTTCCTGTTGGTCACGAAATTTCGGCAATAATGCCAACCAACCGGCAGAGCGACGAAACAACAAGAAGTGACACTATGACTCGTATTATGATTCGCACTATGACTCACATCAATTATGTACGGTTTAGCCTCATCAGCCTTGGCTTACTCACAGGATTGGCGGGCTGTGCCAGCATTCCGGCCTCACTCCAGTTACCGCTCAGTAATCCCCCCTCCCTCACCAGTGTTCAGTCAGACGCTGCTGCCCATCGTGATAAACGTGTGCGCTGGGGCGGTAGGGTGATATCCGTGGAAAACCGCGCCGATAAAACCTGGCTGGAAATTGTCGCCCACCCTTTACACGAGCGTGACGCCAGGCCCGGTCTGTCCGCCCAGTCTACTGGACGGTTTTTAGCCGTGGTAGACGGTTTCCTTGAACCCTTACAGTTTGGCGCGTCAGGCCAGGTAGGCCAGGCATCCGGTACGAGCTTGCGTGAAGTGACTATTGTGGGGAAAGTGCAATCTTTGAAAACCCGGCAAGTGGGGGATTTCAGCTACGCTTATCCTGTTATCAAGGCGGAGGTCATGCATATCTGGCCTGCGCGTTATTTCAGAGGCCGACAATATTCTACTTTCGACGGATACGATCCATTTTGGGGTGGACCTTTGTTTCCATACTATCCAGCCTTCCACCCGTTGAGCCACCACCCTTCGCACCATTAGGTGCTCTTTGTAATCTCGAGCCATCAGGATTAGTCATACACCGCCAGAAAAGTCATATCTCATGTACCTTGTTTCCCACATTCGACATTTCATAACGGGCTTAACCTTTTTGCTACTCATTTCCTGTGCCAGTACTCCACCCTTACCCATCGAGGGACTTGTTCTGACACTACAACCTGCCGATGTTGTGCGCGCCGCCGAGAACGGGGAAACACCGGATGCTGCGGTACTTTGGGGCGGATTAATTGTCGAAAGCCGTCACTTGGAGTATCACACGCAGTTGGAAATATTGGCCTATCCATTGGATGAAGACCAATTACCGGACACTGATGCCTCACCACAGGGGCGTTTCCTCGCCGACCATAAAGGGTTTCTCGAACCTCTGGAATACCGTGCTGGGCGATTAGTGACTCTTTCAGGCCAGATTACCGGCACCCAAAAGGGCCGCATTCAATCAGTGACCCAGATTTACCCGACGTTGCAGGCTAAACAGATCAAGCTTTGGTCCACAACATATGGACAAAATGCTCCGAATGTACGCTTTGGATTTGGCTTTGGGTTTGGGATGGTTTTTCATTAAGCCCTTATTTACGTCCAGACTTCCCCCTGGTTTTTCCTCCCCCTACCGATACCTCTCATCATTACGCGTCAAAACTCACCTTCACAAGGCAGACTACGGTAAAATAGCCGCATGATTATTCACGCTGACATGGACGCTTTTTTTGCCTCAGTGGAAATTCGTGAACAGCCAGAATTACGGGGAAAACCCGTCGTCGTCGCGGGTCGGCCTGATCAAAGAGGCGTGGTGGCTGCTGCCAGTTATGAGGCTCGGAAATACGGTGTGCGCAGTGCCATGCCGACCAGTAATGCACTTAAACTGTGCCCCGAGCTGATTATTTTACCCGGCCATATGGCCTTGTACAGCCAGGTCTCTGCGCAAATTCATGCAATATTTTCCCGTTATACGCCGCTCATAGAGCCATTGTCCCTGGACGAAGCTTTTCTCGATGTTAGTACCAGCGTATCCCTGTTCGGCCCCACCGTAGACATTGCTCGGCGCATTAAACAGGAAGTACGTGATGAACTGGCTCTGGTGATTTCCATTGGGGTCGCACCCAATAAATTCCTGGCCAAAATTGCTTCAGATCTGGAAAAACCGGATGGTTTTGTCGTGCTTGAGGCCGCCGATGTACAACACTTTCTCGACCCCTTGCCCGTGTCACGCCTGTGGGGGGTCGGCAAGGTCACCGAACAACGCTTACACGATTTACGTATTTACACCGTAGCCCAATTGCGGCAATTACCGGAAAGCCAACTCAAACACCATTTTGGCTTGCTCGGTGAGCACCTCTGGCGGCTGGCACATGGACAAGACAAGCGCGCAGTGACACCCGATCACAACGCGAAATCCATTTCCCATGAGACGACTTTTGCCGAGGACATCAGTGATGCCGACATTTTGCGTGGGGTGCTGCTCAACCTCACCGAGCAAGTGACCACTCGCTTGCGCCGAAAATCGATTCGTGGGCGAAAAGTCCAACTCAAGCTGCGCTTCGATAATTTCCATACCATCACTCGGGTCCGCAGCCTGAGTACCGCCACAGACAACACTAAAACATTGTGGGAGTCCGTGCTACGGCTATTCGATACTGAAAACGCCGCTGGATTACCACCAATCCGCCTCATTGGCATGGGCGTTGGTGGTTTTGATACAGACTCGGACACAAACCAAGCACCGACCCAACTCAGTATGTTTGAGGAAGCACAGCAAGAAACAGGCAAACTCGATAAATTGGCGGACGACATTAACCATCGCTTTGGCCAAAAAATGTTATCACGCGCGCGTGGCATTCGTCGCCCCGAATAGTTTGTCATTCACAGGCTCATTCTGACTTTACTGTTGCAGAATTATGTCAGCGGTTACTAATTAATCAGTAAAAAAGGATACCCTGTATTCAGAAGCGGCAGCCGCAGGGATGCGGCTGCCTAGCCTACAAGGCCGTATATACAGCGTCTTCTGAATGCAGGGTATTCTTTTCTTGCACACCAGTAACCAGTGACATGCGTTATTAAAGGGTTGTTAAGACAACGGGTTTTTCTATGACGTACCCACAGCATTTTTTAGACTAAGGATAGGCTAAGGATCTATCGTTAAATGACGGTTACTCGGAATCTGGAAATACCCGAAATTTTCTTATTCCGCGCCTGGATACCGGATCAAGCCCGGTATGACGTATGTTTGTTGTTGTTTTTTTGGGGAGAGGGGAGGGCCTATTTTACGCAAGCCACGTGGTTTCATTTGCGGATATCATCAAGGACAACTCTTTAAAAAAACCGCATACACCCAGCAGGTATCCACATGAGCATTTCCCCCTCAACTTCAACGATGATGAAATCAACATTGTTACCGACACTCTTGCCTAACGTTATGACGCTGCAAAAGAATTACATCTGGCCGACGTAGCGTTACAATGACCTAAGGGTGACCGCGAACGTAGTGGACGCCCGGCTCTATATTGGGAAGAGGGTGACTGTCATTTTGTGATTGCCAAGCTCGGCCCCTTCCAATACCACAATCCGTTTTTTTATCGAGGCAATGAACCGTTCGGTACCGGGCGAGACGACTATGATGATATTCTCGATTGTACCGTTACCCTGTTACGTCTCCAGGCAGACCACCAGTCCTCAAGAGATACGGAACCCAATACCACATGAGCAACAATAGTGCGCTTCGTTGTTGCTCACCTAAACCCGATGCCTACAACCACTATCGACGATAAACGCCTACCAACAACTGCCAACAACTGCCAACGCCATTCAACGCCAACGTTAAGCACTGTGTCGTGGGCTATGACGAATTCACCCAAACCGGTTCACTTTAAAACCGCGCTCCCGGCCCGTTCATGGGGATGCCGTTACTCATGTAAGTATGGAAGAACTGTAAATTGCGATATTCCTCACTCTGAAAGGTAAACGGTTTTGCCCGTACTTGTTTATTACAGCCTTTATAACGACGGTGAATCGAACCCATACTGCCCCACTTGGATCGATAGGCAGGCCAATGGCTCGTTTGCCCCAGCATAGGGCCAAGCACGTTAGCACGAACTCGTTTGCCCGCATTTTCGAAATGACAATGATAACAAGCCAGATTTAATTGGCCTCTGCGTGAAAAATAAAATTTCTTGCCTGACTGATAAGCCGCCAACGCCTTTGGGTCATCAGGAATAACAACATTGGTCATCATGCCGCGAGACTGAAAGGCAATGAACGCGGTGAGACCCAACATTTTACTTTTTCCGTATTTCAGGGGCTTTTCACCGTGGGTCGTCCTGCACGTGTTAATGGCCATTTCCAGGGTTTCTACTTTTTCAGCCTTGGCGTCCCAACGTGGATATCGATTTCCAATAGCCGCCCCTCCAAAACAGTCCCGATATGATTTATTGTTAGCAAAGATGGTATCCCACTCTTCATCACCTTCTTCAATCGCGGGCGAATAAGGCGGGAATTCTTCGATGGCTACCCAGTTTTCCCGTATCACTTTCGACATGGCATACACGCCGTTAGCAAACTCCAAATTAGGTAAGCCCGGAAATTTAGTCCGGAAAAAATGTTGAATATTTTTACGGTCTTGTTCGGGAGAGGCATCAGGGTCATAAAACGATAATTGCGCCAGAAAGCTTTCATTGGCCGTTGACTGCCTAATGGCGTCTTCAGATTCGTGTTTGGCTTTTGTCACCAGCTTCATGGCTTTTTTCATATCACCGCCTTTGGCAGCAATGCGGGCCTTTTTTAATTGCTTGGCGGTATCGCGCCACTCTACTCCCATACTCGCTGCTTTTTTCCGTGCGGCTTCAGCTAATGCCATCATCGCTTTAAAACCGGTGTCAGCTTGAGAGGTAGATTGACCATCTTGACTGTTATAAGAACACGCACTCAGTGTAATGAAAACAATACCCAGAGTGACGATTTTAACCATGGATCGAATAGACATGACTCCCTCCAGCCCGAATGGGAAAGTAGCAAGATGGGGCACTTTCGTATTTTTACTCGCGTAACCCCGCCAAACCCGACATCAATATGATGGGGCTCAAGGTAGATTGCCGGTAACTTGCGGCTACCTTGAAGTAAGTGTAGTCACTTCAGGACTGTTTTCCAGCTGAACTACAATTCCCCCATATTACTAATGAATAGCTTAATGAGCAGCTTGATGAGTAACTGCCACACATCTCGCGGGTACTTGACTATGCTTAAGCCATTACTGAAAGCTCTATGACCTAATTCTGGATGCCACTTTGCGTTTCTTGACAACCTTTTTTGGATTGCTGATCACCTTTGTTATTTCTTGTCTGACGACAATAGACGACACCTGGGCGACATCGCCATCTAAATTGGCCCAGCCCACAGGCCACACCGCTTTTGTGTTGGAAATTAACGGCCCTATTGGCCCAGCCACCAGTGACTATTTTCTACGCGCCCTGCATAAAGTCAGCAACCAGTCCGTGGCATTTATCATCCTGCGTATTGATACTCCAGGAGGTCTTGATATTGCCATGCGCGACATCATCAAGGGCATTATTGGTTCCAGCATTCCCGTCATTAGTTATGTTTCACCCAGCGGTGCCCGCGCCGCCAGTGCAGGCACTTACATTCTTTACGCCAGTCACGTAGCCGCTATGGCTCCGGCCACCAACTTAGGGGCTGCCACACCTGTGCAAATCGGCGGGGTGCCGGACATTAGCCCCAAGGCCCCGAGCAACCCCGGAGCGAAAGACAAACCCACGAGCACCGATAAACCCGCGTCGCTCAAAACGCCGATGGCAAAAAAAAGGGTCAATGATGCCGTGGCCTATATTCGCGGTCTAGCGACGTTACGGGGCCGTAATGCTGACTGGGCAGAAAAAGCCGTTCGAGAAGCCGCTAGCCTTCCCGCCGAACAAGCCTTGGAAAAAAATGTTATTGATATTGTCGCGAGCGACATGCAAGACCTGTTGCGGCAATTACAAGGCAGGGAACTCACTGTCAACGGACAACAGCTTCATCTGCGTACGGAAAATATTCAGCTTATTTCTATAATTCCAGACTGGCGAAGCGAACTGCTTGCCATCATCACCAACCCCAATATCGCCTATATTTTGATGTTGATTGGCATATACGGCCTGATCTTTGAATTCTCTAATCCCGGCGCTATTCTCCCCGGGGTTGTTGGCGGTATATCTCTGCTATTGGCATTATTTGCATTCCAGGTATTACCCATTAACTACGCTGGCCTCGCGTTAATATTACTCGGGCTGGCGCTTATGGTCGCAGAGGCATTTGCACCCAGTTTTGGCATTCTAGGATTAGGCGGAGTGATCGCCTTTGTTATTGGCTCCATTATGCTAATGGACACAGAAGCACCGGGCTATGGCATCTCATGGGCATTAATCGGCGGGCTCGCGGCTACCAGCGCGGTATTACTCAGCCTGGTGCTCGGCATGGCCGTGCGTTCGCGCAATTGCCCAGTGGTGAGTGGCCATGAACAAATGCTGGAAAGTACCGGTGTCGCGTTGGAAAACTTTTCTCTGACAGATTCAACGTATACAGGCACCGTTCGTGTCCACAGCGAACATTGGCAAGCCCATAGCAATACCCCGTTACGCAAAGGGGATTCAGTGCGAGTCACCACGATGAGCGGATTGGTACTGACTGTGGTTACAGATGCGCCGAGTGACGGCATTCCGATACTGGGAGAGCCTCTGGATAAATCATGAGTTTGTAAGGTTTTACGCTTTACCCTTTTACGCTTTACCCTTTTAGTCTTTACCAAAGGCACTGCTGTCGGCGACAAATAATCATCAGCCGACAGGTTATCTATAAACAAACCGGAGGACAGATCATGGACGTTTATTTCTGGTACGGACTCATTGTCGCCGCTATTGCACTATTGTTTAGCGCCATCCGAGTATTACGCGAATACGAACGAGGCGTGGTCTTCACACTAGGACGGTTTTGGCGCGTCAAAGGCCCAGGACTCATTATCATTATTCCCGTCATTCAACAAATGGTTAGGGTAGGTTTGCGCACTATCGTAATGGATGTACCCAGCCAGGATGTCATTTCGCGCGACAATGTTTCTGTCAAAGTTAACGCCGTGGTGTATTTCCGCGTAGTCGACCCTGAACGCGCCATTATTCAGGTCGAAAATTTTTACGTTGCCACCAGCCAACTGGCACAAACCACGTTGCGTTCAGTACTCGGACAACATGAGCTGGATGAGATGCTGGCCGAGCGTGAAAAACTTAACATCGATATACAAAGCTTGTTAGATCAGCAAACCGATGCCTGGGGAATCAAGGTATCTAACGTTGAAATCAAACATGTTGACCTAGACGAAAGCATGATCCGTGCGATTGCCCAACAAGCTGAAGCCGAACGAGCACGACGCGCTAAAGTTATCCACGCACAAGGAGAGATGCAGGCCTCGGAAAAATTGCGAGAAGCCGCAGAAACGTTGTCAAAACAACCACAAGCTTTGCATCTGCGCTACCTGCAGACATTGACAGAAATTGCAGGCGACCGTACGTCGACCATCATATTCCCACTACCTTTGGATTTAATTAAGCCTTTGTTAAATCCAACGGCACCAGAAACGAAAGATCGCTAAACGAACCAAACCTTTGCGTGTTTGGCGGCTTTTTCCTGAGGCTCCACAAATACCTTCACCACTTTGCCTCCGTTATGATTTTTTGTTCTGTAACGGGACGGTCTGTTTTTGCTCGGTCAGGTCTGTCTTTACTCGGTCAGGCCTGTCTTCGTTAGATCAAGCCTGCTTTTACATTAGGTTAGGCCTGCTGCAAACAATTATATTCACTTCGCAGAACTTGCAGGCAAGTTGCGCACAAGCAATCATCATATTGATCACTGACATATTCACATTGTTTCACCGTCAAATAAACTATTTGGCATTGGCACGACAAAATCGAAACGACCTTGCATTCAAATTGTTCATTACAGCGCGGGCAGCACTTAACGTTAATATCTATCGACATGTAATCCCAACAAGTATGCCAAAGCTGAGAGGTTGCTTATTAATTTATGCAAAATAGTCTTTTAACAGACAATAACGCACCGCAGCCTCTACTGGCATCACTAGGAAAAGAGTGTTTTCACTTTTTTGATTGACGCGCATTAAATCCGACCCCATGCGTCAATTCTTTCCGTCACATTAATCTAATGAACGTTATTCCTGGAGATGCAAAATCGCTTTTCAATACCGACTCCATTTTCTTTCAATGCCATTTTCCTTCTTCAAGAGGAGTTTATGGAATAGGCAAACCAACAAAGTATGTTGGCTTGCTTAATTATTCTGTGAAAATGCAGGTTCGTGTCATATTAATAGATACAATTCTCACCAACAGAAGCCGTTAAAATCGCGCTGTGGTGAGCAGTTTCATTAGATGAAACTGCATTCCCTGAATAATTAATTTTCCTTAACTGAAAATTAAGGCATTGCGACATCAGCAGCAGTGACAATGTTACATATAGATGCAATATAACTACAGATATAATGTCACCCTAATTTGGAAGCGACCTCTGCGAGTACGTGTGGCTGGTGCAATTGAATACTTCCACGTTGCAAAGCCAGCCAACCTTGCCGCTCAAAATCTTTTAGTAATCGGCTGACCACTTCACGAGCGGTACCTAGTTCACGCGCAAGAACCTGATGAGTGGCATTTACCACATTCTCGTCATTAGCCATTGCCAATAGTCTTGTCGCTAATCTCACATCCATTCTTCCAAATGCTACAGTATCGATGAGAGAAACAAGCGAGACCACACGTTCACCATAGCTGGCAAATACAAACTGTCGAAATGCAGGAACCGATAAGGCTTGCTGAAATTCAATTTGAGGGATAGCCATAGCCTGCACCGCCGTCTCACTTACCGCTTCCGCATGGTAGGACACGCCAGACAGCAAACAGGCCGTCGTTAACACGCACGCTTGGCCCGACTCCACGCGATACAACACAATTTCTTTACCTGATTCTGAAAGTTTCTGAACCCGCACTGAACCTGAGATGATCAGCATAAAATATTGGCAGTCATCGCCTTCTTGAAACACGGTCGCTCCGGCTGGAACCGCCATCGACTTAGTTTTTTCCAAGGCATCCAGCCAGACATCATCATCAATAGACTGCAATGCAGGAAAATAGGAAAGCCATTTATTATTTATTGTCATATTACGTGGTTACCGCGAGATTTAAGAACAGAAAATATTACTGTGTTTTTTTTCAAGGATAGTAAAACGGTTGAAGATTATTTTCCATTGAAATAATTAAAAATCCTGTAAAAAGTTCCATAACCGGGTAATACGGAAGAATATGATAATGAAATCAGATAAAAATATAACCTCACAATACAATATCTTCTGAAGACACTGTGAAATTTCAGTACAAACGTAAAGCTCACCTACATATTGGTTTCGACAGAGGTCGTAAACGGCAAAGCATTCAACAATAAGAATTCACTGTGCATCAACTGAAAATTTGACCGCCGAATATATAGGGTGTGGTTAATAGTGTGAAAACGGAATTACCCCCTCATTACCAACAACTTTCCCCTCACCGATAAACGACTTCCACACACATAAATCAGCCGCAAAACATGCCGTGGTGGAATTAATACGATGGGGCAGATAATAATATTCAGACCCACTCCTTCATTCCTTAGCGGACGACGACAATAATGCCAGCCTGCAATAATGTCTACGATCGATCCGATGACCACACTTTAAGGCACACAATAAGACAGGGCATTCTGAAAAACAGATAATACCTGGGGAATGAAAACGTACTGGCGTAGCATCCCATTCCACCTTCCACCTTCCACCACGAGCCTGAACCATTTTGAACTGAACTGTTTTGAATTGAAATGAACTGAACTGAACGGGGAAGCTTACTGAAACATTTGCACTGCAAAACTTACACTGCTTCGCAACTACCACATCAAAAGTGGATTTTTCGTCATTGCTATCATGGCGATATAGACGTACACCCCTAAGGCAGCCAGCCATGCCATCTTTCGCACAAACATGCTCAACGGCTGAATCTCCCTCGTGCGCAAAGCCAACGTTCCTAGCCCAATGTAAACCAGCAACAGTACAACTTTGGCTAATAACCATGGCAATTGAAATACGGCCCAGCCCCATTGCGAAGCCAATACAATCCCGCTGAACAACAACAAAGTGTCAACGATATGAGGCAGCACTTTTACCGGACGGGCAGACATAAACACGGAGTCTCTGGCCACCAAAATCCCACGGACAAAAAAACCGGCACCACTCAGCAGGACACAAGCAATATGAATCCATTTGATAGCTTCCATTACCTGAACGGCCTCCAGCCCAATTTGCTAACCCACTACACGCTGTTTTCAGGCCGTAATTTGAAATACTGAGATATATCTTCAGCGTTTACACTCATCAGCCATAGATTGTAGACAAGCCACACACAAACACCCCATATAGCGCTGTTTCACAAATGCCTTTTGTTCTGCCGTCAGTATAATTGCTCGACATTGGCACCGTGCGATAACCGAGGCTTGACACACAAACGCTATACCACAACGAGGGCAACGCTTATTTTCACCGTCCAAATCTGTTGACATACCGCTTCCCAGAAAATTTTCACGATTACGCTGGCATCCAATACGCGCACCCCCACTACAAGGCCTTACCTCACACCTCTACTATGTGATTTATACTCTCTCTGCAAAGCGCGTCAATCTGAGCTACATTTTGGAGTAGGGAGTTCACAACTATAGCGTAAATCCAGGAGGGAAACTGCGGTGAACCACATGACCAAACTCCTCGACCAATGGGAGAACAATGCTTCCAAAAATGAACCCGTTACTGAGATTGCAATACACTTAAGCTTACGTGAAGCAGCGAGAATACACGCACTTAAAGAACTTTACCCCGGCTGCACGGAAGAAGATATTGTTGCCGATCTTGTTCGAGAGGGCCTAAATCAGATCGAAATCGCGTTACCATACATACAAGGAAAGAAGGTTATCGCAGAAGACGAGTTCGGCGACTTGATATATGAAGATATTGGTAAAACACCAAGATTTGAACGGCTTACCGACAAATTCACAGCCGCGTTAAAAGTACAACTACAAAAATGACCTCGTAGCGGCACATATACTTACAGCCCTATTACATGCCGCCCTAAGCCCTCAGACCGGTTGCCTATGGCGCTAACTCACCCCGCCCATTACTTACGCCCTATTAGTCACTGACCCATTAGTCACCACCCTATGAGTGAATCAAACACCCGCCCTCTACTGCAATCACCCTGCATTGATAACTGTTGCTTGAATGAAGAAAATGTGTGCCTGGGCTGTTTTCGCTCATTACATGAAATTACCCAATGGAGTGAAGCAGGTGATGATATGCGCAAGATCATACTTAAAAACTGTGAGCGACGCCGGCAGGACTACGGCAAAAAATGGCTCCGCTCAAAATACTGATGAACCCGCAGAAAAGGATACCCCGATCTCCCTCGGCTTCTGTTTTTGTGTTTTTCCATCAAAATCTAACTCACCACTGGTGTAAGTGCTTCCAAAGGTGAGGGCAAGATTAGATACCTGATTCAACGCGCTTTTTAACTGATGCCTTGAAAGAGGAGACATCGGATGAATAAAGGCCGAATACAATACATTTTCACTGACCGCATACCGTGCATCCAGGGCAGAATGGAAATTCGATTCCATCACTGCATCTTTTACTCCAGAGGCCAAATCCAGGTATCCCGTAATTGGCGCGATAATTCTCATGCGGTCATGCCTTACATCTGAAATGAGCGCCATTTTCACTTTGTTGTACATGAAAACAACATAGCCCTTTTTCTGCGATATAACCTCAGCATTCTCGACAACCAGCTTTTCCATTTCGGCCTGGGACATCGTGGCCGCGCTAACATTAGCGCCCATTGTGATACAGGACAAAAACAACATAAATGTAATCAATAAATGTTTCATACCATTCCCTTCCCTCTCAATCATCATCCCATCATCAGAGACACATCAATTTCGCGTCTCTGTATTCAATTACGGCATTCAATACGGTATCCAATTACGGCATTCAATTCATCACGCAATGTTGTACGAGACCACAATTAGGTATAACCGTATAGCGACATACAGAATGTGAAACGAGCGCTACCTACACCGACTTCTGAATTAGAGATAACAATTCATCAAACTTTTCCACATAATAATACGGAGAGGATTGACCCGGGCTGTTATCATTTTCTCTATTCTCCCCGTACACCAACCCTTTTTCAGTCAATGCTTTGAATTTTTTCATCTTGTCAGGGTATTTTGAACTGGGGCGTTCTTTATCTTCGAGAAACTCCATTGCCAACAAAATTTTATTCGCCTTAACCGTCGATATTCCGGCATTTTTTTCTTTTAAGAGTTTCGTCATCGAATCTGATTTCATAAATTGATACTCGGTGTTATGCAGTGCTATTAGGCGTTATTGAAATCACGTAAAAAATTAGTTATGAAAAAAACAGCATCAAGTGCCTAAAACGGCATCTAAAAGAGGCTGAACCCCATTGTTTTGTTTCGATGCCCAGATAGCCAGCCGATGCCTGATCGCTTTCTGAGATATTTCAATTTCAGGAATGGCGGTTATCAATTTGTCATGAACCAGTAATCGATAAATATATTCGAGCTTATCATTGGCTGAATCCGTCGCCTCAAACTCAACAGCACCCCGCTTTTCGCCGTACTCAACCCCTAAAGCGATCGCCTTCTTAACCAATTCCTTTTCATTTTTTAGCTTCTTCATTGAAACCTCAACAATGTTAATAAAACATTTAGCCCTCTACCGAACCCCAGAGTAACTCATCTAACCCCATACTTTCATCGGACTCAACGGGTACGACTTTTTTACCGATAAAACGTACGCCTTCCTCTTCCAACAAAGCACGCTGTTTATGGTATGCCACGCCACCCACCTTAAAGGCAAGCGTGTAATCCGATTTTATCACACGATACCAGGGTAATGGGGCAACCGACCTACCCATGGCTTTACTTACCATCCTTGAATGACGCGGAAAACCCGCTGCTCGCGCTACCTGACCGTAACCCATAACCCGGCCAGGCTTAATCCTAGAGACCACCCTCCATATCGCTTTATCAAATTTTGATTGGAATTGAGTCACCAGCCAAGCACCCAATAACTCACAATGACATACCGTATCAACTTCCCCGTCCCCACCAAAATGAAAAACCATAAAATATTGATTCTCAGCACCCCTGCAACAACGGTCAAAACATCTCCGACTAAAGGTACCCACGCAAAGAATAAAGACATCAAACCATACTTATTAAACCGTTCTTCCGCTTTTACGAACTCACCTTCCGGTATTTTTAATACCCTACGCACAAAAGCCTTACTGCCCCAAAATCCAATGGCGTAGTTCGTCAATGCGCCAAGCACATTGCCCACCGTCGCAACAGCAATCAACAAAACAGGGTCTAATTTATTTAATAGCAGAACGCTTAAAACAACTTCAGAACTTAACGGAAGAATAGTAGCCGCTAAAAATGAGGCGAGGAAGAGGCCGAGATAGCCGAGTTCTGAAAAATAATCCATAAATTTATATTTATCGGTAGGGTACACCTACTGACCATGTCACTACGCGGCTTACAATATTACTCTTCCTACCGCAGCAATCGACGTTCTAGCAGCGCCACCATATCACGACGTCCATCAACACATAAATGGACTATCACCTTACTTTGAAATATTTGATATATAGCCCTATAAGGCTTGAAAATAACTTCTCTAAACTCATTTATACCCTGACGACTTAATTCAGGTGGATAAGTGCCTCGCTCAGGCGTTTCATCTAAAGCCAGTATTAGTGCTTCCAGTTTATCCAAAACACATTCTGCATTTTGAAGCATATCTTTTTTAGCGATATAGTCGTAGATATCCTCAATGTCTTGTTCTGCTTTCGACGTGAGAATTACCGGGTACTTCTTCAAGCCTGTAGTTCCTTGATGCTTTTCCTGATATCTGAAAATGCTTTTTTTGCTGACTTAAAATCACCAGAAGCATAAGCGGCTTTACTTTGAGCGATCATCTTCAACATTGCAAAAGATTCTTTGTCTTGCTCATATTCAGCAATATCAATTAGAACGGCTTTAGCTTCACCATTCTGCGTAATAATCATAGGAGAATGGTTTTCGTGAACTTCCCTAATGGCTTCAGCGGTATTTTTCTTCAAATAACTGATTGGCTTGACCGATTTACTAAGCTTCATCACATTCCCCTAATTGACAGAACGATACCAAATATAGACCTAATTTAGCACCCTTCAAGATAATGTAAATTTCCAGTATTGGTCATAATGTTAAAAATTACCTAGCATGGGGAGTATTACGGTTCCGCGCTACAAGACTCATGTGCGCCTAAAATTAAGGTCAAGACTGTTAATCTATAATTTCCTATTCATTATTTCTCTGCTTAACGCACACAAGGATACGTTCATCGCCTTCACCGTTAATTCATTCACAAGACTAAGATCATCGCGTTGAGGTTCGCTCCCCCCCCAACCTACCGTGCTAACGAAAAGGAAGTGCAACTTAATGATTATCCACTAGTATTGCGGTCAATATTTTGTATCAATGTTATATCCCGCGTGGGCACTATAAAGCGTGCCCACCCTACTGGGCTCATCATTAATATTGTAGGGTGCACCCGCAGAGCAGAAAGGCACGTCTTTTGTGCCCACGCGGGGCTACTCCCCGAAACACACGCCATCAACTCTTGATCCACCCACCGCCCAATCCGCAGGACACTTTCCTTCTCGAACATATCGATGAAGCGTAGAATGCGGCCATTGGATGGGCTGCTCACACAAACCATGTTTCACGGGATTGTAATGGATGTACTCAACATGACGATTGTAATCAACCTGATCACGTATTTGATGTTCCCAAAAACGACGCTGCCACAACGTTGATTCACGATGTTTCTTTTTGGACGCAGAAAGCCACTCACTGTGCTTGTAACTGTTCCCGCACGCCAAGCTAACGTGCCGTTTGATTTTCGCCCAGCGTTTTGAAAAATCGGTATCGCCATCGGGCAAAGTCCAAATACAATGTAAATGATCTGGCATCAACACCCAGGCATCAATCTCAAAAGGATACCGTTTTCGGGTTTTTTCTACACCCTCACGTAGAGCGTCACGTACATTTTCCTCACACAAAATCGCTTGGCGGCGATAACTCACCAGCGTGAAAAAATAGGTACCGCCAGCATCCCTTGCGCGTCGGTAGTGTGACATTTTTATCCGTCAATTTACGTTAGTGTATTTCATTGATATTAATTACCGCGTGGGCACTATAACGCGTGCCCACCCTACATGATTCCAACCTATATATGCATTCCACAATAAAGGCAGCCGAAGCTGCCTTTAAAATATCCACCTTTTTAAGAGCAAGCGAGGGAGTCGCAGGCAAGGCGCGGTGCTTTCTGAACAATCGAGCACACAACAAGTACGTGAGCATTTTCAAAAAATACCCCATCAAAAGTAGGTGTTTTAGGCGGTGCGCATTTACTCAAAAGCTGTAAAATCCTCAGTTCAGCTAATAAATCAATAAGTTACCGCCAAACTTCCTTCATAAACTGCAAAGTTGTTAACTTATATACTGCAATTTTCACCTTCTATTTCATCATAACCCGCAAAAATTACCAAACTGACCTAATCTTCATTATTTACAACAAGATAGAAAAAAGTTATTTTCTATCTATCATATAACAACCAAAAATGCCATTGCGCCTAAAACAACTTTTCGCATTAATACTAACCGTAATAGCTAATATTGTGTTGATCAGTTAATTCCACCCTATAAGGCAGCCAACATGGTCTAAAACTCGGTAACAGTACATAGGGAACACAGTCAACTGGCACTAAAATACTCTTACCCGCCGTTCGCTAACCTGAAGCAATACCAAGTCACCTTCTCCATAGCCAATATCAATGTTATGGTTATTGTCTATTGCAGGTATACTGTTAGGTCATAAAAATTTCTGCATATAGTAGGAGCTGCAGCGATGGCATACATGGAGGCTTCCGTAGTGCGGGCCTTACAGCGTAGGTTCTGATGGTTATTATCAAGCACATAGCAATAAGCCCGACTCGTCCTCAACCGTTTACTGAGGTGCTCTTGACATCGTGCCAATAAACCACCGGCTATGCGTCATACAAAAATAAGAAAGAGGGAGCGTTAGCGCTATGAGCATGGATTATGCCCGACCACTAAATTCTATTCGCCTTGCAAATGAGTTTATTACAAAAGCCCTATCATTTGACTCAAGCAAGGATGCGACTGGAGATTGTTCTCAGTCTATTTCAACAGCAGAAATTTTATTAAATAAGGTGAGCCAAGAGCCGACATTGCATTGCTCAGAATATAGGCATGCAAATTACCGTACGGATGATGGGCGCATATTACTAAGACAAAAAATATTTAATGACCTTGCCACACTAGAAAGATTGGATGATGATGATGACATACACATAGGGAACGGAGGCGCCATGCCTACCGTCGAAGCAAAAAGAGAAAAACAAGCATATATTCTCACTGGTTTACCGGCATCGGGAAAATCAAATATTGCCTCATTTATTGCAAATGAGTATGGCGCACACATAGTTGATTCAGATTATGCAAAACGAAAGTTTCCAGAGTTCAGCCAGAAGTATGGCGCCTCCGTATTGCATGAAGAATCATCGCTAGTAACTTTTGGTTCGGGTGATGAAAATCACTTAGATGAGCCGTGTATATTCGAGTACTGTATTGCAAATGATTTTAATATGGTTATTCCAAAAATTGGCAATAGCCTTAAATCCTTGACTACGCTTAAAGTTTTGCTCGGCAGTAGAGGGTATGCTGTTCACCTAACTCTTATTTGCTTAGATCGCGTTGAAGCTTGTAGGCGTGCTCTAGACAGATATATTGAAACTGATCGTTACGTACCTTTAGGCTTGGTATTTGATGGCTATGGGAATGACCCTATACTTACATATTATATGATCAAAGATGGACGTGACTGGGCATCAACGGGGAAACTCTCAACCCTATATTTGCGAGCTAAGGGGCCGATATATAAAGCAGGAGACGATATTAATCCAGCTTTTTTATTCAAGTAGGCCTACTTAAATTATGAAAAAACCTTGTAAAAACAAAAGGATAAGCATGAAGAAGACTTCATATAAAGTGATTAAGCATGCTGCTGGATATATGGCAGCCGGCCCAGAAAGTGGGGCTATAGGTGATAGTATTCGTATTGCCAAGGTTAGAGCGAAAGGTAATGCTACCTATTCGCATAATGTTAGCAGGATGTATCTAAGAGATAATATTGAAATTACGGGAGCGGTAGGCAGGCTCAAAAATAAAACTAAGGAAGAGTTAAAACTAAAATATAAAAAGTACTCTGAAAAGTAAACATATCTAGAACACCTCCAAATTAGACCTGACAAAGCTCAAAAATATAATTGTCAGAAGTCGACTTCAAGCGGCCATCTAACCAATGAGAAATATGCAACAAAGTACCTTTGCTCTTGTGCTAAACTATACATGCTCAGGCAGTTTGCATATCGCAGATTACCGGAGCACGAAGAGAACAATATCGTTACCGCTAGCCGCCCTTGACCAAAATGGTCGCTGTCGCGTCGATGCTTGGGCGAACCAACAACTGTGGAATCATCTGCTCTTCACTAAAGCCCACAAGATTCAATTCATTTTTGCCTAAATCGAAGGCCGTCTGGACAGATTTACCAAACGAAAGCCCTCGATAGAAAGCGGCCGCGAATATCCGCGCCGCTTCATCATCAATAGAATCATTCATACCCACAACGAAGTCGATTTGTCCAACTATTATTTTTGCTTGCTCTTCTGAATAACAAGCATTTAAGACAACCAAACGAATCCCATCCTTTAGCACTCTGAGAAGCTCCGTTAACATGTCTGATGTAACTAGGCTCTCGTCACCCATGGAGTCCGAATGCATTACGATTCCAATAGTTCCTCCTCCGTGGCCAGAGAAGTGTACGACCGTTGGGTCTTCCTCAAGGATTGCCTGTTGAAGGTCGGCAGGGCGCACCGCCCAACAAGAGCGAAATATGACCGAGTCTCTATGTTTTGAACTTCGCACTTTTTCTTCTATAGAACGAGCCTCTTCATCAAGAGCCAATCTACCGGATGCTATCGGGTTTGCCGCCAAGAACAATATTTTCATCTCTTTTTTCAAACCCATACTTCCTGTTGCCACGTTTGAATTAACGTGTTGAAACGATTGATTTGCGTCTTCTGGTGGAATCCAAAACTTATCTGGCCAAGGTAGTAACTCACTGGCGTGCCATGCAACAAGTTGTAATTCACGCTTCCATGACCAACGCAATTTTTTCGTAGTTATGCTCCACTTCCTTTCCAGAAGAAGATCAGCAAGCTTCTTGTGATCACCTAAGGCCCAGGAAAACCCCACGTCGGCCATCCAGCCTTGAAATTGTGATTCGGATATCTCCGGAAGCAACTTAAGAAGTTTAATAACTAATGTGATTGAAGAGCCGTCAACCTTAGTGAGGACAGAGTTAATCACACTCTCAGATAGTTGTTGAACTGGCTTTACGGTCTCCTCGTCTCTGAGGTACCGCTCCCACCATTCGTCAACTGCATCAGCAACGAAATCAGCGGATGTGATTGGCAGCAAAACCTCCCATAACTTCTCCTCCTCAGGATGGCCAAGAAGGTGGCGTCCAGCACCACTCCCAAGGTGCTCGGCGACCTTTAAAACACTTTTATTGCCTTTCAGTATGGAATCGAAAACCTTTCCAAGAAAGATATCTGTTAGTAGATCCTCCGGAAAATCACCGCCCGCTAGCAGATGATGCATGAGCAGTGGAACTAGTTGTTTAAACCCCGATACCCTGGTTAATAGTTGAGGCGAAATAACAGTATGCCTCACCGCACTTGCATACAGGGGCTCCCATGAAATTACAGCTGCCGCCTCGACGATATCTGCGCCACTCCGCTCACTGAGTAGAATGTCAAAAGCTGTCTCAGAATTAGAGACAGTGTTGCGGTGAACTTCTATGCAATGTTTCAAAGATCGTGTAGTGCCAAGCGCTCTAGCAAGAAGGGTAGCCCACTCCCTCGCATGACAGACATCAATAATCGCGGTGAGCAGCACATCACCCACATCGAGCGGAACGTAGCCACTAATCCACTCCTCGCACTCAGGATCAGCAGAAAGATATTCTATCGTCTGCTGAAGTGAATCAGGATGGGCACTCCACCAACTCCAAAGCGCCTTCGCCCATGCCCGGTTCATGGATTTACAACCATTTGTGACTCCCTTCCCAACAGCGGCGCACCACCAATCACAATGCTGTGCACCAGCATTGTGCTCGATAATCCAAAGGGCATCCTTGATAGATTGAGCCGGAAGATAGCCTTTAACCCACTGAGCCAAGGCATCCTCGAACACCGTGTGATCCTCGAAAGTATCTAGCTTCGTCAATGAGGCAGTTCGCACCTCGCCAACCGAAGCGCTCGATAAATTTTCGAGCATATTGGCGATCACCCGGATATCCTTTTTGCTAAGGATGAGTCTTTCCGTGAACGACTCACTGCTTCTCATGACAAGCAGTGAGTCTGCAATTGTTCCTGTATCGGAATGAAGACGCTCAAGGCATCCCGCAATCCTGTTGAGTCGTTCGAAGGCACTTAGCTCACCTGGAAGTTTAGTGGCATTTGCTGTGAGCAGACTATTCAGCTGTATAGATGCATCGCCGTTGAACCAACGGGTTACCACATTACTCGGAACATCTTGCTCATCAAGCAAAGGGTGAGACCGCCATCTGGGACGGAGTTCTGGCGGGATAATGACGATGTCGGGCTGGTAACTCGAATCCAATGACTCTGCTCCGAAAAAGGTGCGGAGAGAGAACGATGCTCGAGCGCTTGCCCACAACCTAGGCCAAATTGCGCGGATCAACAGTGGGGCGATAGGCAAATTGGACACTATAGCTGGCTCCTGCGCACGGACCAAACAGTCTACAACAGCCCCAGCGAGAGCAGAGAGGGACGAGCTCTCTTCTTCGGGTACGTCGTATCCGATGGCCGATAACAAATCATCGAAGTTTTCGATCACCGCACATTCCTCAATCGGTACGAGAACGACGCAAGCCTTGACCATATTCTTTCGCGGTGCAGAAAAATCCTCTTCGCCACGCCAGAGTGTCCACCAATCATCAACGCGTCCACAGCCCCAATAAGGTGACCAAGCAACTTCCGAACCAATATGCCCGGCAGGACGATCAACAAGAAAACGGAGGGCATCGAGAGCGGGAGTTATTGATGAGAGCGAAGAACTCAAGAGTTGGTGACTACCGCTGTGATTCCCAAATTTAGCAGTCTCAAATGTAGGCATACTTCATACTTTCAGTAACCAGGCAACCGGTGCAGTGAGGTCTGAATTATGTTTGGTACTTTGCGGAGGAACAACGTAACCGAAATGCTCTGGCCCTTGGGATGCGAACTCGTCGTCATGGTCATCTTGACTCAATGAGCGGCCTAGCGAGGAGAGACCCCATACTGACCATGCCGAGTCCTGCCAATTGCTATTAATAAAGGCGTCCAGCATTGGAAGTCTGTCCGCAAGAACTTCTTCTGGCGTACTGGTAGTTTCGAGCTCATCCCAACAAGATAGTACGATGACTAATCGAGGGCTTGATGCCTTATGGAACGTCGACTTACCTGCTGCGAGAATTAGCATCTGGAGAAGCTCTATGTATCGAGCTCGGTCGTCCCAACTGCTGCCATCAACAAAATTCACTTCCGATGACGTGTGCTCTGGGGTGAGACCTGTAGGACGCACAAGCAAGTCTTCGTGAAGTTGTAGCGTAGATGGTCGCAGGAAGAGCATCCACCCCGTTGCAGTTTCGACAGAGTTGCGCCATTCCGTGGGGATAATCCGACTTTCTATGATCGAGAAAAGGCGCTCTCCAGCGTACTCTGGCCATTCCAACAAAACACTGCCGCCGCTGGAGGTCTCCAGCGCACACTGAATACCTGTCCATGTCTCAGCAGGTGTATGTCCAGCCGCGCGACCTTCCTCAAGGCACGACAAAACTTCCTCGAGTTTGCTCAGATCCTCAACACCGCCAGCACGAAGCCGTAGTTTCCCATGACGATCATATCGAAGTCGGCCGAGAAGTTGCCCCGCATAATGCGTCTTTCCTACATCAGGCCCCCCAAGAACAAGTATTTCAGTATTCGACATGGAGCCCCCTGAATGCGAGGAATGGATCATTCGACAGAACTGGTTCGGGGTTTTTCGCTATCGAAACCGAACTATCTGCTGCTGTAATCATATCCATAAAGCACTTTGCGATAGTCTCGGGCTCATTGACTGTGGTTTGCGCCATATTTGCGTGAGGCACGAATTCGGCACATGCCCGTTCCAATACATCCCTAGCGTGGGTAGGGACTTCCACATCATCTTTCGTCCAGACCACAGTCATAGGTAGATGTGGGGTGACGGCTCCAATTCTTTCGAGCAGATCACGTGTTGCACGCCGCGCGTGTGGAAGTTTTTTGGCGTCGGCCAGCGCGGCAGAATCGATCAACATAAGGAGTGCATCTGCATGTTCGATGACCCAGCGGGCCCCATCTGCGGTCGGGTTACCAGGAACTCTAGCCCATTGCGTGAACCACTCGCCAGGAGCATCCGCAAACAGGACGTCTTGGAGTCGACCTTTTGGATCTCGAAAGGTGACGTGTAACATGCCAGGATATCGTCCAGAACTGGACGTGTGCGGAGGAAAAGATGGCGGGGGTTCACCCGTCCACCGACAGTGTTGTACAACAGACTCCCAGCCACCTAGAGTCCAAGACCCAGCAAACTGCCAATCAATCAAACTACCATGCTTAAGCAACCACATGTAAACGAATGCAAGCAACGATGTTTTGCCAGAGTCAGGAGGGCCAATCAGACCAATCACCAGTGGACATCCGCGCCCTCCGAGAATCGTTAGGTCTCTCGTCCCTAACGCGTATCCATTCCACGGTACGTCACTTGTTTGTGTAGTTTGTTCTTTTTCAGGGGTACCCTCTATGGCATCAGGTTCTAACCAATGCTCGCAATCCACCCTGTCGATATTTCCAAGGGCGCATGTGGTATCGGCGAAGCAGCTCTCGTGAGTGCAGCACCGACTCATTTTCGAAGCTCCTCCACAAGTCGTTTAGCCTGAATGTCACGGAAGACCCACATTGCGAATTCACCTGGAGTTAGCTCAAGAGAACTATCAAGACCAGCCCGAGAGAGAAATACTTTCTCTGTCTGTTCAGCTCCGTGAGATGCGTCCCCCACCAAACTCAAGAGAGGAACGCGCATTTCATCAAGGGTCTCATAATGAAAGGTTTTCCCAAAGTCGATTTTGGCTTTTTTCAGTTCTCCGCAATACGAGCCAAGTGGTCTGATAGGGGTCTCCTCCTCTACCGTTCGGCTGGTCCGTAGGACAGCCTCACCGAGCACGTAACAAACACTTGCCGGTGAAAGAGCTGGAACGATTGCTGCCAAGTCTGCGGCAGCGGCAACAGAAACGACCGGTAATTCAGCCTCGCGGTAACTGCGGCCAAGCAAGGGGGAGTACAGCGCCTCTGACCACCAGAGCACATCCAATCGCATACGGCTTGAATTTTGCGATTCGGATATTTCGACACAAAGTTGTTCAGCCTGACTGACCTCGTCCCTGAGGCGCTCTTCAATAATTTTTTGATAGCTGTTCAAGCTTTTCGACAATGATGATACCAAACGCCGGGAGCCAAGATTAACCGCTTTAACGAGGGCATCTGTCATACGTGGTGCGAACTCATGCGACCAAGTCTCCCCTGTATTTGGCCAATGAGGGTTAGGGGTTTCGGCAGCTTGGCTTTGAGCATTATGTGGGCCAGATGCCCGCTCCACGCCAGCAAGAATATCATCTGCTGATATAGCGCCTTTAAGCTCAAGAGAAGCTGTTTCAGGTGTCGATTTCTTTGCTCGCCGCTTCTTTGCCGCAGAAGATACAAGTCCCGCACGCAAAACGGCCTCGGCTTCTGCTGTGTTGCTAGCTTCCTCTAGAAGTCGGTCAACTACCTCCGCAGCTTTACCAAGCCGTACTTGTCCGTGTCTATATGGACTTGCCGCCGTATTATAGACAACCCCAGAGGCTTCTGGATTCCCGTCAATAGATATCATAAGGGCATTGATGATAATGGATCGTAATAGCTCACGCGGACGGTTTACGTGGGTGTTTCTCAATGTATTCCACTCAACGATGACCAATTCTTCCACCAAGCCAAATAGAGGATCATTCTCATCAGTCTCGTTATCGATCGCGATAAGCGTAGCTGGGATGAGAAGATCTGGATCCTCCTTAAGTCTCGCCGCAAACGCAATCGCAGCAGATTGAATCTTTTCGAAACGTGAATCATCCGAACCAATATCTACAAGACCAAGATTGAGGAGTTCCTGAAGGGCTGACATTTTTCTATTCCTTTATTTGCAATTTTTTCGAAACTAACTCTAAATAGCGACCATTAAGATGACGCGGCTTTTTTGCCACTGAGAAAGATGATTCAGCCTACCCTCAGCATTACCCACAGTCGACACAACTCACGCATCCAACGTAGGAAAACCAATCTAATTCAACATAAGAAAGAATAAGATCACGAATGGATATATTATTTGATCGAAATATTCAATCAGCTGCTCATCATTTTTCGAATAAAGACTCACAGCAATATATTCCCTAGTATTGCGTTTTACTAACTCGAGATGATCAAGTATTTTATTAGGCTATTATTCCTCTTCTTCTTTTTCTTCACCCAACAGTACCAATAAGCCCGCTAACCCATCCTCTCTTAGTCTGTCCTCAGCTACTTTAATAAGCCTTTTCACTAATTTATTTGTCCACTATCCGCACTTACTATCCCCACAATTTAAGCATGTCATACACCCATCCATCTTAATCACGGCTTTGGTGCTGCATTTGTCACAAAGTTGTGATGCTGCTGGAAAGCTGCTGCCGTCATCTTTGCCGTCAAATTTTTTCTGGTCGGCTGCAAATTGTGCGCGCTTTTCGGCGATGAGTTTTTTCTGGTGTTCGTCTAGGTCGTCGTCTTTGATGAGGCCGATGAGTTTCATGTGGACTTCTATGGCATCGCCCAGTTCGGCGACTAGGGACGGCATGTATTTTCCGCCTTTTTTGAAGTAGCCACCACGCGGGTCGAAGACGGAGCGTAGTTCGTCTACGAGGAAGGTGGCGTCTCCACCTTTGCGGAATACGGCGGAGATGATGCGGGTGAGTGCGACGATCCACTGGAAGTGATCCATGTTTTTCGAGTTGATGAATATCTCGAAGGGACGGCGCAGTTCATGTTTGGTTCCGGGGTTCAGTACCACGTCATTTATGGTGATGTAGAGTGAATGTTCGGAAAGCGGCGTTTTAATTTTATAGGTGGAGCCCAGTAACATTTCGGGGCGTTCCAGCTTTTCATGCATGTGGACGATATTGCTTTCTTCAAGCTCTTCGCTATCCAAAACTTTCTCGTCGACTTTCGGCTTTTCTTCCTCTTCCTTCTTGACGCTGTAGCCGACTATTTTACTGCTGAGTTTTATAGCCATCGTTTTTTACTCCTGCTGGCGGCTGAATCCATCCGCCGCCTGTTTTCATTAGTTAAGTATTGTTATTTTTTTAAATGCTTTTTACTGCAACCACGGCGTTTAAAATTTACCGTAGTAACCTTCTTTTAGCGCATCGTAGAGATTAGCGGCGGTATGCATTTCACCGTCATATTCGATCTCTTCATTACCTTTGACTTCGACGGTGCTGCCATCGTCCAGGGTAAATTGGTATGTGGTGTTTTCCAGGTCTGCTTCTTTGACCAATACGCCCTGAAACACTTCCGGGTTGAAGCGGAAGGTTGTGCAACCTTTGAGGCCTTCGTCGTAGGCGTACATGTAGATGTCCTTAAATTCTTCGTATGGAAAATCTGTCGGGACATTGGCCGTTTTGGAAATGCTGGAGTCGATCCATTTTTGCGCCGCAGCTTGTACGTCAACATGTGCTTTTGGTGCAATGTCGTCGGCGCTGATGAAATATTCCGGCAATTTATTTTTGTCGTCATCGGCAAAGGGCATGGCATCGGGGTTGACCATTTTGCGGTAGGCCAGTAACTCGAAGGAACATACGTCGACTTTCTCTTTGGTCTTTTTGCCTTCACGAATAACGTTGCGGGAATACAGGTGCGCGAAGCTGGGTTCGATGCCGTTGCTGGCGTTGTTGGCCAGAGACAGTGAGATAGTGCCCGTAGGTGCGATGGAACTGTGATGGGTAAAACGACAACCTTTCTCTGCCATTTCTTC
>NVUB02000094.1 GCA_002401775.2 Ectothiorhodospiraceae bacterium
CAAGGTCAAACAAGGTGTCACCAGCCTGGAAGATGTTAACCGTGTCACGAAAGAATAAGCGTAAAAAGAACACAATCACTAAATAGACTTCGGCAATAATCTCAGGGATCAATTATGGCTAAAAAAGCAACTGTCGACACCTATGTTTGGGAAGGGATGAACAAACAGGGAAAACGCTCCAAAGGAGAAATAGCAGGCTCAACAATAGCGTTAGTGAAAGCCGACCTACGACGCCAGGGCGTCACGCCCCTTAAGGTCAAGAAAAAGCCCAAATCTTTGTTTGGTGCTTCAAAAAAGAAAATCACACCTCAAGATATTTCGATATTCAGTCGTCAGCTCGCCACCATGATGAGTGCCGGTGTACCGCTAGTGCAAGCCTTTGAAATTGTCGCAAAGGGACATGAAAACCCCAGTATGCAAGACTTAATCATGGAGGTTAAGACGACCGTTGAAGGCGGTTCCACCCTGGCAGAAGCATTAGCAAAACACCCGTACTACTTCGATGACCTGTACTGTAGCCTTGTGCATGCTGGTGAACAGGCTGGTATTCTGGAAACGCTGCTGGATAAAATCGCCACATACAAGGAAAAAGTCGAAGGCATCAAAGGCAAAATCAAAAAAGCCTTATTCTACCCCGCCGCGATAATAGTGGTCTCTTTTATCATTACCGCAATTTTGTTAATTTTTGTTATTCCCCAGTTTGAAGCCATGTTTACCAGTTTTGGGGGTGACCTACCGGCCATGACCAAGTTTGTCGTTGAACTCTCCAAATTTTTCCAGGCATACTGGTGGGCGATATTTAGCATATTAGGCGGGGCCATCTATGGTATTGGGCAACTCAAAAGGCGCTCCAAAAAATTCAACATAATGATGGATCACGCCATCCTCAAAATGCCGATTATTGGTGACATCATCACCAAAGCCATTATCGCTCGTTTTGCCCGCACTCTGGCCACCATGTTCGCTGCCGGCATGCCGCTCGTAGAAGCCATGGATACCGTTGCCAATGCCGCGGGTAACGCCGTTTACACCAAAGCAATCTTAAGCATGAAAGACGAAGTGGCGACCGGCCAACAAATCAACGTTTGCATGAAAGAAACCGGGCTTTTCCCTAACATGGTGGTGCAAATGCTGGCTATCGGTGAAGAAACGGGCTCTGTCGATACAATGCTCGCCAAAGTTGCCGATTTTTACGAGGAAGAAGTTGATAACATGGTCGATGGCCTGAGCAGTCTGCTGGAGCCCGTGATTATGGCGGTATTGGGTGTACTCATTGGCGGTCTGGTTATTGCCATGTACCTGCCAATATTCAAAATGGGTCAGGTGGTCTAAAGGTTCAAACTTAGATCTCATTTGCAAGCATCGACATAAACGTTATGGCCCTCATTGAATTATTGAGTACGAACCTGGCATTCTACCTTGCCGTTGTGGGTGTTTTGGGCTTGACTGTGGGCAGTTTTCTCAATGTTGTCATTCATCGCTTGCCAATTATGATGGAGAGAGAGTGGCGGGGGCATTGCGCAGAAGTAAATAGTGCAGAGATAGACGGTGCAGAAATAAATGGCCCTGAGGTAAATACCGAAGAAACTTTGGTAACCGCCGAGAATAAAAATGAGGAGACATTTAACCTCTCCACCCCCCGCTCCCGCTGCCCGCACTGCGGACACGCTATTACTGCTTTTGAGAACATACCGGTTCTCAGTTTTCTCTGGCTGCGCGGGCGTTGTTCTGGCTGTAAGGCAAAAATTTCACCTCGCTACCCCATCGTTGAATTCGTGACGGCTGTGCTTTCTGTCGCTATTGCCTGGCATTTCGGTTTTACTTGGGCTGCCCTGGCGGGTTTATTCTTCACTTGGGCTTTGGTCGCGTTGACGATGATCGATTTCGATCATCAATTATTGCCCGACAGTATCACTCTGCCCTTTATGTGGGTAGGACTGGCGCTGAGTTTGTGGTCTGTTTTTGTCGATAGCCCTACTGCTATTATCGGTGCGCTTGCGGGTTACCTCAGCCTGTGGGGTATTTATTGGGCATTCAAACTACTCACGGGCAAGGAAGGCATGGGGTATGGTGATTTCAAATTACTGGCGCTACTGGGTGCCTGGATGGGTTGGCAAATGCTGCCCGTGATCATTCTGCTTTCTTCTGCGGTGGGGGCCGTTGTGGGTATTACCCTCATCGTGGCGCGTGGCCGGGATCGGAATATTGCTATTCCCTTTGGCCCTTACCTGGCTGCTGCTGGGTGGATCGCCCTGCTGTGGGGACATGACATTACGAACGTTTATCTTGAGTACTCTGGTTTACAACACGGTCTACAGTAGCAATGTCATTACGTTAAGTTGGCTATTCTATTTATTGTAGGCTGAGCGTGAAAACCCCAGCACAACGCCAATTATGTTGGGGTTCCTGCGTCACCACCAACCGACAAAACAACGCATTTTTGTTCACTTAATGACCTTGGCTAAAACTCGGTTTTCAACACGTTGTATTTGGCCTTTCTCTGCTACTGCGGTATCGTCCCCATATGCTTATTATTGGACTTACCGGCGGCATTGGCAGTGGTAAAACCACGGTCAGCCAGTTTTTTGAAAACCTCGGCACACCGGTTATTGACGCTGACCACCTCACACGCGCCTTGGTCGCTCCCGGCCAGGCGGCCTTATGTGACATTGCCGAACAGCTGGGAAATGAACTCATACTTTCCACTGGAGAGTTGGATCGCGCGCTATTACGTCAGCGTATTTTTGAACACCCCGAGCAACGTATAGTGCTTGAGGGCATTTTACATCCCCGGGCCCGCGAGGCCGCGCTGAAACAGCTCGCTATTTTTCGAGACGCCTCCAGCGTTCCTCCTTACGTTATCCTCAGTGTACCCTTGCTGATTGAAAGCGGCTGGACAGATCTGGTGCATCGCGTTCTGGTCATTGATGTGGCTCAGGCTCAACAACAGCAGCGGGCCAGTGAGCGCGATGGGCTCAGTGCAGCGCAAATCAATGCCGTAATCAGCACTCAGGCCGATAGAAATTCCCGGCTCGCCGCCGCTGACGACGTCATTCACAATAATGCCGACCTACAAACACTAGAAACCCAAGTAAAAACCCTGCACCAATGCTACGAGCAACTTGCTCGCTCTGCGTAACTCAGGGAGAATGGCGCCAACTGAGGAATGAGTATTCACCGAGCATTTTACTCGGGACTATACTTGAATTACTCGGGGCTACACTTGAACCTAGATTGAAATGTTAACTGAAACGTTATCTGAAACTAAAAACCCATAAGTACGTTTACCCTGATCCCAACCAAGAGACCACGCGAAACCATCGTGCCTGACCTGACTACCACCACCCTCTACGAACATCCGCTCAACGAGCGCCTGCGGTTTTTTATGCGCCTGGAATTCCTGTTTCGTCTTGCCCGCCATAGCCTGCGGTGCGAAACGGAATCCGATAGCCACAATTGTCTTGCTGCACTGCTGGAAATCCTTAACATTGTCAGCCGCATCGACATGAAGACCGAGGTCATCAAAGAACTCGAACGCATCAACAGTACCCTCTCAGCTCTTACCCAGATTCCCGGCATCAATCACGATACCCTCAACCAATTATTGACCACACTGGGCGGATTTAAAACCCAGTTACACAGCATGAGTGGCCCACTGGCACAGCAACTGCGTGAAAATGAATTGTTTAAATTATTGATCCAGCGCAGCAGCATTCCCGGCGGCATGTGTGACTTTGACCTTCCTCCCTATCGATACTGGTTAAAACGTCCAGCATCTGTTCGTATTGAAGATTTACGCTATTGGGTTGGCACCCTGGACACTTTGCGGTTATCCGTAGAATTAATGCTAAAACTCGTACGAGAAAGTGCCGAACCTACCCTCCAGATGGCTCCCGGTGGAAACTACCAGCAAAACCTGGACACAGAAACACCCAACCAAATGATCCGTATCTGGTTGCCTGCCGACTCACCGCAATTTGTAGAAATCAGCGCCGGTCGGCACCGGTTTACCGCCAGGTTCATGCAAGCCTGCACAGCTTCCAGGTCCGCTCAGACAGACGCCGATGTAGAATTCCATATAAGCTGCTGTGTGTTGTAAAGAAAGTGCTGAGTGCTTAAAAGAAAGTGCTGAGTACTGAGTAAAAAAACTCGGAACCGTCTTAGCACTTAGCACTTAGCACTTTCACATGATCACATTAAATCTGTAATAAAAATTGGCAAAACCAAATATGAGTTCTAAAACCGTAAAATGCCCCACTTGTGAGAAATCCGTTGAATGGAATGCCGAGAGTCGCTGGCGTCCGTTTTGCTGTGAACGCTGCCAACTGATTGACCTGGGGGCATGGGCGGACGAGAGCAATCGTATTCCCGAAGCGACTCCGCAGGATTTTGTTGAACATCCAACAGGGTTGGATGACAAACTGCACTAATTAAAACAGAGTGCTAAGTTCTTAAAAGAAAGTGCTGAGTGCTGAGGACTAAGTAAAAAAATCTCGGAACCATCTTAGTCCTTGATTTTTCGTAGGTCATGTTGCGTAGCTACATGACGCCATTGTTTAATCGACCACCACAAGTTCTCGTATAAAGTTCATTGTCACATAGCTGCGCAATGTGACCTACGGGGCTGAGGGCTTATGAAGAAAGTGCTGAGGGCTGAGGACTAGGGGCTGAGAATTAAACCACACCCCCTCGTCTTCCCGGCATTCTTTTAGCCGGGATCCAGGGCTTTTAAGTGGGTATGAGTAAAAGTCTCTGGATACCGGGTCAAGCCTGGCATGACGGTTTTTAGCACTTAGCCCTCAGAACTAGCCCTTAACCCATAACGCCCGTATTGCGGCAATCCCTTGTGCTCCATGCTTAAATGCTTGCTCCTTATCGTTGGGTGTCATCCCCCCCAGGGCATAGACCGGGCATTTTGTCGGTTCGGTTAAGGTTTGAAATTGTTCCCAGCCCAAGGGTTTGTCACCGGGGTGGCTGGCCGTTGCGGCTACGGGAGATAGCATTATAAAATCAGCGCCCAGCTTTTCTGCCTTTGCCAACTGTTGTGGAGAATGGCAAGAGGCGGACACCCATTTTCTATTTCGCTTTCCGCTTTCCTTTTTGTTTCCTTTGGCTGTCGTGTCTTCGCGGTTAAAAGGGTGTTCCTGCAATGTGTTTAAGCGCCTGCTGTCGAGGTGTACGCCGTGTGCGCCGACCTTGGCAACCATTTCCGGGTCCGCATTTAACATGAGCTGGGCATTATACTTTTCACACAAGGCCACGCATTTTTGGGCTAGTGAAAGATATGCCTCGTCAGACAATGACTTGGCACGCAGTTGCACCAATCTTATCCCATTGCGCAAGCAGTTTTCGAACTGGGCAAGAAACGCTGGCTGGTCTGCTCCGGGGTCTGGCGTAATAAGGTATTGATCAGGCAGACGTACGGCGTTAACGATAGGGATATTGGCAGCGGGAAAATCATATTCAGATAATTGTGTGGGAGCCACCCATTTAAAAGCCTGCCCTTCACGACCATGTGCTTCACCGCTATAGGCATCTACACGCCACACATCGAGTAACACTGATTTGTCGGGATAGTTGTGCGATACACGAATCAACGGGCGAGCTTGCTGAACGTCTATGCCCAGCTCTTCATTCAATTCACGCGCTAATGCTTCAAAAACAGACTCGCCGGCTTCTACCTTGCCGCCGGGAAATTCCCACAGGCCGCCTTGGTGCACATGCGCGGGACGATGAGTAATAAGCACCCGGCCACGCGCATCCATAATGGCGGCCGCTGCAACATGGACGACCGTTTCAAGCGCCTTGGTAGAAGCAGGCTGAAATTTATATTGAGAAGCAGCCCGGGAGCCAGCTTCGGTATTTGGCTCAGCTTCGGTATTCGGCATTAATACGCACGTAATCATAAGACAAGTCACACGTCCACACCTGTGCTGAGGCAGCGCCACGGTTGAGGACCACGCGCACGGTGATTTCGCTTTGATCCATCACCTGTTGCCCCCGTTCTTCCCGATATTCGGGATCACGCCCACCATTACGCGCCAAACAGATATCACCAGTGCTTTCAGTGCCGAGATATAACTCAATGGCATTGATGTTCAGATCCGCAAGACCTGCTCGGCCCACGGCAGCCAGTATCCGCCCCCAGTTTGGGTCACTGGCAAAAAATGCGGTTTTTATCAGGGGAGAATGGGCGATGGTATAGGCGACCTGCAAGCACTCTGCTTCATCTGCGCCCGTTTCTATTTTTACGGTAATCAGTTTTGTGGCGCCCTCGCCATCACGCACAATGGCCAGCGCGAGTTGCTCGCACACATCAGAAACGACCTCACACAGCGTTTCAAATGCATCACCTTCAACGCTGTCTATACTCGCCGCCGATTGCCCCGTTGCCACCAGCATGCAGGCGTCATTGGTGGAGGTATCACCGTCCACGGTAATCCGATTAAATGAGCAATTCACCGCGCGCACCAGGCAAGCCTGCAGTACGTTTTGCGGTACGTTCGCATCCGTGGCGACATAAGCCAGCATCGTCGCCATGTCCGGCCGGATCATACCTGAGCCTTTGCTAATCCCCGTCACCGTCACCCAATGACCATCGATTTCAACTTGACGAGAAGCACCTTTAGGCACGGTATCCGTGGTAAGGATGCCACTGGCTGCATCGGCCCAAGCGTCTTCATCCAAAGCCGCAATTGCCTTCGGTATTGCAGTGCAGATGGCATCCACGTTTAATGATTCACTGATCACTCCCGTAGAGAAAGGCAGCACCGCCTCCCGCACAACCCCCGCCGCCTCAGCCACCGCCGCGCAACAGCTTAAAGCATCGGCCAAGCCCTGCTCACCAGTACCCGCATTAGCGTTACCCGTATTCGTCAGCAAATAACGCGCCGCCACCTGGCCCCAATGATCACGCGCCACAATAACCGGCGCCGCACAGAAAGCATTACGGGTAAACACCGCCGCCACTTGACTGCCTTCGCACAGCTCCATCACCACCAAATCACGACGATCCGTCTGCTTTACCCCCGCGCAAACCGTACCCAGCCGAAAACCCGCAACGGGAAACATCTCAGGTAATGGGTTTTTAACTTCTGACACAGACGATCTCCTTAGGACAAAGGTAGGGTAAGAAAAGTGCTGAGTGCTTAGTGCTGAGCAAAAAACCTCGGAACCTTACTTAGCACTTATTTTTAACTCTCAGCACTAGACACTCTATGTAGGAGAGGTTTCAGTCTCGATCAGTGCTCTTACTTGACACTGCTCGCGGCTAAAGCCGCTCCTACGACGAGCTCAGGCACAAAACTTCCACACTGAGGGCTAAAATACCACAAACCTCGGAAACCACTCAGCACTTAGCACTTATTTTTAATTCTTAGCACTTAGCGTAGGAGAGGCTTCAGCCTCGATCAGTACTCTTATTGATTCTGCTCGCAATAGGTTGAAATTGTGAGTGAGAATTCCACGCCAAGGTGATGCCTTACGGCATGTTGTCAGGTAACGGCGTAACCTGACCTACTAAAAGCCGACTTAGCACTCAACTCTCAGTCCTTAGCCCTCAGCCCTTAAGCAAGGCTGCCATGACATTGTTTGTACTTTTTACCTGAACCACATGGGCAAGGCTCGTTGCGGCCGACTTTGCGGCCTCCGCGTACAAAGGGCTGTTCTGCTGGAGCGGCCTGGGCGTCGCGCTCGGCGGGTGCGTCGGCGGTGGGTGACTTTGCGGCGTCGTGCCGGTAGGAAACTTTTGCGGTTGAACGACGCTGTTCATCAATGGCGGCGACATCTTCTTCGGCTTGAATTTGTACTTTGGAAACCAGTTCCACAACTTCTTGCTTTAGGCGATCCAGCATTTGCGTGAAGAGTTCAAAGGCTTCACGCTTGTATTCCTGCTTGGGGTTTTTCTGTGCGTAACCACGCAAGTGAATGCCTTGGCGCAGATGGTCCATCATGCCCAGATGCTCTTTCCATAATTCGTCCAGCACTTTGAGCATGACGGCTTTTTCAAAATGGCGTACCACTTCTTTGCCTGCCAACGCTTCTTTTTCAATATAGGCCTGGTCCGATGCTTCTTGTATACGTTTGCGCAGAGACTCTTCGTGTAAATCGTCATCAGCGTCCAACAATTGCTGAACAGGTACTTCCAGGCCAAGGTCACTTTGCAAGGCCTTTTCCAGCCCCGGCACATCCCACATTTCTTCCAGGCTTTCCGGGGGAATATAAGCACTGACAATACTATGGATGACATCTTCACGCATCGCCGTGATGGCCTCGGAAACGTCTGTCGTGGCCATTAATTCCGCGCGCTGACCATATATAACCTTTCGCTGGTCATTGGCAACATCGTCATATTCCAATACGTTTTTACGGATATCGAAGTTATGCCCTTCGACTTTACGCTGGGCATTTTCGATGGCCTTGTTCACCCAGGGGTGCTCAATGGCTTCACCGTCTTCCATGCCCAGTTTTTGCATCAACCCGGCCACTCGCTCCGAGGCAAAGATGCGCATCAGGTTGTCCTCTAAGGACAGATAAAAACGGCTGGAACCCGGATCACCCTGACGACCGGAACGGCCACGCAATTGATTATCCACGCGCCGGGATTCGTGGCGCTCGGTACCCACCACATGCAGCCCGCCCGCGGCCAACACAGTATCATGACGTTTTTGCCAGTCTGCGGTTATCTGCTCACGTTTGTCGTCACTGATTTCACCGGCCTCGGCCAACTCGGCCTCAAGGCTACCACCCAGTACGATATCCGTTCCACGACCGGCCATATTGGTGGCGATGGTAATGACACCCGGCGCACCCGCCTGGGCAATGATTTGTGCCTCTTTTTGGTGAAACTTGGCATTCAACACACTGTGTTTAACGCCTTGCTCATCCAACAACTTCGAGAGCAGCTCCGAGGTTTCAATAGAGGCTGTGCCCACCAAAACCGGCTGTTTACGCTCACGGCAGTCTTTAACATCTTCTGCGATGGCGGCATATTTTTCTTTGTGGGTCAGAAACACCAAATCGGTATTGTCGATACGGGCCACTTTTTTGGAGGTCGGAATGACCACCACATCCAGGTTGTAAATGGACTGAAACTCAAAGGCTTCGGTATCTGCTGTACCCGTCATTCCTGCCAATTTGTCATAAAGACGGAAGAAGTTCTGAAAGGTGATGGAAGCCAGAGTCTGGTTTTCATTTTGAACCTGCACTCCCTCTTTGGCCTCTACCGCTTGATGCAGGCCATCAGACCAGCGACGCCCCGGCATGGTACGGCCTGTGAACTCATCAACGATAATGACGTCCTGGCCTTTGACGATGTAATCCACATTTTTCTGATAAAGAGTATGCGCCCGCAATGCCGCATTGGCGTGGTGCATGAGTTTAATATTAGAAGAGTCATACAAGCTTTCGTCTTCGGCTAACAAACCCACTTCAACCAAAAACTCCTCAACATGCTGGTGCCCCAGCTCTGTCAGGAAGACCTGCTTGCTCTTTTCTTCGAGGTAATAATCGCCCTCTTCCTCATCACCTTCGACCTCTTCGCCCGATTGTGATTTCAGCTTGGGGGCAATGGCATTGATCTTTTGATATAGCTCGGAACTGTCTTCCGCAGGGCCGGAAATGATCAGCGGCGTACGCGCTTCATCAATGAGAATAGAATCTACCTCATCGACAATGGCAAAGTGCAAATCACGCTGCACTTTTTCTTCCGTGCTAAAGGCCATGTTGTCGCGCAGGTAATCAAAACCAAATTCGTTATTGGTACCGTAAGTGATGTCAGCTGCATAAGCTTGTTTTTTCTGTTGTGGCATCATGCCCGGAACATTACAGCCTACGGTTAACCCTAAAAATTCAAATAATGGGCGATTGGTTTCAGCATCACGTTTGGCCAAGTAGTCATTCACGGTAATGACATGAACACCTTTACCTGTTAGACCATTTAAATAAGCCGGCAGTGTCGCTGTGAGTGTTTTACCTTCACCGGTACGCATTTCTGCGATACGACCTTGGTGTAAAACCATACCACCTAATAACTGCACGTCGAAATGACGCATACCGTTTACACGTTTTGATGCTTCACGTACCACTGCAAATGCTTCTGGTAGAATATCGCCTAAGCTTTGTCCGTTATCGTAACGCTCTCTAAACTCGGCTGTTTTAGCTTTTAAATCTTCATCTGAAAGCGCTTCTAGCTGCGTTTCAAGTGCATTGATCAGTGCGACCGTCTTTCTTAGGTTTTTAATAGTGCGGTCATTGCGACTACCAAAAATCTTGGTAAATAAATTAGATATCATGATAAAACCGTTACAATGTGTTTTTTTGCTAGCCGTGCATCGGCTAACCCATTTTTTACAATTGATAATTAATGTATTCTTTAAATTAACCTTTAGGACACATTAATTAGCAATTTTGTATTAAGCTGCTTAAAAAGCACTGTTTATTACCTGCGCTACTATACCAGACTCTGCTAAACATCAAACTACCTCAATAAAAAGATCTTCATTTAAAACAGAAAAATGAGATCTCGCTCATAAAAATAGCGTTATGTAACGAAACTTGATTAAAACTGCAGATAAACAGACCCTAAAGATATGGTGCTGAATAAATTAAAAACAAGAGCAAAGCGCTTAAATTTCACCCTTAAACACCTTGTTAGCAGCCATCGTTTTTTAAAGCTTAAATTGAGCAATCGTTTTATATATTACTCTCGATAAGTCACTTAAGTCATACGCTTTATCTGCAGGTATGTAATGAATGGTTGCGGTATCATTAAAGAGATTACTAATTGCAAAAAAAGCGTGTGTTAATATCTTCTGCAACCAGCGTTTGCTAATATTATTTTTAGTCGCATAAAGTTAATTATATTTTTTATCGCTATAAAACGCGTTGATTGAGTTTTAATAAGGGTAAATAAAGTGCAAACCAACAAAGATAATTTAGTCGTTCTTGGCGCTGGCTGGCTTGGCCAAGCCTTATGTATTGATGCACAAAAACAAGGTTGGCAAGTGCAAGGAACTCATCGTAGTGACACTCATCAATTTGATTTTGAACGTCAGTTTGTTTTACAAAACGGTGAGTTGCAGCACCAAGTAGATTTACAAAATGCGTATTGGGTCTGTGCAATCCCGCCTCGCAGTCGAGATAGCGAAAGTGATTATCCGCAAGTGCTTGAGCAGGCGTTAAAGCTGGCAACTGAGCTTAATTGCAAAGGCTTTTTATTGTGCTCATCGACTGGGGTGTATGATCAAGAACCTGGCGTTTATAGTGAAAGCAGCGATATATCAGGCACTAACGAGCGACAAATAAAGCTGTATGACGCTGAAGAGCAAGTGCTTGAACAGCAAGGTAAAGTGCTTCGCTTAGCCGGATTGTTGGGGCCAAATAGAGAGCCTGGTCGTTTTGTGGCGGGTAAAGAACTCAATACCTCTAGTCAGCAAGTGGTGAATATGGTGCATCAACAAGATGTGATCAATGCTATTTATGCGGTCCTTAATAACTGGTCGCAAGGACAGAGCATTTATAACGTGGTGAACCCAGCGCACCCGACCAAAGCAGATTATTATGCACAAAAGTGTGAGCTGTATGGCACACAAATGCCGAGCTTTAGTAGTAATGAGGTCGCTGAGCGCAAAGTTATTGGCTCAGCGATAGAAGCACTGGGTTTTAGTTATCAGTATGGTATTTAATAAGAAGGTAAGGGGGAGTGGCTTATGAAGTCACACAACTTACCTTCACTTAGTAGCGTGTTGGCCGCTTCAATATCGGGAGCAAAATACCGGTCTTTGTCGTAATAGCTAACATGTTGGCGTAGCAGTGCTTTGGCACTTTCTACTTTATCACACGCGCGTAGTGGTGCTCTAAACTCAAGCCCTTGGGCAGCACTGAGCCATTCTATGGCCAGTACGCCTTGCGTATTATTAGCCATATCAACTAGTCGTCGTGCTGCAAACGTTGCCATAGAAACATGGTCTTCCTGATTTGCTGAAGTCGGTAAGCTATCTACCGAAGCAGGGTGTGCTAAGGATTTGTTTTCAGAGGCCAGTGCAGCTGCGGTGACTTGAGCAATCATAAATCCTGAATTTACCCCACCGTTTTTTACTAAAAATGGCGGTAATTTAGATAAATTAGAGTCAATCAATAGAGCAATACGTCGCTCAGCTAAGGCGCCAATTTCAGCAATAGCAATCGCCAGGTTATCAGCGGCCATAGCAACGGGCTCAGCATGAAAGTTTCCGCCTGAAATAATATCCCCTACATCGGCAAATACGAGAGGGTTATCGGTTACTCCGTTTGATTCACACAGTAGTACTTCGGCGGCTTGACGTATTTGGGTTAAACATGCACCAAGAACTTGCGGCTGGCAGCGCAGGCAATATGGGTCTTGTACTTTTTCACAATTAATATGTGAGTCACTAATTTGTGAGTGGCTATCGAGTAATTCTCTAAATACGTGAGCCGTATCTATTTGCCCTTGCTGACCACGAATGTCATGAATACGCGCATCAAATGGCGCGCGACTGCCCATGGCCGCTTCTATACTGATAGAGCCAATAACACAGCTTTGTGCGTACAAGTCTTCGGCTCTAAATAAGCCTTGTAGTGCAAATGCAGTGGATGCTTGGGTGCCATTCAATAAGGCTAACCCTTCTTTTGCAGCTAATGTTAGTGGCTCAAGACCTGCAATTTTTAGCCCTTGTGTAGCGCTTATCAGCTCACCTTGATAACGCATTTTACCCTCACCTAATAAAGGCAAACACATATGCGCAAGCGGTGCTAAATCGCCCGATGCACCCACTGAGCCCTTTTTAGGCACGCAAGGGTAAACTTCACTTTTAAGCAGCTGCATAAAAAACTCAAGCACAGCTAAGCGAATACCAGAATAACCGCGCGATAAAGAGTTTATTTTTAGTGTGATCATCAATCTAACGGTGCTGTCATCCATTAACTCACCAATACCTGCGGCGTGTGAAAGCACAATACTGCGTTGTAATAGTTCGAGTTCATCGTCAGCGATTTTAGTATTGGCCAATAACCCAAAGCCAGTATTAATACCATATACAGTGCGATGTTCGTTTATCACGTTTTGGACTGTTTGAGCACTGGCAGCTATTTGCGCCTGTGCATTATTGGCCAGAGTTAAGTGTATGGCTGATTTGTTAATTTTTCTTAGCGTGTTTAAGTCAAGCTGACCCGGTTTGAGTGTATATGAAATCATGACTTGTCCTCATTAAGCATTGGTAGGTCTAGCTGCTGCTGTTGCGCACAGTTTTTTGCAATTTCATAACCCGCATCAGCATGGCGCATTACACCGGTGGCGGGATCGTTCCATAATACTCGAGCTAGACGCTGCTCTGCTTCATCGGTACCATCGGCAACAATCACTACGCCTGAGTGCTGGCTAAAACCCATACCTACACCGCCGCCATGGTGAAGCGATACCCAAGTAGCACCGCCTGCGGTATTAAGCAGAGCATTTAATAGTGGCCAATCGGAGACCGCGTCGGAGCCATCTTTCATACTTTCAGTTTCACGGTTAGGGCTGGCAACTGAGCCTGAGTCGAGATGATCTCGTCCAATAACTACTGGCGCTTTAAGCTCACCGCTTTTAACCATATCGTTAAAGGCAACAGCAAGGCGCGCTCTATCTTTTAAACCGACCCAACAAATACGTGCAGGCAAGCCTTGAAATTGAATTCGCTCACGCGCCATATCAAGCCAATTATGCAGGTGTTTATCATCTGGAATGAGCTCTTTTACTTTTGCATCGGTTTTATAAATATCTTCAGGATCGCCAGATAGCGCTACCCACCTAAATGGACCAATACCTTCACAAAATAATGGACGAATATACGCAGGCACAAACCCAGGGAAATCAAATGCATTACTCACGCCTTCTTCTAGGGCCATTTGACGAATATTATTGCCATAGTCGGTTGTTGCTGCGCCCGCTTTTTGTAGTGCCAGCATCGCCTTTACTTGGACTGCCATTGACTGTTTAGCCGCTTTTACAACTGCTTGTGGGTTATCGATTCGCATTTTAGCTGCGTATTCCATACTCCAATCTTGTGGCAGGTAACCGTTAAGTGGATCATGAGCTGAGGTTTGATCGGTAACTATATCGGGGGTCACCCCACTTTTTACTAAGGTACTAAACACATCGGCGGCGTTACCTAGTAAACCCACAGAAAGCGCTTCACCTTTTATGCAAGCATCTGTTATTAATTTTAGTGCATGCTCAAGATCTGTGGCTTTTACATCGACATATCCTGTTTTTATCCGAAAATCGATACGGCTTTCATCACATTCCACCACCAAGGCACTAAAGCCTGCCATGGTAGCCGCTAATGGTTGTGCGCCCCCCATACCTCCAAGGCCACCCGTTAATACCCACTTACCTTTAGCATTACCAGCAAAATGCTGTTTTGCCATAGCCACAAACGTTTCGTAAGTGCCTTGCACTATGCCTTGAGAGCCAATGTAAATCCAAGACCCAGCGGTCATTTGGCCATACATCATCAAGCCTTTTTTATCTAACTCGTTAAAATGTTCCCAGTTAGCCCAATGCGGAACAAGGTTAGAATTTGCAATTAGTACCCGCGGTGCGTTGCTATGAGTTTTAAATACCCCCACCGGTTTACCTGATTGCACTAATAGGGTTTCGTCATCGTCAAGGCGCTCAAGCGTCTCAATTATTTTGTCGTAGCTTGGCCAGTCACGGGCAGCACGGCCAATCCCGCCATACACCACCAAAGCTTGAGGGTGCTCGGCAACGTCAGGGTCTAAGTTATTCATTAACATGCGTTTAGCTGCTTCAGTTTGCCAGCTTTTTGTG
>NVUB02000095.1 GCA_002401775.2 Ectothiorhodospiraceae bacterium
ACATTTTTTGCCACACGCAGATAGGCCACCAACTCTTCCAGCCCTGCCTCAACCGCATGTTGCTGAATCATACAAGCCACCGTCATCGGGCCATTGTTCTGCAAGGTATCGCGCATTCGCGCTGCAACTTCGATAATTTGAACACTCTCCAAACAGTCCAACATCGTGCTACTGGGGTCTGAACTGTTTTTCTGTGCCTGAATATTGTGGATATCCAACTGCTCTTCAGGCACCCGCAAACGCAGACTATCGATGGAGCCAATCTTTACACTGCCACTCGTCAGTGCCAAAGGAATCACAGTATCGAGTGAAATATCACTGCCATTGAATCGAACCGCGATCTGCTCAAGCTGCTGTAGAAAATTCTCCACCGCACGGTTTTCCCTATGGGCACCACTTTCAATGTAAGACCTCAGGCTCTCTTCCGTACGACGACGAACCTGAAACACCCGCTGACTCTCCCGCGTCAGCTCACGCACCAAATGGCCAAGAAAACGCGACTCTTCCGCCGAAAGATATTCTGCCGCCGAGCGACTCAACACCGAACGCAACTGTTCACGAAACTCCACACTGCGATGTTGATCACACAGCAACTGAAAGAAACTATCAAATGCCCGCCCGGCATCCGAATCCGCCAACAGCTGCTCCTGCTCAAGCAACGCCAGGATCACATCGCCCCGACTCCCCCCCGACTCGATCATCTGTACCCTAAGGCTCTGATCAAGACCGCGAATATCATCCTCAACACGGCGGAAATCACCGGTCAACACCGACGCCAATTGATACACCTCCCGAATACGCTCGCGTTGCTCGGCAGCGGAAAGCTCATGTACCACGCCGCCCGTTAACTGATCAATTTCACGCTGCAAAGCGGCTTTTTTATGCTCCAGCAGCGTGATGCGTTCTTGAGGATTAGGGCTTAAATCGACGGCAAGCTGAGTCACCGCATCCTGCACAATGCGCAGGTGGGAGGCGGAGGCATTCACCTCGCGCTGCTCTAGATTTTGGCAAAAACGCAAAGCCACATCACAGGCATCAGTCGTGGTCAGCTGATCATCCAGCTCACGCAACCAGCCAGACTGACTCCATTCACGCAGATAAGCACCCGCCCCTTTTTCCACGTCCCGTCCATCGTCCGCCAGGCGATCCAGCTCAGATTGCAACATCACTCGGGCCCGCCCGAAGGGAATTTCACTCTCTTCCCGAAACAACTCCGCAACAAACGCCATCATCAAAGGGGCATTCACCGCACGCAGCAGACGCCAGGCGGCATGCTCGGATTGCAGGCGATGGTAACGGGAATGGAGGGCGGGGAGGCTCATTAAGCAAACATACCATAGCCACGCTAATCTCTTTAATGCATTAACGATTGTATTTAAGGGTACCCCGTAAATCGGCGGCTACACTTTCGAGTTATGGCCGGGATCATTTTTCATGACTGCGAGAATGGGCGAAACCACGAAGCAGTGGCTGATTGTGAGAATCTAACGTCGGCAAGCCCTTTTCAACAATGGGCAGGTTGTTTGGGTGTGTAACGCTGTAAAAACCGCTTCGCCCTGTTTTTCGGCGTAACGGAGAGCTTTTGCATCAATGAGCTAAAATAACTAAAATGAAAAGGCCCGGCTCACATCCTCAGCCGGGCCTTGATTGATGGTTGTATTCATCAGAGGCGCAAAGGGCATAAAAGACAGCGAGTCTTTAACCTAAAATGGACGTGAACTCTTTATCTTTTAAGGGCTCCGACCCGAATGGCACGAAGATAAGTCAAAAACCCACTCCACCCGTCATTCCGGCGAATGCCAGAATCCAGAGGAATGGCGATTTTGGTGGGTTCTGGATCCCGGCCTTCGCCGGGAAGACGGCAGTACTTGACTTAACTTCGTGCCATTCGGCTCCGCCCCCTTTTACGCGCTTTTACGGAGAAACAAAAATCAGTCAATGAACTAAAAACGGCTGCTTAGATAAAGAGAGAAAGGCGAAAAATACGTTGACACCTACCGTTCGCTCGACCCGAAGTACAACTTCGGGTTACCTACCACTACCGGCTACCGACTCCCAGCAGCTTATGACCCCGCTAAAGGGCGTCAATATCAGAATTCCATAAATCAATCGAATCTGGTCCCATAGGTCTTCAGTAATTAATCAGGCCGTTTTCCTCGGGTTCTCTACCGACTACCAGTAAAGATACGTCCAGCTAATCTGACTACGGTCTGGCGTCAATTTAGGGTATACGTCAAATATACAGATAGATATACCTTGATATATTATTAATATTGTCATATATTTTGGTATATACCGTTAGTATGTGATGCAACGTTCTACAAATTAATGAGGTGTGACGCAATGAGACATATAGCAAAATTATTTATGAATGGCCGTAGCCAGGCAGTACGATTACCCGTCAACTATCGATTTGATTGTGATGTAGTGTACATTCGTAAAGACCCCGAATCCGGCGATGTAATCCTTTCGAAAAAGCCAGGGTCATGGGATGATTTCTTCAGTATGATGGAAGGTATCGAAATACCCGAGGATTTCATGGCCGAAAGAGATAATGAAATTCCACTGGAACGGGATTTATATTAATGGAAGACCAGCGTTATATGCTCGATACCAATACAGCCAGTTACCTTATTAAAGGTGAACCGGCTGCTATAAGAGAGCACTTACGCAATGTGCCGATGGCAAATGTGTGCATTTCGTCTATTACGGAAGCCGAACTTCTTCTAGGTGTAGCCAAGAAGCCTGAAGCCAAACGGCTGCCCATAGTAGTTAAAGAATTTTTGTTACGAGTAGAAATATTGCCCTGGGATTCTGATTCCGCAGATTCCTATGCTCAATTACGAACAGCCTGTGAAAACGAAGGCAAACCACTCGGCACAATGGATATGTTAATTGCGGCCCATTCCGTTGCTGTGGGTACTATATTAATCACCAATGACAAGGCATTTTATAATGTGAAGCATCATTTAATGTTGGAAGATTGGACAAAACCTATAGCGTATTAACGCATCAATCCTATTATAGGTGTCAGGTATTATTGGCCCAGACCAGAAGCGGGCATTCAGCTTTATTAAAAAATGAGTGCTTCTAACCTCAAATCACCTCAATAAATAGTACCGGATATGTCAAACATTACCTAACTGCCAGCTCAAAATTAGAAAAATGTATCCTAACAGGACAGCCATGCAAAGAAATAAAAACAACCCCAGCAAAGCCGCACCGACCATATGACTCAATATCTAACGTATGAAGTTTTCTCACATAAAGGGCTTTAACCCCAATGTCATTAAGTTAACGGATTATCGACTGCTGGTAGGTTGGCGGTGAGCTTGCGAACCCCAACGTCGCCAATGATGTTGGGATTTACTCGCTCACCTGTAACAGAAAATCAGGCTTAACTTAATGACATTGGCTTCTACCCCTTTTTCTCCGGAGAAAGAAACAGATAAAGGAGCTGTTAAATCTATCCGTACATTTTTAGAGCGCGCAGGCATAACGCCTCAACTATAGAAAGGCAGGTGCAATATGGAATACAAAAATTATATCGGCCAAGTTGAGTTTGATGAAGACGCAGATATTTTTCACGGCGAGGTTATTAATACTCGTGATGTGACTAACTTCCAAGGTCAATCGGTCAGTGAGTTACACCAGGCATTTGAGGAATCAATCGATGACTACCTGGCCTTTTGCAATGAACGAAATGAAACCCCTGACAAACCATTCTCTGGCCAGTTTTAATTCGTGGTAAACCTGATTTACACCGCGACATTGTCGCGGCAGCGGCAAAGGCGGGAAAAGTCTGAATGCTTACGTCATCGACAAACTCAATCAACTCGTACATTCCCTCTGATCAAATCATGCTAAATCAACCTTAGCCGGAACACATACGGCATCGGGGGTCAGGAAGCTTGATTTTTGTGGGAATATTCACACTTTCCCTGCTTGTTGGACTGCCGTGTTTTCTCGTGCTGGGATATTATTACATTTGATGCCATAATTGCCTGTAAGGCAGATTGAAAATTTGCATCTGATTAGCCAACAGGCAAACGGCTAAAAAAAGGATTTAACAATGGCAGCCCCCATGCAAAAGACGCCAGCATTGATTGAGAAAATTCAATCACTCCCCACTGAGCGGATTGCGGAAGTGGAAGATTTTGTAGATTTTTTGAGGCCGCGGGCAAAACTGCGAAAAACAACCGCTACCAACAAAAAGCACTGAATTTTCCGGTAATGAGCGTCGGCAAGTGGCGTGATAGCATAAACCTGAGCAGAAAGGATATGTATGACGACGATGGGCGATAACGCACTGTTCGTCGATAGTTAAAACCACGGTGATAAATGGTTGTTTGGTAATCACAGCAGAGGTGTAAAGAGATGACGCATATCGACGTAGAATTACCGGAGAAAATTTTTTCCGTATTGCACTGCTCACCCAGAGAGCTTGGGAAAGAGATGCAACTAGCCGCCGCTGTTCAATGGTATCAGCAAGGCCGTATCTCCCAAGAGTGGGCCGCTAAAATCTCGGGCATGGATCGTACTGATTTTCTGTTGGCTTTAGCGCGTATGGGTAAGGATTCTTTTCAGGTTGATTTTGATGACCTGGATCGTGAGTTGGCCCGTGACCGATAAAGTCATTATCAACGCTTCACCGTTGATCTTTCTTTCCCGTAGCCATCACCTGACATTATTGAAAAGCTTCGCTGATGAAGTGTGGGTGCCAGAGCCCGTTGCCGAAGAAATTCTACAACGAGGCCAGCAAGACATCACTGCCCAGGCAATCAAGAAAACGGCTTGGCTCATTACACAGCCTGTTGAGCACACACCCATATCTATATTGGAATGGCGGCTTGGCGTGGGAGAATCTTCTGTGCTCGCGTTGGGCCTTGCCCATACCGGTACTGACGTTATTATTGATGACCTGGCCGGTAGAAAATGCGCTGACAGTCTTGATATTCCGGTACGCGGAACATTAGGTTTGGTACTGGCCGCTAAAAAGCACGGTATTATTCCAGAGGCCCGACCTGTCATTGAAGACATGATGAGCACAGGGCTTTATCTTTCTAAGCAAATTTTGGAACTCGCATTAGAAAAAGTAGGCGAATAAAAAGAAAGAGGTCAAATATCATATCCACGCTTTATAAAAACTATTTTTTCGCCAAAAAAAATATTAAAACATTCGATATGATACTTGACTCCTTTGCTCTGCCCGGCGGGCTTATTAAAGCTTATCCAGTAACTCTCGGGATTTTATATCCCCATTTGTAGCGGCTTTTTTTAACCACTTTCGTGCCTCGTCTAAATTCTTTTGAACACCAAGCCCTCGGGCATAAAGTATACCCAAGCCACGTTGGGCTGGGACAAACTCCTGCATAGCTGACTTCTGTAATTTCCCACTCTTAGGCCGCAAAATCGGTTGTTTTTCAACCAACTTAGCATCGTAATTCCTTGGGCTTCTTATAACGTTAATTTGGCGAATTGAATTTTCTACTAGAAATTTAAAATTTATCTTG
>NVUB02000096.1 GCA_002401775.2 Ectothiorhodospiraceae bacterium
CTACTCCGATAATTGAATAATGCACCCTTCACTTTTTCTCGAAGTCGTTTCACTTTCAGGCTAAGGATTCTCTTTTTTGGAACCCGAAAACCAGAATACTTTTTATGCTTTTTTACAATGCCCAACGTCGCAATTAACCGGCGCCACGTCTTTTCGCGGCGTCCGTGTTGAATTGCCTTGTTATGTGTTGATTGCACCATACATGGTAGATTTTGTCATCATTAAGTCAACAGTAGATACGAAATCAATGGATATTATTATTCAAATACTCCAAGTGCTCCTAGCCTAATTGTTAGAATCTCAACATCAGTTATAGCCACATGCGGACCTTGGCGAATATTAGCCGGCGTTATCCAGAATGTTCCTGTTTCACAGCGTCTACCTCCCGTTTCTACTATACCTGAGACAACAAATACATATTCGTCTACCGGATGAGTATGAGATGGAATTACAGTACCTTTCGACAATCGCGCGCGATGTATAGAACCTTCTGGGACTGGCTCGGCTAAGGGTACAAAGCTGACACCGGCCATTTCTCCAAACGGCTTCCAATTAGAACTTGTTGCATCATCGAACGTTTGTTGCAATTGATTTGTCATGAACCTTCTCCTTCTTTAGGGTAGATATGATATAGTAACCTTAGGTGACCATTAAAACAATTACAAGAGAAGAAATATATGAGTCAAAATTCCGTACCTGAAAGTAGCCATAATCGAGTAGCTAACTTAAGACAAAGGCTGCTTCGTGCATCACGGTTCGTAAACACTGCAATTGTTGACGGCCTACATCAACGTGGATTTACTAAATTGAGCTCAACCCACACTGCACTCCTTTCTAATCTTGATCTCGAAGGAAGTAGCTTAACTATTGTTGCTAAACGTGCCGGAATGTCTAAACAAGCTATGGGCAGAATAGCGGACGAGCTTATTAGCCTAAAGTATGTCAAGAGTACCCGCAGTGAAGATGATAGACGCGCAATAAAACTTGAGTTCACACAAACTGGGCTTAAACTAATGAATCATAGTTTCACTATTATGGAAGAACTAGAAAACCGTTGTGCTCATCGTCTTGGAGATAAACATTTTAAAAACTTACTTTCTTCATTACAAGATATTGTGGATGATTTCGAGAATACTTCAGAGTAAAAACAAATAGTAACTTTGAGGCACACATAACTTTCCGAAACACATAACGCCAGCAATAACCGGCTTGCCGTAGCAATGTTTGTTTTGTGCTATTTAAGCACAAAATGAGCATTGCGGAGGTAAGTCCGAGTTGATTGCCTTTGTTATATGGCATTATATTGCTCTGTTTTAGTTAGCAATAGATGCGGGAACTGGTTCTGCAAGTGATTTTCCAGCTTATCATTATCATCAACAATAATAGTAATACTATGGATTTTTTTGTTTTCTAAAGAACGATAAGTACTAAGCCGGATAGAGCCAGTACCTTTAGAGTTTTTTAAGTGTTCGTATGGTCGTTTTCCAATTGACTTATCTTTTCCCCAATATATTGGATAGAAATTATCTTTTATGGGCTTGAATTTTCCGAATGAATCTAAGCTTGCTGAATTTCTTTCGGATGCCTCATTGAAAAATTTTTTAGCCTCTTCCTCAGATAGCTCTACAAAAAATCCATAGACACCACCTGGAAAAAGTTTTGGCATACTGTCAGATAGAAAAAACTCTCCACTAGCATCAACTTGATTGACACCCGCAGCTTTTAATTCATTTTTTACAATCTCAAACATTATGCACTTACTCTCCATGCCATATAACGTCCAAGTTGAGTTGCGTATTTTTCTTTGCTTCTTTTTGTGCAAATAAGTGAGCGATTAGCGAGCTGCACAAAAAGAAGCAAAGAAAAATATGTCAACTCGAACGCCATGTTAGAATTAACTCGGTAGTAACGACTTGCAACTAACACGCAACCTCCCGTAGTTTTTTAATTCAACAACTCGACACTTTGAACATTTGTGGCACTAATTTTGCTTATGTTTATATATTCAATATGAAACAGTGACTTTATTTATGAATATTACAAGTATAGGGCAAAACATTGCCTCCGCGAGCTTACAAAACGGCAAAGACATGCCGTCTCAGCCTGTTACACAACTAAAGTCTTCTAGCGATGAAACGGAATCTTCCCACAGAAAAGTCGACATGAGAAACATATCACTTAATGAAATTAATCAACTAATTAAATCGGGTGTGAATGGATTGCTCGATAGGCTTCCCTTAAATAATTATGCAGATGTTACCGAAATAACAAATAGCGGCAACCCCGCTGATCTTGAATACTTAATGAACCAAAAATATGATGTTATTGGAAATACAGAAAAATCGATTGAATTTGCAAAAAGTATTGGTAAATCAACGGAATTTCTTGAAAAGGTCTTGGCTAATTTAAATCGAATAAATGGTATGGAATTTCCACCTAAAATAGATATTACCGCATAGGTTGATTTTTTAACCCTTATTAAATACTTTTTGAGACCCTGATTCGAAAAACAACGCTAACCTCCACTTATAGTTTATATCTCTTCTTGCACTTAAAAACCGCTGAAAATTCTAACGTCGGCAATGAGCTGCATTTTACAGCGTTGTTTCTCTTGTGCTAGTCTTTTTTAGCACAAGAGAAGCAACGCTGTAAAATGTCAGACTCTATTGCTCTTGTTAGATTTGGGTCTAGCACACACTACCTTTATACTTTTCTTGATTTGTAAAACTATGTGAACACCAAAATATTAGGCCTTTTTATAGGCTATTTTTTAGATAATAATACAGCACCGTTTTAATACAACAGGAGAAAGTGGTATTTTAACCTCTCATTTTATTCATGTGTATCAGAGCAACCTTTGCCCCATTTGAATCAATTATACTCTCTATATCATATGGCATAAAACCCATGCCGGAATATAGTAACATAGCTCGTGTATTTGAATTAAACACTGAAATTCTGACTTCCGGTAATTTCTGACTCTCGAATGCGGCCTCACTCATATGATTGATTAGTTTTTTACCTAACCCCTTAAAACGATAATTTATGTCAATAATGACGTTACCAATAAACGCGAATTCCATAGGCTTATAATCATATAAATTTGCAAACCCTATTATTTTGTTACCTTCTTCAATTACAGTAAGTTCTTTTCTAACTTTCGATAATTCTTCAATTTGTTCGATCGTTAGTGGATAGGTTCCACGAGGACAAACAAGAAAAAACTCTTCCTTACTTGTCATCAATTTACAAACTTCGCCATAATCTTTTTCTTTAATTTTTCGAATTATACTCATAAATAATTTCTTTAAAATCTAACGCCTAGCTCAGCGGCAGGCTAAAGGGGCACGTTTTTGCGTAAGCAAAACAAGTGCCGCTTTAGCCTGTCCGCTGGAGCTATTTGTTAGGCGATCCCATTTCATTTTTCTCTCGGCCTAGTACAC
>NVUB02000097.1 GCA_002401775.2 Ectothiorhodospiraceae bacterium
GGGCCGGGTTTTGCCACGCGCCTTGTGACCCAGATGTATTTTCCCGGCGATCCGTTGCTGGAGCTTGATCCGATTTTCCTGGGTACCGAGGACGCGCCCCAGTCACACTATCCAGCTCGGGGGCAGGCCCCCGAGATTTACGCTACGCGGTTAAAACCAACAATTACACAAGCAATGAGTCAGTCAGGCTGCGTAAAGCGATCTTTTGGCGCGTAACGGCCAAACGCTGACTGGCAACAATGACCCTAAGCGCTTCCAGAGCCGTTGCAAAATCATCATTCACCAGCACGTAATCAAAATCCAGAAAATGGGACATTTCTGCTTCTGCATCGCGCATACGGCGGTCGATAATCGAGGTATCATCCTGCCCTCGCCCCGTCAGGCGTTGGCGTAAAGCTTCTTTGGAGGGAGGAAGTATAAAAATCCCCACCGCTTGCGGGAAATGTGCCCGCACTTGCTGGGCACCTTGCCAATCAATTTCCAGAATCACATCTTGTCCAGACGCTAGCAACGCCATCACCGCACTTTGCGACGTTCCATAATGATTGTCGAATACCGTGGCGTGTTCTAAAAATTCACCCTGATCAACCATTTCGATAAATTTCGCGGACGCCACAAAATGGTAATGCACACCATCCTGTTCACCGGGACGTTGAGTCCGCGTGGTGTGAGAAACTGACAGCCCAATGCCTTGGGCATTTTCCAGCAAGGCTTTAAGCAGGCTGGTCTTACCGGCACCTGACGGAGCCGAAACAATATATAGCGTACCGCTGGCAATTATTGAGTGGCTCACACTCATGCCTCACTCACTCGGTTAATGACGACAACATTCACTAAAACACCTCAAAATATTCTATAAATTCGCAAAAAACACCACAACTCGCCGGTGGTTCAATTATTCAATATTCTGAATTTGCTCGCGCATTTGCTCAATGAGTACCTTTAATTCCACCGAAACGCTGGTGGTATCGGTATGGACAGATTTAGACCCCAACGTATTGGCTTCACGATTCAATTCTTGCATTAAAAAATCCAAACGGCGCCCTACGGGCTCATTTTGTTCCAATACGCGGAAAACTTCGTCAATATGGGCCTTAAGACGCTCGATCTCTTCATCAACATCGGCTTTGTTGGCCAATATTACAATTTCTTGCTCTACGCGTGCCGGATCCAGTTCTCCCTGAATCTCTGCCAGACGTTTTTCCAATCGGTCGCGCATTGCCTGCTGTATTTCTGGCAAACGCTCTTCCACAATTTTAATCTGAGCACGAATAGACTCACACCGCGCCACAATCACCGCTTTGAGTTTTTCACCCTCACGGGCACGTGTTTCCAGCAATTCATCCAAGGCCCTGTCCAGCAAAGCCAGCGTATCTGTCGCCATCTGCTCGGTACTCGCTTCTGGCGCTTTGAGTACCCCCGGCCAGCGCAGCACCTCAATCGCACTCACCGGTGCGGCGTTATAAAGCAGTTGGTCAATCTCACGCGTGGCATGTGCCACTTTGTCCGCTAAGGCCTTGTCAACCACCAGGGGCTGATCATCTGATGCCTGCGCCTGAACCCGTAATGTTGCGTCAATTTTGCCGCGCTTTACCCGCTTGGCAACATACTCACGTATTTTCGACTCCAAAAACCGAACATCCTCTGGCAGACGTAAACTCACTTCAGAAAATCGGTGATTGACCGATCTTAACTCCCAGACGAGGTGTCCATTTTCAGTGTCACCTTCCTGGCGGGAAAAGGCTGTCATGCTGCGTATCATTGTGACCACTCCGGCGCTGAAGCGCCCGTAATGAAGAAGACCGCAGTTTACCCCCAACACGGCCTCGGAAATAGTGCCCCGTATATAGAACGATCAAAAACCAGAAATACCTTATTATGAGCCAATCTGAACTCGCCCTTCCCGCTGGAACTGAACTCGAGCATTATCGTATCGACAGTACGCTGAGCGCCGGTGGTTTTGGCATTGTCTATCTTGCAACAGACCTCAATGTTAACCAGCAAATTGTCATCAAGGAGTACATGCCTAACAAGCTGGCACAACGATTACCGGATGGTTTCGTTATGCCTCAAGGTGAGCAACAGCAAGAGCACCACAATGAAGGAATGCGTTTGTTTCTCCAGGAAGCCGCCGCTCTCATTAAGTTAAAACACCCTAATATTGTCCGCGTCCTGAATTTTTTTCGCGCCAATGGCACGGTATACATGGTGATGGAATACCGCCCCGGTAAAAATTTACAACGCTACATCAAAAATCGCGGTGGCAATCTTAGCGAAAATTTTTTACGCACTATTTTCCCGCCTCTGCTGGAAGGCTTACGTGTGGTTCATGAAACCGGATTTCTGCACCTCGACATCAAACCGGGAAATATCCACTTATGTCCCGGCGGCGTACCCTTGCTGCTGGACTTTGGGGCCGTACACCCCCGAAATACCAGTCGAAAAATGCAAATATCGCAGGTTGTCACCGCTGGATTTTCGCCGACGGAACAATACAATCTTGGGGGTTACATCGGCCCATGGACCGACATTTACGCCATAGGTGCCACTATGCGTTCCTGTATTGAAGGTGTTGCCCCTGTGTCCGCCAAATCCCGACACGAAAAAGATACCTTACCCCCGGCAACAACCGCCTTTAAACGCCGCTACTCCACCAGTCTGTTACAAGCACTAGATTGGGCTATGGAAATTGATCCACTACTCAGACCTCAAACCGTCGACGAATTTATTGAGGCCATGAACAAAAAAAACGATGACAATAACGATCTCATCGGTAAACTCATCCACACATTAACCAAGCCGCTCTAAGATGAAATATCAGATTGGCAAAACATCCCGTTTAGGTAATCGCGTCGTCAACGAAGACCGCATCGGCATTGCTGAGCATGGTGATGCCATTTTGCTGGTACTTGCCGATGGCATGGGGGGGTATCGTGGTGGTCAAATTGCTTCCAAGGCGCTCGTTAACCGAATGCTGCGCCAGTTTAAACGTAGCAAACTACCCGCCGACAACCCCAGCGCTTTCCTAAAAGATTTAATTGCAGATGCACACCTCGCGATATTACGCGCTGGCGGCGAGCAATACCCGCCCATCGAACCCCGAACGACCTGTGTGGTCTGTCTTATTCAAAATGGTCAGGCTTGTTGGGCCCATGTGGGTGATAGCCGTTTATATTTATTTCGTGGCGGAAAACCTTTCATTCGCACCATCGACCATTCCAAAATAGAAGAACTGCGCCGCAAGGGAAAATTGACGGAAGAGGAAATGATTAACCACCCTCAACGTCATCTTGTCACACGCTGTGTCGGCTACCAGAAACACCCCCCAATACCCACAATCAGTGAATGTATTCCGCTTGAAAAATACGATATGTTGTTGCTTTGCAGTGATGGCCTCTGGGGGCCCATTGCCGAAGACAACATGTCCGACACTCTGACTCAACACTCACTCGCTCAAGCGGTTGAACGCATGGCCTATCAAGCGGAGTTTCGCAGTTATCCAGAAGCTGACAACATTAGTGTCATCACCTTCCGCTGGATTTCAAACGAAAAAAATACCCTGGGTGACGGTCAAACATCCGTAGAAAAGGACGAACTTACAGATACGCTTAACGCGCTGGATAACACCATGGGTAAGCTGCGCCCCTGAGAATACGATCGGCCTATTTTGGGCCTATTAAAGATCTGCGCACACTCAAGGAACCGATAACAAGCTACATCAATCCTCGTTCCGCAAACGATACCGTGACCCCATCTCCAACCACAACATGATCCAGCACACGCACATCAATTAATGACAATGCCTCACCAAGCCGCTTGGTAATATGCCGATCAGCTGCGCTCGGTTCGGCTATACCGGAAGGATGATTATGTGCAAAAATAACCGCTGCCGCATTATGCACCAGGGCATTTTTTACCACTTCACGAGGATGAACACTGGCGCCGTTAATGGTGCCACGAAATAGTTCTTCAAATTGAATCACCCTGTGGCGGTTATCGAGGTACAGGCAAGAAAACACTTCATAGGAATAATCTCTTAATCGTGCCGTCAGAAAGTCTCGTGTATGCTGAGGATTTTCCATCACACAACCCCGTAGCAGGGTTTCTGAAAAATGACGGCGCGTCATTTCCAGGGTGGCCTGTAATTGCGTAAATTTTGCTTTGCCTAAACCTGGCCCCTCGCAAAATGTTTCCTCATTGGCTTTTAACAGGCTTCTCAAACTGCCAAACCGGTTTAATAAATCACGCGCCAAATCCACCGCTGTTTTACCGGGAACACCCGTCCGTAAAAATATTGCCAGTAATTCGGCATCTGATAATGCTGCCGCACCACGCATCAACAGCTTTTCCCGGGGCCGCTCTTCTGTAGGCCAGTCAGTAATTGGCATATCCACATCCTTGTGTTTTATCACTCATTCATTAAATCAGTTAAACTAACGGCTTCAACACCATAAAATAACCGTTAAGCACACTGGGCAATACCACAGAAGACTATGCAAATGATCAACCTCAGCAACAAACAAATCATACTCGGCGTTAGTGGCTCCATCGCGGCCTATAAGTCCGCCGAATTGCTGCGCCGTTTAAAAGAGGCTGGCGCAAACGTCCGCGTAGTACTCACCACTGGAGGTGCCGAGTTCGTCACTGCACTGACCTTTCAAGCCCTGTCTGGAAATCCAGTACATAGCGAATTACTGGATACCAAAGCCGAAGCTGCTATGGGTCATATTGAACTTGCTCGATGGGCTGATTGTGTCATTGTTGCCCCTGCTAGTGCAAATTTCATTGCACGGCTCGCACAAGGGGAGACTGGTGATTTACTCAGTACATTGTGCCTCGCCACCGCTGCCCCCGTAGCCATTGCTCCTGCCATGAATCAACAAATGTGGGCCAATGCTGCCACCCAAAAAAATATACGCTTGCTTGATGAAAATGGCGTACTGCAATTTGGGCCGGGTGAAGGTAACCAAGCCTGCGGTGATATTGGCCCAGGTCGGATGCTGGAAGCAGAACAGATTGCTCAGTTAACGGCAGATATCTTTCACACCGGCTCTCTCGCTGGCCGCACCCTGCTCATCACTGCCGGCCCCACACAGGAAGCCATTGATCCTGTACGTTTCCTCAGTAATCGAAGCTCTGGGAAAATGGGTTATGCCATTGCCCAAGCAGCAGCTGAAGCCGGTGCTATCGTCACTTTAGTCAGTGGCCCCACTGCATTAAACACGCCACCGCATGTGGATCGTATTAACGTCCGAAGCGCACAGCAAATGCACGATGCGGTAATGCAACATGCTGACAAATGCGATATTTTCATCAGCACCGCCGCCGTCGCCGATTATCGGCCTGTGCACACTGCCGATCAGAAAATCAAAAAAACCCAGAACACCATCACTCTTGAACTACAGAAAAACCCTGATATTCTCACCGACGTCGCACACTTGGAAAATGCCCCCTTTACAGTGGGCTTCGCCGCCGAAACTGAAAATCTGGAACAACATGCCCGAGAAAAACTACAACGAAAAAAACTGAACATGATCGCCGCAAATTTAGTGGGGGAAGGATTGGCTTTTGAAAATGATGAAAATGCTTTATTGGTCCTTACCGCGAACACCAAACAACAACTGACGCTCACCAGTAAATTTGCGCTTGGACGGGAGTTAATTGAGGTCATTGCCAGGCATTATCAGGCCGCCTCATAAACCGGGTTACTGATTGTGAACATTTTCTACCGAAATATAACCATCCTGCCTTTTAAACGTTTTATGTTTAAAATTTACTTTTGTTGATACTCTCGCAAAGCCGCTTCGCAAAAAAATGAATAGAAAACCCTTTGCCTTCGGTTAATAGTGCTGAGGACTAAGATCTACGTTAACGCTGAATTCTCGATTTCCACCTTATACCCAATTTTCACCTTATAAGAGTGGCTTTAGCCACGATAGTAGGTGGTATACCTTCGCCGCTGAAGCCGCTCCTACCACTCACCGCACGACTGTAGAAAATCACGCAGCTTCACAATATAACTGACGAAACCGATGTGCCGTCTTAAGGAGGTTGTTTACCCTAACGTTGCATAAAATAACACACTTTGAACGTGCCTCAGAAGTGGTGTAGTTGCTTATGATTTGAGGCCGTCAGCGACATGGATGTCGCTGACGAGCTTACAGGGATTCATTGACTAAGGAGTACGCGCGCCTCAAATCATAAGTGACTGCACCACTTCCCTAAACTTTGGCACACTATCAGACCGAAAGTTAACATGCTTCTGGACCTCACCAAAAATGTATTCTAGAAACAGACCAATAATGACCGCCTTATGCTTTATTAGTAGTCTATTTATCACTTTTCACATTTAATTTATGCAACTGGTAAGGTTTACTCAGCACTTAACACTTAACACTAGCGTCCGTTTTTCAAAGCGGTTGATTCATTTTCACCAAGCCCCGCTGCCAAATCGGCATACCGTAATACCACCCCTAACTCCTCAAGCATCTTGCCATTATCAATCCTGCGCGACTCTTTCAGGTATGAAAGCATCCCCGCGCTCATCACTTTTTCTGCCTCTTCCAAACTGACTTCGGGCGGTTGCGGTAAATCAAAAACCTGGGCAATATCTTTAAAGTATCGCGACATGGTGGAGGGTTGCCCATCGGAGATATTATACACTTCACCTACCCTGCCACGTTCAATCGCGGCGATACAAACCTGCGCTAGATCATCCTGGTGTATGCGATTTGTGAACGGTGAATCAGCCTCGTGCAAAATTGGCGTCCCTTTTTTAATGCTTTCTATGGGTAAGCGACCCGCCCCGTAGATTCCACCCACGCGCAAAAGAACCATTGGTACTCCGGTACGCTCCGACCATTTTTGGACTGCCTGCTCAGCGTCGAGGCGACGTAAACCCCTCGACGTTTGAGGATTCGCTTTATGCGCTTCCGTTATCCAGTCACCCTGGCAATTACCGTACACTGCGGTGGTACTGAGTAATACGATTTTTTCGGGTAAAGCATTCGAGGCAATGGCTGCCAAAAACTGCCTAATCAACGGATCAGTGTCGCCTTCATTAGGCGGTGGGGCCAAGTACAGAACAACGCTCTTTTTAAGTGGCAATGCGGGCCGGTTTTTTTTCCTATCCAAATCCATTTGGTAAGCGTCCACGCCCGCTTGTTTGAGTCGGATTATGCTTGCAGAACTCCGTACCAGCCCGGTCACGGACCACGCTTTCTTTCCGCACAATCCTGCAACGCGTTCACCGATATCGCCACACCCGACAATTAATATATTTTTCACAGGTGGTTTACACCTCGTCTTTCCCGCATAATTGGCGACCTTTTAGCCTAATTTGGAATATCCATGAGTTTTACCGTTCGCATCGAGCCCAGTGGCCATACCTTTGACGTCGAATCCAATGAATCCGTTCTGGATGCGGCCCTGCGCCATGGTTATTCTTTTCCTTACGGTTGCCGCGGCGGCGGCTGTGGTGCCTGTAAGGGAAAAGTGCTCAATGGGACGGTGGATTATGGCACGAATCTTCCCCCCGCCCTCAGTGAAGAAGATGTTTCACGAGGCTTGGCATTATTTTGTCAGGCACGTCCATCCTCTGACTTGAGCGTTGAAATCAAGGAAGTTGGCGAGTCGGACAATCTGGAGATTAAAACGCTGCCCACTAAGGTGCAAAAAAAGGAATTCCTGTCCCACGATGTTGTGCGTCTGTATCTGAAATTACCTGAAATCGAGCGCATGCAGTTCCGTGCAGGGCAATATATTGACATCCTATTACCTGACGGGCGAAAACGTAGCTTTTCCCTTGCCAATGCACCCCATGACGATGCACTCATTGAGCTGCACATTCGCCACGTCGATGGGGGAGATTTTACCGGTTATGTTATGGATGAGTTGCATGAAAAAGACATCCTCCGCATCGAAGGCCCGCACGGGAGTTTTTTCCTGCGTGAAGAAGCCAAGCGCCCCTTAATTTTTATGGCGGGCGGTACCGGCTTTGCGCCCATCAAAGGCATTATTGAACATGCCCTCGCTGAGGGTTTGAATCAGCCGATGTATTTATATTGGGGAGTACGAACAGAGAAAGACCTTTATCTGGCAGACCTTCCCGCTAAGTGGGCAAAACACCTGCCACATTTCCACTTTATACCGATCTTTTCAGAACAACCATCAGCAACCACACCTGCTTCAAACGCTCAAGCTATTCGCTCAGGGTATGTACACGATGCTGTGGTTAGCGACTTCCCCGAAGGACTGGAAAAATTCGACGTGTATGCCAGCGGCCCTCCGGTGATGGTACACGCCGGTTTCGACGCCTTCAAAAAACACGGCCTTTTGGAAGATCGGTATTTTTCAGATGCCTTTGAATTTCAGACGCCGAAAGCAAAATAGCAAATATTCTATACCACCCTATCGTCACTGGCAGAGTCTTTCTGTAAGAACGGCTTTAGCCGCGATAACGGGAATTTTACCACGCTCGCGGCAGAAGCCGTTCCTACAGTTGTTCCTAAAATTAACCTAAAGTACGCAGTTGACAGCGTACCTCTCAAAGTCACTCACTGAAATGCTGAAATTAACGGCAGCTCTAGCATTTCACCCTGTCGGTGAACTCCGCTACGAGTCGAATTGTGCATTCTAGGATTAACGCTGGGCGAGTATTACGTAATCCAATAAACTATTCTTTCGCAAGCCTGACTTTTGGCTCAATTTGACATCCTGCCTTCGAATCTCCATCCACCTGTCGCGATAACTCAATTGCCGGATTCGCTGACAACTCCATCGATATAGAGGTGGTCTGTTCACACCCAGGCACCCGTTTTAGCCCCTCTCGATAACATTCCGCCGCAGCGGCATTTTCACCCAGTCGCTCCAGCAAGTTACCTAATTCATTGTAAGCTTCCGCACTGGCTTGAGCATTAACACTCGCTTCTATATAACCGCGCGCTTTCCCCCATAGCTTACTGCGTAAACTCAAACGACCTGCACACAAAAGTGCAACCGCATTTTTTGCATGGTCTGCCAGCAGTGACTCAATAAAACCGAGTTGTCTGGCTGGCTCCGCTCCATCGATTTTTCCGTATAACTGTAATAAGGGCTCACTAAACTGGCGACGCAATGCATTGCGTAACAAGGGTTCTGACAGATCACTCGCCGAAAATGACAGTAAGCGGTGAACATAGGCCAGCAGTACGTCGTGATGATCTTTTAGGGTAACGGGAATACGTCCCCAAACATTTTCTAACTCCGTTGCGGTTTGGGTATTTTCCATTAACGCCAAATACCCTTGCAAGGAAAATTCGGCGATACGCTTTTCAGATACGGCCTTATGTTTTCGCAACCGGGGAAGTATCTCCAACAAGTGTTCCCAATCACCCAGCTGTTGATATAATTTTGCCAGCGCCTTTAATACTTGTGCATGTTTAGGTGCAAGCTGGTGTAGATGGCGCAGTGTAGCCAATGCCTGCTCCAGCTGATTATGTTTGAGTTGTAATTCTGCCTGAGTGAGGCCAACGGCAATATCTGCTGACGGGTGGTTTTCATGGGCTAACTTAAGATAGTGATCACGACGTTGGTCTGCACCTTGTCCCTGGGCGGCTCGTGCTGCAGCAAGATAATTAAGCAGGGAGGCATCACTATCCTCTACATATTTCAATACTCTCTTTTCAGAATTTTTCCAATGCCCTTCCGCAAGGTCGATCAAACCTTGAGTTAGAGATTTAATGGCTTTTTGTTCGCGCCGGTGTTTTTTCCACAAGCGCAGACCACGCGGTACCGCCCAAAGTTTAAGCGTAGATCGAATCAGGAAATACCCCGATAAAAAAATGATAGCCAGCACAATAGCCGCCAATACCAATGTGGTTTCAACCGTCCAATTGCCCACGGCAAATAAAACATAACCTGGATCTTCCATTGCCACAAGGGAAACGATAACGGCGATAAACAGCGTCAACAAACTTAAAAATAAAAACTTCACAGCTTGCTAACCTTTGATTCTATCGTTGCAGTGACTTCCTTCGATGCCGGTACTGCCGGTACTGCCGGTGGTTCATGGTGAAGAGATGATGATTGTTTTATTGATGGTGTGCCTTTTATTAATGATGTGGATAGTGGAGAACGATCATTCATTACCCTGCGTAATTCACGTAATGAACCACTCACGTCAGGAACTTCAGGTCGCAAATCAATAATACTCAGCTTTTTTACCATTGCCTGCATGCTGATCACTGCCGCAGACTCCGATTCAAAGTAACCACTCAACCATATAGAGACTTCATTTAATGATTGACTAAATAATGCTGTATTTTCTTTTAAGACTGCCAGCCTCGCCTGTTCAAGTTTCAATTGTAAATTTTGATAAAGAAACCATGCTTGCTTCGGCGGCAGCAAAGGTTCGGTGGGTTGTTGATGGCGGCGCACTTTCACTAAACTTTTTACGTCATTCCACACTGCGGCTGGAATATCCTGCCAGTCCAGAGGGGATGACTCTGCATTTTTCTCAACCACAAGCGCCACTCTTTTTTTATCCAGCAATGGCAGTTCGTCAACCGTTTCGGCCAAACTACCGATTTGAACCGCAAGCCCTGGAATGTCTACATTGGGCATTGCGCGTAGGGCTGTCAGTTCGCTGGCAATTTTCTTTCTTACCGTCAGCAATGAAGGATCACCAATGGCCTTTAATCGACTATCTGCTGTTGCAAAAACAGCCATAGCCGTTTGCCGATCTTGCGCCAATGTTAAACGATGATTAGCTACGGTGAGTAAATATTCTACTTCTGCCATACGCCAGGCTATCGTACTGCGGCCCAATTTTTCGGTAATCCCTTGCAGTGCGGCGTTAACTGCCTGGTGTTCCGATTCTACCGTAAGCCTTGCCTGTACTTCTTTTGATAACTGACTGTTCGTTTTTTTAATTTGTTGCTGCAAGATGTTGAGCTGAGCCATTAACTCAGTTTGGGTGTTTTTAAGTTGTGTATTTATTGGTGGTTGAGCTTGTAATAACCAGTAATCATATGCCGATAATCCACCTGCTGACAGTGCAATGATCAATAACAATCCGGTAATCAATACCTGAACTATTTTCCCTGATGCTGACGTTTGCTTTTTGTCCGTTACCACAGATGATTCTTTTTTCTTGTTTTTTTCTGGGCGTGACATTTTTTCAAGTAATGGCGATTTACCCGTTTTATTATCCGGCGTATTTTTAGCTGAATCCTTCTGCGATGCTTTATTGTTATCTACATCAGTCGTCGTATTTTTTTCAAGCGACGGGGTTTCTGACAATTCTTTTTTTGAAGTATCAGGTAATGACGCATCTTCGGGTTTATTTGGCGTGTTTTTTTTCATAGTGTTTTTTCATGTCGTTACTATTTGTCGTTACTATTTGCAGTTACTATGTGTGGCTACTATATTGTCGTGAGTATTTATCGCAACTCTTAGCACAACTACTTATCGCAACTACAGATGACTACTATATTTTTCGACTACCGGTGATTAACACACTCAGTTTCCTTCAGAGCAATGATCAGTCTAAGGATGTTCTTTAATGGCTTTTAACAGAGAGCGCCCATGTCTTTAATGCCTCGAGTATCGCTTCATCATTAGCGGCTGTCGCTACTGTGGGCGAACCTGAAAAACCTAATGTAACAGACAGATTGGCAGTACGCTCGCTAATCATTACCAAGGGTGAAGACAGTAATAATGACAAATGATCAGGATTTACCATCGACACCAGATTTTTTAATCCTTCACTACTGGTCACCACAATCGGCATCAACATCGGCATTAACTTAACATCCTTCTTAGATGTTAATAGCGACGTCGAGGTTTTTTGATTTGGGACTTTTTTCCAGGCCTCATACAAGGGTTGAGGATCAATGTGTGGAATGACGCGCTGATAACATTCGATATAATCCACCGTTGCGCCGCGCTCTCGTAAACGGTTGCGTAACAACTCTCTCCCACTGTTGCCACGAAAAATCAAAATACGTGTGTCCTTAATATTTTGTAGATCTGGCAAACTTAACAATGCTTCACTGTTAAAAGGTACTGGCGCCACGTGCTTAACGGTTAGCCTGTTTTTCTCAAGTGCTTGTGCAGTGGATTTCCCCACTGCTGCAATGCTCACGGTCTTTGGCCATTGCCAATCTCGGTCCATCAATTCCAATGCTGCAGTGACCGCATTACTGCTGATAAATATCGCCAGGTCATATTCAGCGAGTTGTCCCATTTGAGCCTGACACTTTTGCACGTTTTGGGGGGGAGCAATGTCAATCACTGGAAATCTCAACGCTACCCCTCCCTCTGCTTCAATAAGCTTGCAAAGCTTTTCTGCCTGATGAGCGGGGCGTGTCACCACCACGGTAATCCCAGACAACTGCTGCATTTAATCAGTACCTTTGCTGGCATCGTCCTTGTCAGTCACTTTATCAGCATAGACTTCTTGCAAGATTTCACGCGCCCCACGCGATAGCAAATCATCCGCGAGTGTGGTGCCCAGGAATTCAGCTTCTTCAATACGACCGGCAATTTCTCCTCGAATCATTTCTTTTCCATCGGGTCTGCCGACCAAACCACGCAGTAACAGGGTATCGCCATCAATTTCTGCATAGCCACCAATGGGCACCTGACATCCGCCTTCGAGGCGATTATTCATTGCCCTTTCTGCACGGACACGAATGGATGTTTCTGTGTGATTCAAGGGGGCAATTAATGCATTAATAAAAGGGTCGTCAATTCGACATTCTATCCCGACGGCGCCCTGACCAATGGCAGGCAAACTAAACCCCGTATCCAGGTGTGTTTGAATACGGTCGCCAAATTTGAGCCTTATTAATCCGGCACACGCTAAAATGATGGCATCGTATTCACCCTCGTCCAACTTGCGAAGGCGGGTATTCACATTACCGCGCAGATCGAGGATTTGAATATCTGGACGCCATGCTCGAATCTGACAAGTCCTGCGCAAACTGGATGTACCCACTATTGCTCTCTTGGGCAGATCCTCAATCGACTTATAGTGGTTGGATACAAACGCATCGCGAGGGTCTTCGCGCTCACAAATTACGGCAAGGTGAAGACCGTCTGGAAATTCAACGGGCACATCTTTCATGGAGTGCACCGCAATATCGGCATCACCTCGTAGCATACCTTGCTCTAACTCTTTGACAAATAAACCTTTTCCACCCACTTTTGCCAGTGGTGTGTCCAAAATTTTATCACCCTGGGTCACCATTTTTACCAGTTCAACATTCAAATCTGGCTGGATTTTAAGCAGACTGTCACGGACAAACTCTGCCTGCCACAAGGCCAATGGGCTTTTTCGTGTGGCTATACGTACAGTTTTAGTCATTTTTAAACTCTTATGTGTTGAAATATTCAAAGTGTAGAATGAGTATCGACAAATTTTCGATACATTGATTCCGTGATTGATTCCACGTCTATCGCTAATGCTACGGCCTGCGTTGAATACAGGCAACTCCAATACGCTGTATAGCCAGTGTGCTTAAACGACAAAACCACGAATATGACCCGTTTTGCCATTATAGAATCCAATTATGCTACAATTCGCGGCTTTTCCGGCGCTCTGTAGGGCTTGTCGGCTGACCGAATTCTTTATTTTGCTTTATTCTTTATTGCTTAAACTATTGTAGGAAATGAAAAATGCATACTGGTGAAACGATTACCCAATTTATTATTGAAGAGCAGCGTAACTCGCCTTCAGCCTCCGGCGATTTTACCGCCCTGCTTAACGATGTGGTTGTAGCCTGTAAGGCTATCGCCAATTGCGTGCAACAAGGCGCATTGGTCGGTGGCGTGCTGGGCTCTGCTGGCAGTGAAAATATTCAAGGCGAAACCCAGAAAAAACTCGACATCCTTTCCAATGACATTTTTCTGAAGGCCAACCAATGGGGTGGTCATCTTGCCGCCATGGCTTCTGAGGAAATGGATGATGTTTACCCGATTCCTCCTCAGTACCCTAAAGGTAAGTACTTACTTACCTTTGATCCTTTGGATGGATCGTCCAATATTGACATCAATCTCTCTGTCGGCAGCATCTTTTCTATCCTACGTTGCCCTGAAGGTGTTGAAGATGCCAAGGCTGAGGATTTCCTCCAGCCGGGTACCGAGCAGGTTTGTGGCGGTTTCACCTTATACGGCCCGTCCACCATGCTGGTATTGACCACGGGTAATGGCGTAAACGGATTCACTCTGGATCATAATGTGGGTGAGTTCATTCTTACCCACCCCAACATGACCATTCCAGAAGATACCGCAGAGTTTGCCATTAATATGTCTAACCAACGCCATTGGGAAGAACCCATGAAACGCTACGTTGACGAGTGCATCGCGGGTACCAGTGGTGACCGTGATAAAGACTTCAATATGCGCTGGGTAGCCTCCATGGTCGCCGAGGTGTATCGCATTTTGACTCGCGGCGGTATTTTCATGTATCCCAAAGATACCCGTGACCCTAGCAAACCTGGCAAATTACGCCTGATGTATGAAGCCAATCCGATGGGCTTCATCGTTGAACAAGCGGGCGGCATCTGTTCCACTGGCCGTGAACGCATCATGGAAATTCAACCTAACGGCCTGCATCAACGTGTCCCTGTTATTCTGGGATCCAAAAATGAAGTGGAACGCGTAATAAGCTACCACAAAGACGCCTAACACTTGGCTTCCTATTCTGTTTATCGTTAACAGAACCGCAATAAAGGCGGCAACCCCATTGGGTTGCCGCCTTTATTTATGCTGAGTTGATGCTGTGTTGATGCTAAATTAAGGCTGACATTTATAGAAAGTAAATACTCACTTCCCCTACATACACCTTAGTTATAGGTTGTTTGGTCTCATCTCACCGTATACGTAACAATCCATTGTTACCCACTATATCAGCGCCTGTAACCACCAACACGCTTTCATCTTTACCTTGCCCTTTTTTTACACATCGAGGTTGGCCACTTGCAAGGCATTGGTTTCGATAAATTCTCGACGGGGTTCTACCTGGTCGCCCATTAACGTCGTAAATACATCATCGGCCGCTACCGCATCTTCGATTTGCACTCGTAAAAGGCGACGGGCAGTGACATCAAGTGTTGTTTCCCACAATTGCTCAGGGTTCATTTCACCTAAGCCTTTATAGCGCTGAATATGCTGACCTCTACGGGCTTCGCGCATTAACCAATCCAGTGCCTGTTTAAAACTGTTCACATCTTCACGACGCTCGCCACGCTGTACATAGGCTCCATTGGCCAGTAAGTCAGACAACTGCTCTCCGAGTGCCAGCATTGTTTTATATTCACTGGAAGTAAAGAAGTCACTCGCCATCACTCGCTCATTACCCACATTATGGCTAATGGCGTTAATACGGGCTAGCCAGCCACCCTGTTCGGCGTCATCCTCTAATGCTACTTCATAGCGTATTGCGTTTGTATCATCCGTAGTGAGGCGTTGGCTTAATTCAGAAAACCAGCTCTCTGCCGCTGCTTTATCCGTTTTAGCCGTTTCTGGAAAAGCGGGCATATAAATAATTTTTTCCAGCAATTCTCCATGATAGCGGCGAGACAGGCGATCGACAGTGGCTTTTACCGTTAAATATTGCTTGGCCAACGTTTCCAGTGTGACACCGGCGATAGCGGGACTTTCTGCACTGACATGGAGGCCTGCGTTATCTAAAGCGGACTGTAACAAGTAGTCATTAAGTTCATTATCGTCTTTAACATACCGTTCTTGTTTACCCTTTTTCACTTTATACAACGGTGGCTGGGCAATGTAGATATGCCCACGCTCAATGAGCTCTGGCATTTGACGATAGAAAAAAGTCAGTAGTAAGGTGCGGATATGAGAACCGTCAACATCGGCATCCGTCATGATAATAATACGGTGATAACGCAGTTTGTCCGCATTAAATTCTTCCCGCCCTATTCCACAACCCAGGGCGGTGATTAATGTACCGACTTCCACCGATGACAGCATTTTGTCAAACCGGGCTTTTTCAACATTCAGGATCTTACCTTTTAACGGCAGTATGGCTTGAGTACGTCGATCTCTTCCCTGCTTGGCAGAACCGCCAGCAGAGTCCCCTTCCACTAGGAATAATTCGGAAAGCGCAGGATCTTTTTCCTGACAATCAGCCAACTTGCCCGGCAAGCCTGCAATGTCCAAGGCGCCTTTACGTCTGGTCATTTCGCGTGCTTTACGGGCAGCCTCTCGCGCACGTGCAGCATCAACGATTTTGCCGACGATGGCTCTAGCGTCTGTGGGGCTCTCCATGAGGAAATCATGGACTTTTTCAGAGACAGCAGACTCTACTATACCTTTCACTTCTGAAGAGACCAGTTTATCTTTTGTTTGTGAGGAAAACTTTGGATCTGGTACTTTGACAGACAGCACCGCGGTGAGGCCTTCACGTGCATCATCCCCTGTCATGGACACTTTAGCTTTTTTAGCAGCACCCAGTGATTCAATGTACTGATTCATGGTTCGCGTTAATGCGCCACGGAATCCCGCTAAATGCGTTCCACCATCACGTTGGGGAATATTATTGGTAAAACAAAAGATATTTTCCTGATAGGAATCATTCCACTGCATAGAAACTTCAACGATAACGCCATCTTTCTCAGTAACAAAACCAAATACACTGGGGTGTAGTGGTGTTTTGTTGCGGTTGAGATGTTCTACAAAGGCACTTATACCACCTTTGTATTCAAATACATCTTGTTTGTCATTGCGTTCATCACTAAGCACGATACGAACGCCAGAATTGAGGAATGATAATTCACGTAGGCGTTTAGCAAGTATATCGTAATGAAATTCGATATCACTAAATGTTTTAGTACTGGGTAAAAACCAGATCTCTGTCCCTGTTCGGTCCGTGGTACCAACCACTTCTAGAGGTTTTACGGGTACGCCGTGATGGTATTCCTGAAAATAGGTTTCACCGTCACGCCAGACCGTGAGTTTTAACACCTCAGACAAGGCATTAACCACGGATACACCAACACCGTGCAAGCCACCCGATATCTTATAGGAGTTATCATCAAACTTACCGCCGGCATGCAATACTGTCATTATGACTTCAGCCGCTGATATACCCTCTTCTTCATGAATATCAACCGGAATGCCGCGACCGTTATCCGTAACCGATAAAAAACCATCACTGTGGATTTTTACACCAATCTCATCACAGTGACCGGCCAGGGCTTCATCGATGGAATTATCCACCGCTTCAAACACCATATGGTGCAAGCCTGTACCATCATCGGTATCACCGATATACATACCTGGGCGCTTTCTTACCGCATCCAGGCCCTTTAAAACTTTAATCTTTGAAGAATCGTATTCGGTGTTGTCAGCCATCACTATACCCCATGTCAGGAAGCCTCTAGTGTACCATTTTTCGAGCACTAAGACGTTGCCTTATACTATTGCCCCGCTCGTTCACGATGCTACTACTCCTGTACGTGTTTGGTCTAAGGGATCTGTATTTATGCGCTGACCTCTCCGTGTTCCACGTGAAACATCCCATATTCCAATCCTTGTATATCCAGTCCGTGTAAATCAAAGAGGCCAGGGTCTGTCGCGGTTATAAATATCTGGGCCTGAGTTTCTTGCAGTGTTTGAATTAATAATGCTCGAGTGTTTGTATCCAACTCAGCAGGCAAATCATCAACCAGTATGACTGGACATGTATCCTGAGCAGTAATCTGTCTGCATTGAGACAGAATAAGATTAGCAACCAATAATTTTTGACGTCCCCGTGACAAAAAGTCTCGCGCATCAGAACCACCAACACGGATTTTGATATCCGCCCGGTGAGGCCCAAATTGAGTAAATCCTCGCTCTCTATCTGAATCGAACTGATCTGAAAGATAGGTTGAAAAGTCAGTACCTGCTCTCCAACCTTGTTGGTAGGTGATTTTAACATTCGCGATCGAAGGATACCTTTCTAACGACCGATCAACAAAGACCAGTAACTCTGACAAATAAGATTGTCTCGCTTCATCAAGCTGCTTTCCGGTAACCACTAACTCTTGATCCCAATGCGCAATGGCACTCTTAGTCCACCCTAGACGCAGTGCAGCATTGCGTTGAGATAAGATCCTTCGATAGGCGTTCCACACCGAACTAAACCCATGTTTCACGTGAAACACTCCCCAATCCAAAAACCGTCTTCGCAGATCAGGGCCCTCTTCTATGAGCCGATGTAATCCAGGGTCAAGAACTGCAACCGGTAAAACTTCTGAGAGTTCACTGGATCGTGCAATAGCCTGCCCAGCCAAACGAATATTACTGTTTCCCGTTTTCCGTTCCATTCCGATAGTGGTGTTACGACCATGCTGTAAGACTTTTCCAATGACAGAAAATGAATCACAACCTTCCTGAATGAGGTGATTAGTTTTGTGTGTACGAAAGGACTTACCGCGCCCCAGACAGTGTATAGCTTCGAGTATGCTGGTTTTACCACTGCCATTAGGGCCAAAGATAAAATTAAGGCCTGGCTGAGGCTTTAGTGAAACAGAAGAGAGATTCCGTAAGTTATGAATCTCAAGATGTTGAATGGCCATTATATTTTGGCCACTGACCAATAATGTTGTTTTATGTCGTTAATGTGTCGCAATACAATCAGAGTGTCTGGCCTCGTTAAAGATAACCTCGAACCACACGATGAGACCACGGTATCAGACATTTCATGACTCAGACGTGAAATCAGTACGTGTGGTGTTGTGTGAGCATGCTGAGCGTAAGCGGGTCTAAAGCATAGTCGTAGGCATGGTTGTAACATGGTTGTAGCGTGTAGCATAAGTGCGCCACAGTATCGTGTTGTAGTATTGAGCTTGTCATTAAAAAGTAATGCCCATTAATCTCAATTCAATTACAAACGCATTGGCATAATGACGTAAGTACAACTGTCATCCTTTTGAGGGCGAATCACACAGCTACTATTAGCATCACCTAATTCTATCGCGACCGTTTCTTCGCTCACCGTCGCAAGTGCATCCAGGAAGTAACTAACGTTAAAACCAATTTCAAGGGACTCACCAGAATATGTGACCTGAATTTCTTCTTCGGCTTCTTCCATTTCTGGATTATTCGCTTGTGCTTGTATCAACCCATCAGATAGTCGTAATCGAATACCTCGGTATTTCTCATTAGACAAAATTGAGGTCCGCAACAACGCATGGCGTAGTAATTCACGATCAGCCACAATATGTTTATCCGAGTCACTCGGAATAACTCGTTGATAATCGGGGAATCGACCATCAATTAACTTGGAGGTAAAAACCAGATCTTTCATTGCAATTTTGATGTGATTGTTGCTGACCTGAATATTTACGGGCTCATCACTGTCTTCCAGTAACTTCACCAGTTCACCAACGCCTTTACGCGGCACAATGATTTGCAAGGTATCCGCAGGATTAATATCACACTCATAGGAACTTAGCGCCAAACGATGTCCGTCAGTCGCTACTGAGCGCACAGCACCCTTGGCAATTTCGAGTAATAATCCATTCAAATAATATCGAACATCTTGCTGTGCCATCGCAAAACTGGTTTTTTCAATAAGGCGTTTGAGTGCATTTTGAGGCAAAGAAAATTCAAATTGACTGGTAATTTCATCAACACTGGGAAAATCAGAAATTGGCAAGGTAGCAAGATTAAATCGGCTTTTGCCGGAACGAATGGTTACTCGTTGTTTTTCAGTATCCAATGAAACCTGAATCGTGGCACCTTCAGGAAGTGCTCGACAAATATCAACCATTTTCCGGGCAGGAATTGTGATGTCGCCGGGTTCAGCATTTTCCAGTGGCGTTGTTGCAATCATTTCAACTTCAAGATCAGTTGCCGTCATCGACAATGTATCGTTTGTCACAATAACCAGAATATTGGACAACACTGGCAACGTTTGCCGACGTTCAACAACACCGACAATGGTTTGCAGTGGTTTGAGCAATGCTTCTCTTTGAATGGAGAATTTCATAACTAACTTATCCCATGTATTTAAATAAATAGATTATTTAAAAGAACTTATTATTACTATTATTAGGCAAGGCATTTTCTGTGGATAACTATATTAATCATTAATAATCAAACAGTTAACGCACTTGAAAGGCTCTTGAAAACACCTGTATTTCTACCGTAAAAGCTGTGGATAAAATGTGCATTATATTCCGATAATTTTTTTTTAACGGCTTATCCACAATCTCTGCACAAGCTTCCCACAGACTTAACTGATTGCACTCAATCAACCTGCAGAAGCGATTTTATATTTTATTATCCGTATTCTATTTTATCGATGTCCATAGGGTCTAGTACTCTTTGCAATGCCCTGTCTCTTTCATTGTAAGTGTTGTCTCGTTCAGTTGCTCTGTTAGCCTCCAGGGCGCTGTTGTTTCTCCGTGTAGAGGGTAAGGGGTATCGCCAGCAAGATATGCTTGTGACGGCTTACAGTGGCGCCTCCTAGAGCATCTGCTGAGCGTACTCGCGACTAACTCGATAACGTCCTCATAATATTGGAATAATCTTCCATAATACGGGGTTCACTCATTTTTAATTCTGCAATCTTACGACAGGCATGAAGAACGGTCGTGTGGTCTCTTCCACCAAAAGCATCACCAATTTCTGGCAGGCTATGGTTAGTTAATTCTTTGGCCAGTGCCATGGCAATCTGTCTTGGCCGGGCAATGGAGCGAGTCCGTTTCTTGGACAATAACTCGGCAACACGCAGTTTAAAATATTCTGCGACAGTTTTTTGTATGTTTTCGATGGTGACCAGTTTGTCCTGTAAGGCAATAAGGTCTTTCAGGGCCAGTTTCGCGAACTCAGGGGTAATGGGTTGTCCGGTAAACTTTGCATTGGCGGTAACACGACGAAGCGCGCCTTCTAGCTCGCGAATATTTGAACGTATGCGTTTGGCGATAAAAAAAGCAACATCTTGGGGGAGATCAACATTCATTTGAGCCGCTTTGGTCATTAAAATGGCCACGCGGGTTTCAAGTTCAGGCGGTTCTATGGATACGGTTAAACCCCAGCCAAAACGAGACTTGAGTCGTTCCTCCAATCCTGAAACTTCTTTAGGATAGCGGTCACAAGTGAGGATAATTTGTTGTTGACCTTCCAGTAAAGCATTGAATGTGTGGAAAAACTCTTCCTGAGAGCGTTCCTTTCCTGCGAAAAACTGGATGTCATCAATAAGCAGTGCATTGACTGAGCGATAATAGCGTTTGAAGTCGTCAATAGCATTGTGTTGTAAGGCTTTAACCATATCCTGCACAAAACGCTCTGAATGTAAGTAAACCACTTTTGCTGTTGGATTGTTTTTGACAATAAGATTGCCAATAGCATGCATTAAATGCGTTTTACCGAGCCCTACCCCACCATAAATAAACAAAGGGTTATAGGCGCTCCCAGGGTTTTCGCCAATTTGGCTGGAGGCTGCTCGCGCTAATTGATTTGATTTACCTTCTACAAAGTTTTCAAATGTGGCGTTGGCGTTTAGTCCACTATAGTGAGTGACTATGCTGTTACGACCACGTTCATTACGATTGTTTTGACGAGAGGGGTTGTTTCGTTGTTGTACAGGCGACTTAGGAGGAGATCCTCCAGGCGAGCGACTACGGTTAGGCTGTGAGGTTGGGACCGGTGGAGGTGACGTTGTCCCCCCTATTTCCAATACAACATCATGGCGCGCATTATCGTCACCTATTTCCTGCAAAATGGATTCGATACGCTCTAATAGGCGGGTATTCACCCAATCCAAGACGAAACGATTGGGCGCCAGTAAGCGCAGCTGATGGCTGTCTTCCATTACCTGTAAAGGGCGAATCCAGGTGTTAAACTGCTGGCTGGACAGCTCTTCTTCAAGGCGCACAAGGCAGTGTTGCCATATACTGGCAAAAGAACTCAACGGTTATCTCCCAAGCAGAGGTATAATCCCTGTCCTGCTTTAGCAGGCAAGATTATTGACGGAATTTTATAGTGATTTCAGATGTCGAAACTGCCCTGAATGTGAGCCAAGAGGCCTGCAAGACAGAGTGAGAGTCTACCTGTGTTAAGTAGAGTTATCCACATCAGTGGACAAATTTAGTGTGGCGGGTAGTATTTGAGGTATTTGCTTGACAGAACGGGGCTTTTCGGAGTACCCTGCGCCGCTTTTTACGGGTATCAGAGTCACGTTTTTTGAACGTGGTTGTCTGGTGCAACCAGTTAGTTAAATTGAATTAATCAGAATCGGATAGTGCAATGAAAAGAACTTTTCAACCCAGCAACATACGTCGTGCACGTACTCATGGCTTTCGTGCTCGCATGGCCACAAAAGCAGGTCGTAAAATTATTTGTGCGCGTCGCGCCAAGGGCCGTAAACGCTTAACCGCTTAATAACGTTGCTTTTATTGCTGCCGGAAGTGGCAGTATTTCAGCGGGAAGCTATGCGCCTATTTGCAAGGTGCTTATTTGCAAGTTACCGACTGTGTAAGTATGCCTGTAAGAATGTGATCCGGTAAGAATGAGTGCCTGTGAGAATAGGCTGTTAATGATTAACGACGCCCGAAATACAGGCTAGTACTCGAGATGCTTTATCGGGTAACGGTCATTAGGTTAACTAGTGTTAGGTTAACTAGCCCAGGCACTGTATTCGGGACGTTATGACAGCACTAATGATCAGATATGAGTGTCGTCATGCGAAATACATTCTTTTGTTGGGATGTTGGAAACAGCGTCGTTGTCGAAATCAAGGCTATGCTAGTGCGTAGTCGAGTGGGTGGAGATTGGCGAGTAAATCCCGATCTCACGGCGACAGATTGTCAGATTAACAGTACACCGGGCCCAGGAATCAGCGCCAATGGTATTACCCATGCCGAAACAGCCAAAGGCTGAGGCGTTTAATGCGCCAGTTCCCGGCTCACAAAATAGCGCAAAGTCGAGCGCGCTGAACGATAACCGTAAAGATAACCGTATCGTGGTGGGTTGTCGTTTTCCCCGCCGAGTTCGTTTATTAAGCGGCCGTGATTTTCAAACGGTTTTCAAAGGCACGGAATGTCGATCTTCGGATAACGCACTGACCGTCTTAGCCGCGCGTAATACCGTAGGTCATGCACGCCTTGGCCTGGCTATCAGTAAACGATTCATCAAGCACGCTGTGGGCCGCAACCGGGTAAAACGCTTGGTGCGTGACAGTTTTCGGCAGCACCAGTCTTTGCTGGGTAATTTGGATGTTGTTGTATTGAGCCGTGAAGCAACGGCCAGAGTAAATAATCGGGAATTGACAAAGGCACTGGAAGCACATTGGCGAAGAGTCGTGAAACGATGCGAAAAATCCTGATTTCTATTTTACGAATATACCAACTGGTGCTGAGTCCTCTGCTTGGCCCGCGCTGCCGTTTTTATCCCAGTTGTTCGTGTTATGCCCAAACGGCCCTAGAACGTTACGGTGTTTTGCGGGGTGGCTGGATGAGTGTACGGCGTTTATCGCGCTGTCATCCCTGGCATCCTGGTGGCGTTGATCCAGTGCCTGAAACGGATTGCCTACCGCATAATGCCCGACAGTAACTAGAATACGACAAACGATTAAGATACATGATCCGGGTTCTTGATCTAGGCATTTTGTTTAGAGAATGGACCACAATAATCATCCACCATTAAAAAGTAATCATATAATAAGTATGGATAATCAAAGACTATTTCTATTTGTTGCCTTGTCACTGGTCATTTTAATGATTTTCAGTACCTGGCAAGCCGAAAACCAACCACCGCCTGTGGCGGTGGTTGAAACCAGCGGCCCAGGTGTAGTTTCCAGCGCAAACGATACGGCGACACCTATGGATATTCCGGTGGCGGCAGGATCGAACCTGGAATCGGCTGCGGTGACACCATCGATAGAATCTCAACTGATTTCCGGAGAGATTGCCAGTAATGCCGTGGTAGCCCAAGGCCAGCAAATTTCGGTCACTACTGACACTGTGGTGTTTGAAATTAATACCGCGGGTGGTGAAATAAGCCGGGTTGCCCTGCGTTTGTATCCCGTTGCTCTGGATACACCGGAAGAACCCTTCCAGTTACTGGATAACCGCATGCCGCGCTATTTTGTGGCTCAATCCGGTTTGCTTGCATCAGAAGGTAAAGCCCCCGGTCATCACGCGGTCTATCAGGTAGACCAAACAGAGTTTACCCTCGCCGATGGGGAAAATGAGTTAAAAGTGAAACTGCTATGGGAAAGCGGGGATGGTATTCGAGTCGTAAAGACCTTTACCTTCCTGCGCGATAGCTATGTCGTTAACGTTGATTATGATGTGCAAAATAATAGCCAGATGGTCTGGAAAGCACGCGCTTATGAGCAGTTCCAGCGTGCAGAGATGTCCAGGGAATCGTTCTTTATCTATACCTATACCGGCGGTGTAGTGTCGAGTACCTGGGATCCGTACGAAAAAGTCGAATTTGGTGACATGTCTGAATGGAAACCAGAGCAGAGCTATAACACCGGCGGCTGGCTCGCGATGTTGCAGCATTATTTCCTCGGTGCCTGGATTCCGAATGCCGATGTAGCCAGCCATTTTTACAGTAAGGCGTTGGCCGATGGTCGCTTTTTGATGGGGCTATCGGGTGAAGAACGTACCGCAGCACCCGGCAGCAGCGCCCAATTTGGCACTCGTTTTTATGCCGGCCCTAAAGATCAACATCGTCTAGAGATGATTGAACCCAACCTGCGTTTGACGGTTGATTACGGCATTCTGGATATTTTGGCCAAGCCGGTGTTTTGGGTGATGGAAAAAATTTACAGTGTGATGGGCAATTGGGGGCTCGCGATTATATTTGTGACGCTGATTATCAAACTGATTTTCTACCCACTTTCAGCCGCCAGCTACAAAAGTATGGCCAACATGCGGCGGTTATCGCCCAAGTTGAAGGCATTAAAAGAACGTTATGGTGATGACCGGCAGAAGATGAGTCAGGCCATGATGGAAATCTACAAGACAGAGAAGATTAATCCTCTGGGTGGTTGTTTGCCAATTATGGTACAGATCCCGGTATTCATTGCACTGTACTGGGTGCTGCTCGAAAGTGTAGAAATGCGCCAGGCGCCGTTCTTTTTGTGGTTGGATGATCTTTCCGCAAAAGACCCTTTCTATGTATTGCCGGTATTAATGGGCATCAGCATGTTTATTCAGCAAAAGTTGAATCCGCCGCCGATGGATCCTGTTCAACAAAAGGTAATGCAGGCATTACCCTTCATTTTCACGGCGTTTTTTGCCTTTTTCCCTTCAGGTCTGGTGTTGTACTGGGTGGTCAATAACTGCTTGTCGATCCTACAACAATGGCACATCACCCGTAAGGTTGAAGCCCAGGCACAATAGTTTTTGCGCCCATTGCGCAGGTTTAACCGATGGTGGATACAACAGACACGCTTCCGAAAAGTGGCAGCGACAACCGTAAAATAGAGACCATCGCTGCCCTTGCCACGCCACCCGGGCGAGGCGGTGTTGGTATTATTCGTGTTTCTGGCCCCTTGGCTGCCGACATTGCACAACAGGTGGTGGGGCAACTGCCCTCTCCCCGTCAGGCGGTATATCAGCCATTTTGTGATGCTGACGGAGAAGTGCTGGACACCGGCCTGGCGCTTTATTTTCCTTCTCCACACTCCTTTACGGGTGAAGACATTCTGGAACTACAAGGCCACGGCGGCCCGGTAGTGATGGATATGGTGTTACAGCGTTGCCTTTCTTTGGGGGCTCGCCCTGCCCGTCCTGGGGAATTTTCTGAACGTGCCTTTCTCAATGATAAAATGGATTTGGCCCAGGCCGAAGCCATTGCTGATCTTATCGATTGTGCTTCAACCCAGGCGGCTCGTTTGGCAATGCGATCCTTGCAAGGCGCTTTTTCACAAAGGGTGCATGAATTAGTACAGGCACTGATTGAGTTACGCCTGTATGTAGAGTCCGCCATTGATTTTCCCGAAGAAGAAATCGATTTTTTGGGTGATGGCCAGGTGCAGTCTCGTCTTGATGCCGTGCAAACACGCCTTGCGGATACGCAGGCAGCCGCTCAACAAGGGAATTTATTGCGTGAGGGCATGACGGTAGTGATCGCTGGCCGACCCAATGCCGGTAAATCGACGCTGCTGAATGCGCTGGCCGGATACGAGTCCGCCATAGTGACAGACATTCCCGGCACGACGCGCGATGTACTCAGGGAACATATTCAAATTGATGGCCTGCCCTTGCATATTGTTGATACCGCAGGGTTACGTGAAAGTGATGATGCTGTGGAGCAGGAAGGTGTACGTCGCGCCTGGGCTGAGATCGAGGCAGCCGATCGGATTATATTCCTGCATGATGTAAGCCGTGAATTTAATGCGCAAGAACAGGCATTATTAGACCAGCTTGCGCTAGCCGGGCCTGCGCTGACATTAGTGCTCAATAAAGTAGATTTGAAGGCATCGGGTGACTTGTCAGTATCAACGGGTTTGCCCGTGGAAAAACTCACCACACGATTCACAACATTACAGGTATCGGCACAGTCAGGAATGGGTTTGCCTGAGTTACGTAACCACCTTAAAACTTGTGTGGGTTATGAGACGAGTGGCGAAGGGCAATTTATGGCGCGACGTCGTCACCTGGAGGCCTTATCGTTGGCACAGCGGCATTTGCAGCAAGGGCAAAGGCAGTTACAAGAATATGCGGCGGGTGAATTACTGGCAGAAGACCTGCGTCAGGCACAACAGGCGTTGGGTGAAATCACAGGTGATGTTACCGCTGATGATCTGCTGGGACATATTTTTTCCAGTTTTTGCATTGGTAAATGACGCTAAAAATGTCGTCAACTGATTAATGCAAAACTTCAAAATACCGTCGTCAGACACTGAAATATTGAATTTTCGCACCGTAAACACGTTGTTAATGAGAACAGGTCACCCCTGTGTGTCCGTGGTACTGGCGAGTACATATTTCGTTGCTCTCTCCATTTTATTCTCATTTTCAGCGATAGCTGCGGAGAGTGAGTGGTCACTTTGTAGGGTGTCTCCCGTTACGGCATCCTTGGCGACAAACCTGGAAAACGACCGTAATAGTACGGCTGGCAGTGAATGGCATTTTAACGCAGACCAGGCCATGGTCGAAGCAGGGCAGTATCGTTTGCAAGGTCATGTGACTGGAAGTCGAGGTGAGCAACGATTGTCAGCGGATCGTCTTCACTATAATGAACAAACTGATATTGCACAGGCAGATGGCCAGGTGCGATATGAAAATGCAGGCCGCGTGTTAACCAGTGACAGTGCGCGCCTGCAACTCGGCTCAGATCAGGGCGTGTTCAGCCCTGCCCGGTTTTGGTTGACTGACCGACACATAAGAGGCGAAGCTGAAAAATTCGAGCTATTGGATGCTAGTCGCTCACGTTTGGAGGTTGCCAGTTTTACCCGTTGTGATGAGGGGGACAATGCCTGGATACTTCGTGCCAGTCGTTTGGAGTTTGATACTGCGGCCAATGAAGGTATTGCCCGACATGCGCGCATCAGTTTTATGCACGTCCCAATTTTCTATTTTCCCTATTTGAGTTTCCCACTAAAAGGCAGAAAAACCGGTTTTTTAGTGCCCTCGTTTGGCGAGACATCGGTGGCCGGCACTGAACTGAGCTTACCCTGGTACTGGAATATAGCCCCAGATAAAGATGCCACAGTCACACCCCGCATCATGTCACGACGCGGAATGTTGTTGGAGGGGGAATTTAGGTACCTGAACGAAAAAAGCCGCGGGCAACTTGATGTGTCACAGATTAGCGATGACCGGGTGTATGGGGATGAGCGTAGCGCATTGTCCTTTAAGCATAGCGGAAGCCCTGCTCCTGGCTGGCAAACTCGCGTAGATTATCGTTTTGCTTCCGACAAAGATTTCCTTGACGATTTTGGTGGGCAGCTGGCCACATCCAGCGCCACCCACCTTGAACGTCGCGGTGAGTTGGATTATCGCAGTGAAAATTGGCGGGCCAGCTTATTGGTACAAGGCTTTCAGACACTGGATGAAAGCCTTGGCGCAACCTCACGACCCTATCAACGTTTGCCACAACTTCGCTTATCCAGTTACGCATGGCCATTACCGGCAGGCTTTACCGTAAAAGTTGAAGCAGAGGCTGTGCGCTTCGAGCGTGATGCAGGTGTGGTTGGCAGTCGTTTTGATATACAGAACCAGATAGCCCGCCCATTTCGGGGTGCAGCCGGTTTTCTGTTGCCAACATTAACGCTGAGGCACACACAGTACGCATTGCGAGATTCATTGAGTGACGTTGATTCCAGTGTCAGTGCTAATCCCTCGCGCCGTTTACCTATTTTCAGTCTCGACAGTGGTTTGGTATTTGAACGTGAATTGACAGGTTGGGGCCGTGCGCAGCGTCAAACCCTTGAACCGCGTTTATATTATTTGTATGTACCGAATCGTGATCAGTCTGATTTAATTGTGGATACCACAGGTCAGCAACGCGTGTTTGATAGCAGTTTGTCATTATTTGGGTTTGGGCAGCTGTTTCGAGAAAACCGGTTTAACGGCGTAGACCGGGTGGGGGATGCCAATCAACTCAGTGTGGCATTGAATTCCCGGTTTTTTGATGAGCAAGGTCGGGAACTGTTAAATGCCGGTATTGGTCGAATTGTTTACTTTCAGGATCGCGAAGTGACACTGCCCGGTCAGTCGGTGGAAACAACAGCGCGTTCAGATTGGCTGGCAACATTGAAAAGCCGTTGGACGCCACGAATAACGCTGCAATCGACGCTGCAATGGGGTGATTACGATGAAAAATTGCAGCGTGGTACTTTGGATTGGCGATATCAAAGAGATGCACGGCGTGTAGTGCGGTTTGGTTACCGTTTTGAACAAGAGGTGCGTAAGCAAGTTGATATTGCTGCCATGTGGCCAGTGACCACTCGTTGGTCTTTGGTCGGCCGTTGGCTAAAATCGGTAAAAGATAACGTCACTCTGGAGTCACTTAAAGGCGTAGAGTACCAAAGCTGTTGTTGGGCTGTGCGCTTGGTACAACGCCGTTATCGTGTGGATGTGAGCGAAGATGCGCTGAGTAATTCCTTATGGATTCAGTTAGAGCTAAAAGGTCTGACCAGCGTGGGCCGCAAAGTCGAAGACTTGCTGGCACGTGATATCCTTGCGCCTTAACCGATGATGGCAATGTTGCTGGCTGGGCATTGATCAGCGGGTAGGAAAATACTGAATTCTCCTTAGAGAGATGTTGAATGAATAATGAAATGAGTGGAATAGAAAAATGATTCCGAAAATTTTAAGAGAGTCCGAAATGAAACAAGCAGTCAGTAAAATGATATTGGCAGTCATCGTGTTGTCCGTGGTTTTTGCACAGCCGGTGGGTGCTGCGTTGACCGTCGAAAATCCATTGGATCGCATTGTTGCAGTGGTTAACGATGAGGTCATTACTGACCTGGAACTGAATAAGGAAATGGCGCTGATTAAACAACAGCTGCGCGAGCAAAATAATCGTTTGCCTTCAGATGCGGTGTTGAAGAAACAATTACTCGAGCGTCTTATTTTACGCCGTATACAATTGCAAATGGCAAAGCGCGGCAGTATTCGTGTTGATGATGAAACGGTCAATAGAACATTGGAAAATGTTGCTGCACAAAATCGTCTTACCCTCAACCAGTTTCGAGAGGCCCTCACGAAGGAGGGGCTGAATTTCGAAGATTTCCGTGAAAACATGCGTGATGAAATTACCCTAAACCGATTGCAGCAACGTCAGGTACGCAATCGAATAGTGATTACCCAGCAAGAAATAGAGGCTTATATTAGTAATCAGGCATTACGAAATGGTAGCGATAAAGAATTTAAATTGGGACACATACTGGTTTCCATACCAGAAGCCGCCAGTGCTGAGCAAATTGCGGAGGCGCGTACAAAGGCCGACAAGATAGTGAAGGACTTGCGCTCGGATGCAAATTTTTATCAAACAGCCGTGTCAGTATCTGATGGACAACAGGCCCTTGAAGGGGGTGATCTGGGTTGGCGTGGAGCGGCAGCCTTGCCGACATTATTTGCCGACTGGGTGGTCAGTCAGGAAATCGGCAGTATCAGTGAGGCGCTTCGGAGTCCTAGTGGGTTTCATATTATTAAATTACTCGAACAACGCACCAATGAACCCCAACATATGGTGACACAGACTCATGCCAGGCACATATTAATTCGACCCGAAACACAAGGTGAAGGAAACCTGGCGCGAGCACAGTTGTTAAAAATACGAGATCGAATTATTGCAGGAGAAGATTTTGCCACGGTGGCGAAAGCCGAATCGGCTGATCCCGGCTCCGCCGTTGAAGGTGGTGAATTGGGATGGGTTAATCCCGGCGAAATGGTACCTGCCTTTGAAAAAGCCATGAATGCCCTGGCTGTTGACGCATTAAGTGGTCCGGTACGCACGAAATTTGGATGGCATCTTTTGCAGGTACTGGAACGCCGTAGCCACGACGATACTGAAAAAGTACAACGTAAAAATGCTCAAGAAGTTATCCGCTCCCGTAAAACAGATCCTGCAATGCAGGCCTGGATACGGCGCTTACGTGACGAGGCCTTTGTTGATAACCGCCTTTAATTTAAAAAAATGCTGATTAACTCATGAATAAAAATGTACAACGTCTGGCCATCACTCCCGGTGAACCGGCAGGCATTGGTCCTGATTTGTGTCTTCAACTGGCACAGCAGGATCATAATTTTGAACTTGTTGTTATTGCGGATGCCCAGTTGCTGTCTGACCGAGCTCGCAGCCTGGGTTTATCACTGGACATTATTCCATTTGAAGCCAGCAGCGCTCGGAAAAGCCATCGTGCGGGAATTTTACCCGTCATTGATGTTGCAGTAGCAACATCGGTCGTCGCCGGTCAACTGGATGTTGGCAATGTTCCCTATGTGTTAAAGACACTTGATGTCGCCATTGAAGGTTGTACACAGGGAATGTTTGATGCTCTGGTGACGGGGCCAGTACACAAGGGAATTATAAACGACGCGGGGGTGAGCTTCTCTGGCCATACAGAATATCTGGCAGAACATACGGGGGGGCAACCCGTGATGATGCTGGCCACGGAAGGATTGCGTGTCGCCTTGGCAACCACACATTTGTCATTGTCGGAGGTGCCCGCAGCCATTACTCGTGAAAGTTTGGCGCAAATTTTAAAGACCGTTTATGGCGAATTACAGACCCGATTAGGTATTCATGAACCCCATATTCTGGTGTGTGGGCTTAATCCTCATGCGGGAGAAGGTGGTCATTTAGGTCGCGAGGAAATCGAGGTTATTGAACCGGCATTGGATGCATTTCGTCAGCAGTTGTTGATGGAACAAAAAGAAGTGCCAGGCACTATTGAAGGCCCATTGCCCGCAGACACCCTTTTTACGGCAAATAATCTTGCACGCGCGGATGTGGTGATTGCAATGTATCACGACCAGGGTTTACCGGTGCTCAAACATATGGGCTTTGGAAATGCCGTCAATATTACGTTGGGTTTACCCATTATTCGTACCTCGGTTGACCATGGTACGGCATTGCATTTAGCGGGCAGTGGGGAGGCAAAGGTAAATAGCTTTTTATACGCTTGCCGCACAGCCAGTGAGATGGTGGCGCATGCCGCAACACACTAATGAATCAGTAGAAAAGGTAAGAACAGCAACATGAAATCCTCACCTTCCACCACGCGTAAAGGTCCGGCGGACCATCGTGCCCGTAAACGTTTCGGACAAAACTTCCTGGTTGATCCCTATATCGTGGCTGGAATTGTATCTGCCATTAATCCGCAACGAGATGATCATCTGGTTGAAATTGGGCCTGGCCTGGGTATTTTAACGGAGTCATTATTACCCTGCGTAACGGCTATGGATGCTATCGAGCTGGATCGGGATATTATTCCCAAGCTGGCGCAAAATTGCAGTGACAAGGGCCAGTTACAGATACATGCCTTTGATGCATTGAAATTTGATTTTACTGAATTGGCCCAAGATGGTCGTCCGTTACGTATTGTGGGTAACTTGCCATACAACATTTCCACGCCCCTTATGTTTCACCTGTTAGAAAAGCACGAAGTGATTCGCGATATGCACTTTATGTTGCAAAAAGAAGTGGTGGACAGGTTAGCTGCGGAACCTAATAGCAAAAGTTATGGCCGTTTGACGGTGGCAATGCAATACCATTGCCGCGTTGAGGCATTGATGGAAGTACCGCCGGAATCATTTTCTCCGGCGCCAAAAGTCAATTCTGCGGTGGTACGGTTAACACCTTATAGTGAACCTCCCGTGACGGTGCACAATGTTCGTTTGTTTGAAAAACTGGTGACCCAGGCCTTCTCGCAGCGCCGAAAAACCCTGCGCAACACCCTTAAACCCATGTTGAGTGCTGAAAAAATGGCGTCGTTGGGCGTTGATCCGAAGCGTCGCGCCGAGACGTTAAGCTTGGAAGAGTTTGCTTGTTTGGCCAATGCGGTATCGGAGAGTGAAGGTGAGAGTGTTTAATAAGAGTGCTGACAAGAGTGCTGACAAGAGTGAAATCAACCCATCAGTAATCACTGATGAAAAGGCAGGCTAGGAATGGGCCTTGGCTTTGGTGGTGTACTGGAGCAGTTGATCGGACCACCAGGCGGCTTTATTGTGCTCGCATTTTTGGGGCTGGTGCTCATGCCTCGTTACCATCGACTGGGATATGGGTTGGTGGCGACCGCGATGGCACTGTTATATATCGCCAGTATGCCCGTGGTCTCCACGGCTTTGCTGTCGTGGCTTGAGCCTGCAACAGCTCTGAATTTTACCGTCAATACCGCGGAAAAAGAACGTACTGAAACTCACATCGGCAATGTGAAACCACCACAAGCTATTGTTATTCTTGGTGCAGGCCGCCATTACAATGCGCCGGAGTTTTCAGGAGATACCCCCAATGAAATGGCGTTGGAACGCATTCGTTATGGTGTGTGGTTGGCGCGTCGTACCCAGTTGCCGATATTGGTGACGGGTGGTCTGGGCAATGGAAATGTTCTTTCTGAAGCTCAATTGATGAAACAACTCATCGAAAGTGAATATGCCCTACCCGTTCGTTGGGCAGAAAATCAAAGCCGTACGACGTTTGAAAATGCCAGGTTTTCGGCCGAGATGTTAAAGGCCGAGGGTATAGATTCTATTTATCTTGTGACCCATGCACTGCATATGAAACGTAGTGTGATGTCTTTTGAAAAATTTGCGATAAATGTTCACCCTGCCCCCACGGCTTTTGCGAGCCATCGTCAGCGAAAAGTAACGCTTCGTTATTTTTTGCCAAGCGCAAAAGCGTTAAAACGAACGTCCCAGGTATTTCATGAAGTTGTGGGTATGTTTTGGTATTGGCTGCGCTACTGAGCCAGTAGTCTTTTTCGCGTGGATTGAATAGGGTTTGGTGTTGTTAACGCAGAGATCGCAGAGGCGCAAAGGTCGCAGAGAAAGACAATTAAATAAAACCCGGTATGAGCATCGTGAAATCTAGAGGGTCATTTTACGACTGATGTGTGTCGCTACTTTGTCGTGCTATTTCCCTCAAAACCTGGATTTCATAAACTCAGACTTTATAAATTTAAGTGCCCTACTTTCACCAAAATTAACGTTTGTTCTTCAACGCGTGGGAAATGCTGACTCATGTGTGGGCTGCGAATCCAGCTCAATGCAGGGTATTCACCGAATTCATCGATAAATTTTCCGCTGATGACAACAATCTCTTCTCCGCCCCAATGGGTGTGTGCCTGAAAGACTTCGTTCTCTGGCCACAATACGAGTGCCGTACTTTCCGTATTATAGGTGTGCAAGCTCAAAACCTTCAGATTACCAATGCCGGGGCGCCATTGCTGATCCTCGGGTCTCAAAACAACGGCTTGCTTGTCATCACTTTGAAATTGATCGAGTTTTACAAATAATGTGCAACCCTGCTCTGTGAATGGGGTGTGCTGAGAGCCTGGAGGGTTACGAATATAAGTGCCTGCTGGATAGTCGCCATTTTCATCGGAAAACACCCCGTCCAATACATATATTTCTTCTCCCTGTGGATGCGCGTGCTCAGGGAAATGGGAGCCCGGTTCGAATTTCACGAAGCTCGTGGTATGGCCAGATTCTCGGGCTTCACGTTCCAGAGGAAGACGAGAAACACCATCGGCTGGGCTTGTTACCCACAATTGTTCTTCTACCCGGAGTACTGCGGGTAGTTCAACATTCATATTAAGGCGGTAATCGTTAGTTTTCATTGTTGTTACTCATTAATCTCAAACCCTTTTGGAAAAAATCGTACGTAGGATATGACGTCGAATGGCCGGTACCGTTCATTCCAAATAATGCAGACTATGCTGTAGGGGAGTCCATAGGAACGATTATAAATATCACATGGGCTGCGACAATGTATAGCCATGGCTGGGTTGTGTGTCAGAAAAAGAAAGGTAACACCCTGCGTGGGATGTATTGCTAAATTCGGCGGATAATTTGTCGATAAACACATACTGCCCGTAAAAGTTGCCCGTAAACGACGCTACCATTACTACAAGGAATATTAGTGTGAACATTCGTGCCCAGTTGTTGAGCCGTTTACTGCCAGTATTTCTGGGTGGGCTAGTGTTAGTGGCGGTCGTTGGGTATAGCCTCAGCCACCAAATGTATACGCAGCAGGTATTGAATCACCTGGAATCGGTGGCTTCTACACAATCCAATCGGATCAATGCCATTGTTGAGCAAAACCGGGAGCGGGTTCGCTTGGTGGCCAGTCGAACTCAATTACGCCTTAGCCTGAAACGTTATCTTGTAGAGGGTGGCGTTGACGATCAAGCTAAAATGCACAAAATTATTCGCGATGCCCTTTTGTCGATTCCCAGTTTTAACAGCATTGTTATTGTTTCTCCCACTGGGCAAGTAGTGGCTTCTACGCGCGCCAGTTTATTGGGCGTGGATTTGTCTTTAGACCGGGCATTTCTGAAAGGTTTGATGGACTACCAGGCGAGTACCTTTGTGAGTGTCATGGCGGGTAAGGTCGTGGCCCGAATGTCAGGGCCGCTGCGCATAAAAGGTAAAATTATCGGTACGGTGATTATTGAAGCAGGTATAGATAATATCGCAGATGCGATTGGTGACCACTCTGGGCTGGGCTTAACTGGCGAGACCCTATTGGCTTTGGAAACGAAAGAAGGTGATGCTTTGTTTCTGACACCTTTACGATTTGATCCTGATGCAGCGCTTACCCGGCGTGTTAAAAATAGCCAGTATGACGCCCCGATGATAAAGGCCATTACCGGCCGGAATCAGAAATTTAGTACAGCCTATGATTATCGAGGCGAGCAAGTTTTTGCAGTGACATCATCTGTGGAGAGTACCTCCTGGGGGATTGTGGTTAAACAGGACCGAGCTGAGGCGTTAAACCCGTTATACGATATTACCATGACCATTGTGGTTATGATGTTGTTGGTGGCGTTGATTGTGAGTACGGCAACGGTATTTTTTGCACATGGTTTAACCCAGCCGCTTCGGCGATTGACGGGCATTGCCAATGAAATGCGCCAGGGAAAACTCCGGGAAGCAGCGATTTCAATGGCCTCAGCCGACGATGATGGTCGTGGTGCCAGTGATAGTGATGAAGTACAAACGCTGAGTGGTGCTTTTGGTCAAATGATTGTACATCTGGATGAAACAAGTGATGATTTACGTCTCAAAGTCCTGGAACTGAGGAACGAGGTTCAGGTCAGGAAGTTGGCCGAAAATATTGCAGACGAAGGCCTGAAACGTTACGAAACGGTGTTGCGTTCCATGGTGGATGCCTTCATTACCATTGATCCAGAAGGTCGAATAGAAAGCTTTAACCCGGCTGCGGAACACATGTTCGGCTATAGTGCAGTGGAAGCAGTGGGTGAATATCTCTCAATGCTATTGCCACAGTCCGAAGTTCAGGAGCCGCGCGAGTACCTCGTCCGATTACATTTCATCGGTCTAAGCCGTACTCAGGGTTCTAACGATGGAATTATTGGTAGACGTAAGGATGGCAGTTTGTTTCCCATTGAGTTGACCTTATCCACCATGATGCAAAATGGCGAACAACGTTACATCGGTATATTGCGGGACATTACTGAACGTCTGGAGACTGACCGTGTAAAGGGTGAGTTTGTTGCCATTGTCAGTCACGAGTTGCGGACTCCGCTCACCTCGATTAAAGGCTCGCTGGGTCTGGTGCTAGGGGGTGTGGTGGGGACATTAGCCCCCAAGATGCGTGAACTATTGGCAGTGTCCATGAAAAATGTTGACCGACTTGCGGTGCTCGTGGATGACCTTCTGGACATGGAAAAGTTACAAGCCGGACGCATGAGCTTACACCGGGAAGAACAACAGGTAGGTGATTTGGTGAGCAAAGCGCTGAGTGCCAATCGTGGATACGCTAACGAACATGGCGTGACATTACTGTTGAGCAAGGATACAAATCCGGGAATGCGGGTGCGGGCCGATGAAAGCCGTATCCAACAGGTATTATCGAATTTACTATCAAATGCGATAAAATTCTCGCCAGTGGGTGCCAGTGTTGACGTATGTATTACCCACTATGGCCGGTGGGCTCGAATATCGGTTAAAGATCAAGGCCCTGGTATTCCCGAGGCATTTCGCGACCGCATTTTTCAAAAATTTATGCAGGCTAACAGTTCAGATAGCCGAGGGACGGCTGGCACGGGTCTTGGCCTGGCAATCTCGCGCCAGATTGTCGAACTGCATCACGGGCAAATTGGTTTTGACAGTACTGAAGGTCGCGGTGCAGAATTTTATGTCGACTTGCCGTTAATCCCATAGCGACATCGGCAGGTGCAATTTATCGCGCTTACTTGATGACCCGGTAACAGGGCTCATATTTTTTACCCGGCAATTTCATTCGGTGTTGTTCAACAAACGTCGACAGTAATGCATCTACGGGTTCCATAATGCTGGCATCACCGTGTATTTCGAAATGCCCGTGTTCTTCAATGGCTCTAATACCCTCGTCTTTAACATTACCGGCGACGATGCCTGAAAATGCCCGGCGTAGATTGGCGGCGAGTGTATGGTGTGACTGATTTTTGTGAAGTTCGAGATTACGCATATTGTCGTGCGTTGGTTCGAATGGCTGTTGGAACTCACGGTCTATTTTTAACAACCAATTAAAATAATAGGCATCGCTATTGGCTCTGCGAAAATCCCGTACATCGGCAATACCCGCCTGCATTTCACGAGCAACACGGGCTGGGTCATTAATAATGATTTTGTAGCGTTGTTGCGCTTCAATGCCCAAGGTGTCTGCAATAAACTGATTGATGTCGCTAAAGAATTCTTTAGCGGTTTCAGGGCCAGTGAGAATTAATGGAAAAGGCATATCGTGGTTATCGGGATGTAATAAAATACCCAAAATATAGAGAATCTCTTCCATGGTGCCAGCCCCGCCGGGAAACACCACAATGCCATGGCCTGTGCGGACAAAGGCTTCAAGCCGTTTTTCAATGTCCGGCATGATCACCAAATTATTGACGATAGGGTTGGGAGATTCAGCGGCGATAATACCGGGTTCGGAAATGCCGAGATATTGTCCATTGTTAATGCGTTGTTTGGCATGGCCTATGGTTGCGCCTTTCATGGGCCCCTTCATCGCGCCCGGGCCACAACCCGTACAGATGTTCAAGCCCCGTAGGCCCATCTCATGCCCTACTTCTTTGGTGTAGTCATATTCTTTACGTTTAATAGAATGCCCCCCCCAGCAGACCACCAGGTTTGGGGTGCTCATGGGACGTAAAATTTTGGAATTGCGCAATATATGGAACACGGCATTGGTAATGCCATCGGAGGTTTCCAGGTCAAATTTTGAGTTGTTATTAATCTCATTATTGACATAAATCACATCGCGCAAGACTGAAAAAAGGTGTTCATTGATACCTTTGATCATCTCACCGTCGACAAAGGCATTGGCGGGCGCACCTGTGACTTCCAGCTTAATGCCCCTTGCTTGTTGCACAACCCGAATATCGAAAGAGTGGTAACGTTCCAGTAATTGCTTGCCATCATCCATTTGATTGCCACAATTCAGTATGGCCAGAGAGCAGTTACGGAATATGTTGTATAGCCCGCCTTGACTGGTATCCAATAATTTATCAACTTCGGTTTTTGATAGCACATCCAAACGACCTTCCGGGGTAATGCGTGCATCAATGGTGGCTGGCTTCATATGTTTCCTTAACACAGTAGAATCGGGGCGGTATTGTCGCTCTCGCGAGAGCTTTTGCCTGTTTTATTGAACCTTCAATTAAAACAGATTATAGATAATGAGCGGCTTCCAGAGCAATATTCTTTAATTCACCGAGGGGTACACAGGTTATAGTGTGCTGACTCTTTGCAGCAACTCAATGGCAGCCTCAACCTCGACTTTTCTGACAGCAACACTTTCAATATTACAGCCTATGGGTATATTTTTTTCATTGGCAAAGGCTTTTAATTCCTGCCAGTTCTGCGCAGAGAAATTAACGGACTGCTGAATAATATCGTTTGAGTGCGTTAACTCATTCTCTAGCCAAGGGGGAATACTAATGCCTAACCATTTCATGAACTGGAGTGTTTTAAGAGAGCCGCAGGGGGTTAATGTAAAGATAATGGGCACCAGCGGAATATTATGTTCCTTACCGTAATAATAATAGTCAGAGAGAAAATTCTTGGAAGCATTAATGTCATAAACGCCTTGGGATACAAAAAAAGAACAGCCCTGGGCAATTTTATTAAAAACGCGAATGTGCTCATCTTTTTTGGTCTGGTGACGCTCCGGGATAGTGACCCCCCCTAACAGCATGTCACTATTAATCTGCTTTTTCAGGGTATAAGCCTCGCTCACTGACATAGATACTGTTTGCGATTTTGAGGAGGCGCCCACAAACACCGTTAAATCGTCTTTTTGGGCGGCATTTGAAATGAATTCCGATAATTCAGATGGGCTGTATTTTCCTACCGAGCGATAGATGATCTTTGGTATGGCTAGTGCCGATAAATGATCCTGGCTATAGGAAAATGAGTCCAGCGTTTCTAAAAAAGGAAACGGGCGTGCTTCAGCGGTACGAGACTTTTCGTCTTGAATATCATATAAAATCAAACCATCAAGCTTAAGAGACTGAAGTCTTTGTACTTGCAGCGCGGCAATTTCTTTTACTTTTTCGGCATCGGTACCTTTCTTGGGAGGAACAATCCCATACAAGACTATTCCACTTTCTCGATTCTTTATTTTATTGGCAAGCATTTTGAAACCTTATACTAATGAATCAGTAGTCACTAATTGTCTGAATAATAGGGGGCCGTAATGTGCTGCAGCTTCATTACGCCACAGGAACAACAATAATCGTGGCGGGATTATAAACCAAGCTCCTGCTCTATTGATGATTAATCCTCAGGGTTTTCGCCATTGAATGATTCTTTAAGATCGCGGGCCAGCCAGTCGATCATGGTGCGAATTCGTGTCGCCATCAGGCGTGTGTGTGGAAATACCAGATTTAAGGGCAGAGATTCAAGCTCAAATTCACCCAACACAATATTCAGTTCACCGTTTTCGATGCTGGGCCTGACCTGGTAATCCAGAAAATACCCAAAACCCAGGCCGGCAACGCAGGCATCTACCAGGGGTTTCACTTGATTACAATTGAAATGGCCGGTTATTTCGACGCTCAGGCGTTTACCTTTCTCCTGAAAATGCCAGATAGAATTCGGTGAAACTCCTGAAAAACGTACACAAGGTTGCTGCGATAATTGTAAGGGGTGGTCTATAGCCGACGCTTGTTTTGACAATAGTTCAGGGCTGGCGCAGACCACCTGGCGTATTTTACCCACAGGTCTGGCTATTAATGAAGAGTCTTCGAGTTTCGCGATACGAATGGCCACATCGATACCTTCATCCAGCAGGTTTACGACCCGGTCGAGCAGTAAAAGATTGACCTGAACATCAGGATACAAGGACAGGAATCGCGTAACGGACGGCGCCACATACATGACGCCAAAACGTATTGGCGCCGTTAAAGTAATGGTGCCGCGCAACTCTGAGTGTTCCTTATTGAGTGCCATTTCAGACTCTTCAACGTCGGCGAGAATTTTACGGCAACGCTCCAGATAGATACGTCCCTCCTCGGTTAATGCAATTTTACGCGTGGTTCGGTTTAACAGGCGTGTTTGGAGTGTTTCTTCGAGGGTTGCCAGTATGCGAACGACGGATGGCAGGGATTTCCCCAACACGTTGGCTGCTGCAGTAAGGCTGCCCTCATCTGCGATTTTTACAAATATCGTCATTGCCTGAAGTTTATCCATTATCCGGAGATTACTCCGAATAATGGATTAGTTAAATGCTGTAAAGCATATTTATTGCGTATAACGAAATAACTAAGATGTTATGCATCATCCGATAAGAGGTGGTGCTTAACATTTCGAGCGTCGTTTTATTGATTACCTACCTATCTACCTACAAGGAATTGAGCATGAAAGTAGCAATTATTATTATGTCAGACCCGAAAACGGGCGGTGAAGAAGCCTTAGGCCGTTTATATAACGGGTTGGCAGTCGCTTACGAGTTTAAGCAAAAAGGGGATGAATTTACAATATTGTTCCAAGGTGCAGGTACGCGTTGGGCCGGAGAAGTGACGCGCGAGTATCACCCCGCTCACGCACTCTTCAAGGAAGTGAAAGATCACGTTGCAGGAGTGTCAAGTGGTTGCGCAGAAGTGTTTGGTGCGACAGAAGCTGCCCAAAAAAATGGTCTTGAATTGGTCAGAGGAAACCCGCTGCCAGAGAGTAGAGGGTTACCGAGTTTGCATGGTTTGATGGCTGATGGTTATACCGTATTGAGTTTTTAATTTCTCGGTGAAGTGGTGAATTTTTCATCGCTTCTCCACGCTGATTGCCTGAGCATATCGAAGACCGAAGTATGATGATGAACAAACTTTATCACCAAGGAGAATTAGCCGTACAACGCCGAGCCAAAGTGCTTGAGCAAGCGAAAAATACCGGCCAGATGGTGAGTAAAGCAATGCCAGTTGGTGCTTTGGCGTTTATTCAGCAACAACCAATGATCGTTATCGGCAGTATTAGCAGTGAGGGTGAGGTTTGGGCCTCGACATTGTTTGGGAAACCGGAACTTGGAAAGCCAGCGCATGGGAAGCCGGGTCTTGCGACTCCTGGTTTTTTATATGCCCCCGATGAGCACACACTGGTCATTGATATTTCTCAATCAAGTGAAGGGTTTCCTTTATGTACTAGCCATATTGACCCCCTGTGGGAAAACCTGAAAAAAGATGCCGATGTGGGTTTATTAGTGATCGAACTGGGTACACGACGTCGGTTGCGGATCAACGGTACAATAAAAACAGTCGATGAAAAAAAGCTCATAATCGCGGTTGAACGGTGTTATGGAAACTGTCCTAAGTATATTCAGCGGAGACATTGGAGCATTGCAAAAGGTAATACACTGAGAATTTCAAGGCCTGATACACAAGGAACTACACTGGGTGTAGCGCAACGAAACCTGATTACACAAGCGGATACTTTTTTTGTGGCCAGTGCCATGCCCGGGCATGGCGTTGATGCTTCCCATCGCGGCGGCCTTCCAGGGTTTGTGCAGGTACTCAATGGGCGCACGCTGTATGTCCCAGACTATGCGGGCAACAATATGTTTAATACATTGGGGAATTTTGAGAGTTACCCCCATGCAGGTTTGGTTTTTATTGATTTTGCACAGGGCCGCGTACTCCAATTGATGGGCCGCCCAGAAATAATTTGGGGTGTCATTGATACTCAAGAAAAACATTTACACGATGATTCAGGGGGCGCCCATCGTTTCTGGAAATTTGAAATAACCCGCTGGCGGGAAAGCACGCCGAGTTTTCATCTTACGTGGGAACTAGCAGATTATTCCCCCTTTTTATTGAAATAGTCTTAACGAAGTACATCAATGTTTTAATGATGAATTACCCCTGTAATCCCTCACGTTGCAGTTTTTGATTTAATTCATTTACCGTTCCAAACTCCTGTACTTTAAGAATAACTTTTCCGTCTTTAACGAATAATAACGTGGGCAATTTTTTGACGTTAAAGCGATGAAAAAGACCATTACTCTCATCTACCGTAAGTGGATGGGTAATGCTGTATTTCTTTTTGTAGTCGATGAGGTCTTTATCTGCAGTCCACAATCGAGAGATGACACCCTGCCAGTTAATGTTGGGAAATTGTTTGTAAATTTTATTGATGTTTTGCTGCCCTGTAGCGCAGTTTTTGGAAACCAGTGGTCGGCTATCTTTTAAGTACCAGTCACACCAAGTCGCGGTAAAAAATAACGCGTGAATCTTTCCATTCTCTAAATCGAGTGAGAGATCAATTGCAGATTCAGCGATAGCTTGTGACTCAATAAGGTCGATGGGTTTTTGTCTAGCCACGAGCGCAATTTTGGTGTCCAATTGCTCGTTGGCAGCATTGCCAACATGGACCAGATTCATCTGCTGATCAAACAGTAGATGGTAGGGTGTGCCGAGTAAATGAAAAGCCTGAGCTAGATCACCACTTGTATCCATCGCCATGGGCATGGTGAGCCCAAACTCATGTTGCGTAGCGACAACATCGTTGAGCTGATCATTAATCCCTAAGTTTATGGCAATGACTTCAATGGAGTCGCCATATTGCGCCTGAATGTGGGCCAAGTGTGGCATCTCTTTACGGCAGGGCTGACACCATGTCGCCCAAAATTTTAGATAGACCGGTTTTTTGCTTTTATATTGCGCAAGGGTCACGGTTTCACCGCTGGTGAGGTGGATCGGTGTTTCCAGGAGCCGTTGGGGCAAATCGGTTGCCACCACTGGTGATGTCAGGGCGATGAGCGTGAGTGCAACAAGTGCAGCCAAAGGTTGTGAAAATGTCGTCAAATGCAGGGTTATATTTTTCATGCTGTCTGAAGGCCGTTGAGGGTTTGTGGGGAAGACCAGTGTAATGCGTATCCATTGCAGGCAAAATGGTATCATTAATATTACTGTCATGAATAATATTCACTATTCGTGTCTGGAGATGTGTGCCGACTATGGATAAATATCGTGCGTTAGAACTCTTTATTGCCACCGTCGATAGGGGAAGTTTTGCGGCTGCTGCGAGACAGTTTGCGACAGATCCTTCTACCGTGAGTAAAGCGATCAAGCGCCTTGAATCTCAGCTGGGTCTCAGGCTTTTTCAGCGGTCAACCCGTGAGCTCAGACTTACTCCCGTGGGGAGCCAGTATGCTGATACTGTGCGGTGCCTAATCAGCCAATTGAGTGATTGTGAAGATGAGCTCAAAATTGATAATGAGTCACCCGGTGGATTGTTGCGTGTTAATTTACCGGTGTCCTATGGGCGGTTGTATATGTTACCGATCATTTGTGAGTTTCAGCAGCAATACTCAAATATACAGCTGGATATTTCATTTGATGATGCGCATGTCGATATGATTAGCCAATCTATTGATGTGTCTGTTCGTAGTGGTCGCTTAAACGATAGTCGTTTGGTCGCTCAAAGACTGAGCCCCATCGACTTTGTTATCTGTGCCGCTCCCGAGTATGTGAAAAAAATCACACTCCCTCTGACAGAAAATGATTTTCCCCTGCATCGCTGGATTCGATTCCGGTTTAAACAAACGGGAAAATTATTGCCCATATTCTCGTCAGCTCTTTTATACAATGGAGAAGCCGCAAGCGGAGACAAAGGCAGTCAGGATGTCATCGTAGATGATGGTGAGGCTATGGCCCAATGTTGTGCAGCAGGTTTAGGGCTTACCCAGCTCCCACATTTTATAGCGCGCTCATGGGTGGAAAGTGGAAAGCTGGTTACCGTGTCCAAAGCGTATCGGTCCGAGGATCAGGATGTCTTTATTATTTATCCGCAGAGAGAGTTTTTACCAGTACGAACCCGGCGCTTTGTTGATTATATAAAAGATCGCTTAACCAGAATGGGTGAAACACCTTCGCAAACCTGGGCAAATAAAATATTCAGCAGTGGAAATTAATAACATTGGTGGATTAATTTTATATTTTCCCCTGGGCGATACTGTTGATTGTGTTGCGTATTAAATGTTAATCGGGAAATAAAAAAACCCCCGGCTAGGCCGGGGGTTTAGGTTTAACGCCTGTGAGTCGTTTTTCGGCGTTTATTCAAAGACTTCTACGAAGGACATCATGCCTGTATCTGCATGTTCGAGGATATGGCAATGGAACTGCCAACCACCGGCGCGTCCACGTTGACCCATTTCAAGATCCGCATTTTCAATGACACTTGTGCCACCATTAGCGGCGATGTCTGCAGCAGTAAGACCCTCAGCAGGAGAGAAGTTGATAGCGATTTTGGTAATCGTTACCGAACCACGTGGACCATTACGAGCTGGCAAGTTCACCATATCGACATTTTCCAACGGTGGAGCAGGAACCACTTTCAGCACATTACCAGCAGGATCTTTATAGATGGTTTCCATGACCTGGAAGAAGAAGCCATGAAGATGGAAAGGATGATCCCCACCCGTCATGTTGACCAGATTCCAGACCTGAGTTTCGCCAACTTGCGCATCAGGAGCATCGTGGGTAGTGACATCTCTGAATGTCTTTCCGTTGATGAGGAACTTAATCGAACCATCAGCCTTTGGCATGCTGTGTCCAAACTTAAGCGTGGTTTCCGCAGCACCTGCAACATCGATAGGTTCGATGGTACGCAGTTTATGAGGAAGCTTAAGTTTCTTGGCATGTTTGTGGCCTTTCTTAAAGACAATGCGCATGAGTGGGATGTCAGGATAATTACCATCCAGCTCATCATGACCCATCATTACCATGCCATTATCCATGATGTTGATAGAATGACGACCACGCTTGGTGTCTTTCCAGTACACGATTAACTCAGAACCAGGTTTACCTTTAGGAACGAACATAACGTCTGCACGTTGGCCAGGTACCAGGAACACATCGTCCATGTCTTTGATAGGCGTTTCCAGAAGACCGCCATCACCACCGATACGGGTCAGTTTGTGGCCCGGAACAGAAACCCGCATGAAGCGAGTATTGGCAATGTTAACCATGCGCCAGCGGATAGGCTCACCCGATTTGACATGCATTGTTGGCATTTCACGACCGTTAACCAGAAGGGTGTTACCGGTACGACCGTTGATCTTCTTCAGTAACACTTCTTCTTGTGTACCGACGAAGGCCTCTTCGATCTGACCATCGGCATCCAGCAGAACATCATCAAGTATCAGGATTTTCTGTTTGACTTTACGGATGCGTTTGTCGAGATCATGTTTTTTCTCACTCACGAGTAATGCGCCCGCCAGGCCTTTTTCGACCTGTTCGTTTGAACGCACATGAGGGTGATACCAAAACAACGAGGCCTCTTTCAACTCGTACTTATAGGTAAATGATTCACCAGGTTGAAGAGGGTTTTGCGCAACAGATGAACCATCCATATCCGCTGGCAGGCGCAAACCATGCCAATGAATAGTAGTCGGTTCAGTCAGATTGTTGGTGAAGTGAATAATCAGAGTGTCCCCTACCGTACCGCGAATCAGCGGGCCTGGCACAGAACCATTGTATGTGTAGACCTTGGAAGGAACTCCGGGAATCAATTCTACATAATCTTCACGGGCTTCAAGGTTGATTTCTACAATACGTGGGTCAGGATTGATGTCTTCCAGCAGTTGCAATCCAAAGGCTTCTGCCTTGGTGCGCTTGCTAAAATGTTTATCGTGTTTATCGTGTTTATCGTGTTTACGGTTATGGCGTTTATTTTCATGTTTGCCGTGATGTTTGTTGTGACTATGCTTGTGACTTTTTTCATGACCTTCATCATGCGATTTACTGGCATTAGCAAAGGGTAGCGCCAGTGCGAAGCAGAGTGCTGTTGCGATTGTTAGCGTTTTCATACCGCGGTGTCTCCTTGTGTTTGGTCCCAAATAACCCCCACTGACAATTCACAATGAATCCCAGCAGAACTGCATGCCTCCCTGGCGATAAATCTCTCGTTAACGGGCAGGAGATTGAATGGGTAATATCTCTTACCGAGCTAACGATATATGGAATATCACAGACTTGTTTTGATGGTCAAATTATTGGCGATAAAACTGATGGTTTAGAATTGTTTTTGTGAGCAGCGTCACTGTTTGATAAGAAAAAAGAATGAATTTGTGATGGAATCGAGAATTGTTGTGTGGTGGAATCGAGGTTTATGAGGGGAGTCGTTGGTGTTTAATCTGGACAAAGAGTGTCAACTAGGTCACAGATTTAGGATGATTATCTCAAGTAAATATAAGGTCTACGGTGTTAGTGATAACAAACCAGTGAGAATGGGTGATGGTGGCTTGGATGGCGGCTTGGATAGGAGTACCACAGACAAGCGAGCGTGGCCGGGTATAATCGCCAGTGTTTGTCGAATAGGATTTAGAAGCAGGAACGTCGACGCAAATTGAAACTGTCAGTCTAGTTTTTGGAAGAGTTGTCTATCAATGGCTGGTGGGTAAATCGCGAGCATATAAAAAGCCCACCATAAAGGTGGGCTTTTTATATCAATAAACAGATACGAATCTGAGGCTATTCTGCGACTTGTTTCTTTTTACTTTTCTTTTTACTTTTCTTTTTA
>NVUB02000098.1 GCA_002401775.2 Ectothiorhodospiraceae bacterium
AACATGCCGCAAGGCATCACTCTGACGTGGAATTCACTTTTGAAGGTACAGCTTAAACCGTTATCTGACAACATGTGCGTATAGGTTTCCATGGGGGATCGTTGGAACCAGAGAACCTTCAAAATAGAACCCTCAAAATACATATCTTACTTCTCGCCCTTTGCGTTTACAACACGGAATCGATTTAATCCTCAAATCTTGTCGCTACAGGCAACGTCAGAAAACCGGTCGCCCCACCTCTACGGCCATAAAATGTCACGTAGCTTCGCAGTGTGACCCTGTACGGGTTTAAGATAGTGCTGAGGACTGAGGACTAAACCGGTTTTTAGTAGGTCAGGTTACGCCGATACCTGACAATATGCCGCAAGGCATCACTTTAGAGCGTTCAAAACATATCTTACTTTGCGCCCTTTGCGCCTCTGCGGCCTTCGCGTTTCTAACACGGAATCACTTTACTCCTCAAATCCTGTAGTAACTGACAACGTCAGAAAACCGGTTGCCCGCTTCAAAGGCCATAAATGTCACGTAGTGTCGCAATGTGACCTACGGAGCTGCCGATTTGGTATTTTTATCTGTCAGATTCAACCCCGACGTCAGTATTTACGGCATCTTCCGCACAGAGAGTGCCCTTTTCATGCGTACCAATAGCCAGCCACACGTTTGTTGCGCAAATCCTAGGGTGTTGCCCCAATTTTCTTGTATAATGAGGGGTTAACATCATCCTGACATGCGCCTTGCTGGGCCGTTCAGGTTTGGTATTTCCGATACACCTTATACATTTGTTAAATACAGACTGGAGTTATTACAAGCATGGCTATTGAAAGAACGTTCTCAATCGTAAAACCCGATGCCGTAGGCAAAAACCACATTGGTGAAATTTACGCACGATTTGAGAAGGCAGGTTTGAAGATTATCGCCTCTAAAATGATACAGCTCACGCGCGAACAGGCCGAAGGCTTTTATGCTGTACACAAAGAACGTCCTTTCTTCAATGACCTAGTGTCATTCATGATTTCCGGCCCGGTGATGGTGCAGGCATTGGAAGGCGAAGGCGCCATCCTCAAAAACCGCGAAGTCATGGGTGCTACCAATCCAAAAGAAGCCGATGCGGGTACTATTCGTGCTGATTTCGCAGACTCCATCGATGAAAATGCCGTACACGGTTCCGATGCTCCTGAAACTGCCGCCGAAGAAATTGCCTACTTCTTCAGTGCAGACGAGCTATGCGCGCGTACGCGATAAGTAAAAATAACGAGTGAAAAAGAGAAGTTGTGATGTCTAGCAAAGTTAATCTATTGAATTTCACTCGGGCTGATATGGAGGTCTTCTTCGCCGAAATGGGGGAGAAGGCCTTTCGTGCGAACCAGGTTATTCAGTGGATGCACCAATATGGCGTCGATAACTTCGATGCGATGACCAACTTGAGCAAGAGCCTGCGCGCCAAGCTCGAAGACGTCGCCGAAATTCGTACCCCCGAAGTGCTGATAGATCAGGCATCGGTGGACGGAACGCACAAATGGTTGTTGAAACTGGACAGTGGAAATTCCATTGAAACCGTTTTCATCCCTGAGAAAAATCGTGGAACCCTGTGTATTTCTTCACAGGTAGGTTGTGCGCTGGAATGTTCTTTTTGTTCCACCGGTCAACAGGGCTTTAATCGCAACCTCACGGTTGCCGAAATTATTGGTCAAGTCTGGGTTGCCAACAAGGCACTCGGCTGGGACCCCATGGCCAACGGCAAACGTGAAAGAATTATATCGAACGTCGTGTTTATGGGTATGGGTGAACCACTGTTGAATTTTGACTGCACCGTCAAAACCATTGAAATTTTAGTCGACGACTTCGCCTATGGATTATCAAAACGCCGGGTAACGGTGAGCACCTCTGGCGTAGTGCCCGCATTGCTACGGTTGAAAGAAGTCAGTGATGTGGCTCTGGCCTTATCGTTGCATGCGCCAAACGATGAGTTGCGCGATGTACTGGTACCCATTAACAAAAAATACCCGCTGGATAAAGTGTTGGGTGCCTGTAAAGATTACATCAGCGGTGATACACGCCGAAAAGTCACCATTGAATACGTTATGCTGGAGGGTGTAAACGACAGCGTTGCACACGCAAGACAACTCGTGAAAGTACTAAAAGACGTGCCTTCTAAAGTAAACTTGATTCCGTTTAATCCCTTTCCTAAAACACAGTACAAACGCTCCAGCGATGAAGCGATAGTACGATTTCGTGACGTGTTGATCAAAGGTGGCCTTATAACCCTAACGCGCCGGACTCGCGGTGACGATATAGATGCGGCCTGTGGGCAATTAGTTGGGATAGTTATGGATAAAACCAAACGTGGACTTAACGTGGATAATTCATAAATTATGCACACTCTCACGGGGCTATTGATTCCACGGGAAATATTTCCGTTATCGTCCATAATTACCGATACGGGGCGCTTTCGGGAATTCCCCTGTGAAGCCAATATTCTGCGCGATCTTTGCGCTAATTGATGAAAATTCCGGGTTAAAAAGCCGGCGACAGGTTAAAGGACAACAATGGGCACATCGCGAGCGTTTTTGATTTTCTCATTAACCGTTTTATTAACGGCCATCTTGCCTGGCTGTGCTTCGGTGATAGAAAAGAAAAAAGCCGAGCGAAAAGTGATGAGAATTGCGGATACCAATTTACGCCTGGGTTTAGGTTATCTACAACAAGGGCGTGTAGAGGCTGCACTGGAAAAATTGCAAAAGGCCATTATTGTCAAACCTGATTATGCCGAAGCGCACAATGGTATTGCGCTGGCTTACGGGCAGCTGGATGAAAATGAAAAAGCCGAAGCGCATTACTTGCAAGCGATGGAATTGTCCCCAAAAGATGGTTCAATACTGAATAATTACGCGGTTTTCCTTTGTGGAAATGGCAGGCAGGTGGCGTCTGAGAAGTATTTTTTGCGTGCGATTAAAAGTCGAAATTATCGCACGCCGGCTGAGGCCCTGGAAAACCTTGGTATTTGCGTCTTGCAGATTCCCGATGCAGGCAAGGCCGAAATATACCTGAGGAAAGCCTTAAGAATGAATCCTCGTTTACGGGGGGCGTTATTAAATATGGCACGCATCAGTGTTAATAAAGGACGCGCAATGTCAGGTCGGGCCTACCTGCAACGCTACCAGGAGCTTTCCTCTCTCGGTGCCGATGGATTGTGGCTGGGCATACAAGTGGAAAAAAAGATGGGCGACGTAGATGCCGTGCGTGATTATGAAAACCGGCTGCACCGGTTTTTTCCTGATTCCCAGGAACTTCGTTGGTTGCTTGAAAGTCAGGAACAGGACAGTAAAAAGCAAAGCGCAGTGAGTATACTTTGATGCGTATACTTTGATGAGCATACTTTGAAGAGAAGAGTGCAATGAGCAAAAAATGGAAAAAACAGCCGGTTTCTCAGCAAAATGCCGAGACAGCCATAACGGGCGAAGCTGCCGTAGAAATCTGTCCTGGTGATCGTTTAAAAAAAGCGCGGGAAGCACATGAACTATCCGTTCATGAAGTTGCGACACGGCTCAAACTCAGTGTGCTCAAAATTGAAGCACTGGAACGAGGTGACGTACAGAGTGTTGCCACTCCGGTATTTGTTGCAGGATATTTACGGACTTATGCGCGGTTACTGCAGTTGTCGGAAGAAGTGGTGCTTGCCGATTTTTCAATATTGCTGGCAGAGAATTCCGACAATGCCGGAGTTGACACTTCTTGCTTGTTGTCTTCCAAACCGGGTGGCGTAGTCGCTCACGGGGTTGTTGGTGGGGCAGGTAATGCGGTTGTTAGTGGCATTAACAGTACATTGAATCCGCTGTCATCCCACGCGCCGGATGAACCGCCAACGGCCATGGCACCATGGCTGGTTAAAGGATTAATCGCCATTGCACTTGTTGGCGCGGCTTATTTTGTTTTATTCGCAGGTGAAGATACCGATAAATCATCGGATTTGGTCTCATCTGTAGCGACATCGGCCCATCAAACAGCCACTGTGCAAACGCCGCAATCAATTCGCCAAGGTTTAGTCGGCGCTGAGTTAATGGCGGACTCAGATCCGATGGAGATGAGTAACGAAAGTGAAAGTGTGGTTAACACAACGTCGTTAATTTCCTCGTCGACAAGTGATGTCGCCGTCGATCAGGGCCCCAATAATAATGAATCATCTGTGGCAACCGCTATATCCACTGCCCCAGCGGAACCCCGTAATGGAAGCGTTACGCCCGACGATCGCAGTACGAATAATTTAACGGCCAATGGCCAAGGCATCGCTGTTAATAACACCCAGGAGACAGCACAAGCCCGTGTGCAGGAGTTTACAGCACAATCTGAACTGGCACTGTTCTTTACGGCAGATTCCTGGGTGGAAGTGAACGATGCGCGCGGCGAACGTTTGGTCTATCGATTAGGCAAAGCCGGTATGGCGCGAACAGTAACGGGAGTGCCGCCATTTGAAGTGCAGTTAGGCTATGTACCTGCCGTTGATGTCATGTATAACGGAGCGCCCTTTGACCTGTCACGTTTTGCTGGGCGTCGTTCAGCGCGCTTTAGTGTGGGTACGGCGGGTGATCGAATGGGTGATGGCTAAAGCCATTAGCCATTCTTGCCTGTTATTAAGGTCGGGTTATGGCGACTGATTGATGAGTAAGGCGCAGCCATTCAAAAACTGAAAGAATTAAGAAGTTCAAAAATGTAATTTTGAATTGTAAATTTGAATTGTAAATTTGAACTGTAAATTTGAACTGTAATTTTAAACTGTAACCGAAACAAGCATGATAGAAAAACCAGAGTACCAACAAATTAAACGACGTAAGTCCCGGCAAATAATGGTGGGTGACGTCGCTGTGGGTGGCGATGCACCGGTCTCGGTGCAGAGCATGACCAACACCGAAACCACCGACGTTGCCGCTACGGTCGCCCAAATAAGGGCGCTTGAATCTGCCGGTGCGGACATTGTGCGCGTGTCTGTTCCGAGCATGGAAGCGGCTGAGGCCTTCGGTGAAATCAAGCGCCAGGTCAATGTACCGCTGATTAGCGATATACATTTTGACTATAAAATTGCCTTGCGTGTCGCGGAATTGGGCGTGGATTGCCTGCGTATTAACCCCGGCAATATTGGCCGTGAAGACCGGGTGCGTGCCGTGGTTTCGGCTGCACGGGATAACGGCATCCCCATTCGCATTGGTGTAAACGCCGGTTCACTGGAAAAAGATCTACAGAAAAAATACCGTGAGCCTACACCGGCAGCACTGGTTGAGTCTGCCATGCGTCATATCGACATGCTGGATCGTTTGGATTTTCAAGAATTCAAAGTTAGCCTGAAAGCGTCCGACGTCTTTATGACCGTCGCCGCTTACCATTTGTTAGCCGATCAAATTGAACAACCACTGCATTTGGGTATTACCGAAGCAGGTGGTTTACGTTCCGGCTCGGTGAAGTCAGCGATTGGTTTGGGCATGTTGTTGGCCAGTGGTATTGGCGACACTATTCGTGTGTCGCTGGCCGCAGACCCAGTGCAGGAAGTAAAAGTGGGTTTTGATATTCTCAAGAGCCTGCATGTACGCAGCAAAGGTATCAATCTCATTGCTTGCCCCTCTTGTTCGCGCCAGCAATTTGATGTGGTGTCCACAGTCAATGCGTTGGAAGAACGTCTCGAAGATATATTGGAGCCCATCAATGTTGCTGTCATCGGTTGTGTGGTCAACGGCCCCGGCGAAGCAAAAGAAGTAGACGTCGCCCTCACTGGTGGTGAGCCAAATTTGGTGTATATCGATGGCAAGCCAGACCATAAAATCAGTAACGAAGATATACTGGATGATTTGGAAAAAGCGATTCGTGCAGAAGTAAAACGCAGGCAGGATGCCACTGCGGCGCTCGGCGGCATCAGTATTCAGCAAGTGAATTAGTCAACAGATACGTGGCCAGTTAACGTTGGTTAATGTGGGCTTTACTCGAACCATAAAATCCTGTCGCGCGTTTGAATTCACCGAATGTAGAAGGCGCAATGGGATGACGCATACAAAACTTGTTATTGGAAAATAAAATTTTGTCACAGGCCCCAACACAAAAAACAACAAAAGCACCATCAAAGGCATCTTCTAAAGCGGTAATGAAATCACCGCTACAGGCTGTCCGGGGAATGAATGACATCACCCCGGAAGATACCCCTTATTGGCAACAGCTCGAATCCATCATTCGTGCGGTACTGGCCAGTTATGGTTATCAAGAAATTCGTTTTCCCATCGTTGAAAAAACCGAGCTGTTCAAACGCTCCATTGGTGAAGTCACCGATATCGTCGAGAAGGAAATGTATACCTTTGAAGACCGTAACGGTGACAGTCTGACATTGCGCCCAGAAGGGACCGCAGCCTGCGTTCGCGCAGGTATACAGAATGGCTTGTTACATAACCAGTTACAACGCCTGTGGTATATGGGGCCGATGTTCCGGCATGAGCGCCCACAAAAAGGCCGTTATCGCCAGTTTCATCAAGTGGGCGTTGAAACCTTCGGCATGGCCGGGCCTGATCTGGATGCCGAGCTGATTATGATGACCGCGAAGTTCTGGCAACAATTGGGGCTTGAAGGTCTGGAATTGCAAATCAATTCGTTGGGCACCAAAGAGTCACGTGCCGCGTATCGAGTGCATTTGGTCGATTTTTTCAAGCAGAATCTGGATCAGCTGGATGAGGACAGCCTGCGACGATTAGACGGCAACCCACTGCGTATTCTGGATTCAAAAAAACCAGCGTTGGCAGAGCTCATTGCCGCGGCCCCTAAGCTTAGTGAGCACCTGGATGACGAATCTCGCGAACATTTTGCGGTATTGTGCGGTCTACTGGATGGCGCTGGAATCGCTTATGTCGTCAACCCCTGCCTGGTGCGAGGGTTAGACTATTATTCACGGACAGTGTTTGAATGGGTCACGGATCAATTGGGCGCACAGGGCACCGTTTGTGCGGGTGGTCGTTTTGATGGACTGGTAGAACAACTGGGCGGAAAGGCGGTACCGGCAGCGGGTTTTGCCATGGGACTGGAGAGATTGTTAGCGTTGGTACGTGACAAGCTTACGCCGGCTAACATACCCCATGTGTATCTTATTGTGGCGGGAGAAAAGGCACAATCAAAAGGACTGTTGCTGGCCGAGCAGTTACGAAATGCGCTGCCAGGGTTACGGTTGATGACCCATTGCGGCGGTGGCAGCCTAAAAAGTCAGTTTAAAAAAGCCGACAAAAGTGCTGCACAAATTGCCTTTATATTGGGTGATAATGAAGTTGAAAATGGCACGGTGAACGTCAAAATATTGAGGGGTGACCGTGGGCAGGAGCAGCAGACCCTTGAGCAGGCTGCGCTGTCTGAATGGCTAAAAAGTGAAATAGCCGAGTTTTAAACTTTTTTAGCAGCATTGAATGAATGTATAAATTACCTAAAAGAATGTTTGTTTCAAAAAAATAACGGAGAAGAACCGTGGACGTGTATACAACGGAAGAACAACAAATAGAAGCCATTAAAAAATGGTGGAATGAGAATAAATGGTCACTCATCGGTGGTGTAGTGATAGGTGTTGGCGCTTTATGGGGTGGTCGGACCTGGCTGGATAATCAACAGGTCTTTTCTGAAGCAGCCTCGACCAGCTATCAGATGATGCTGGAACATATGTCCAGTGGCAGGAATGATGAAGCGGCCACACAAGGCGCACAATTGCTAGGGCAATTTTCCGACACTCCCTATTCATCGTTAGCGGCGCTGGCAATGGCAAAGCTGAAACTTGACGGTGGTGATGCTGCGGCTGCCAGCTCTCACTTGAGATGGGCTTTGGATAACACCCAGGAAGATTCTGTTCGTCACGAATCACGCTTGCGCTTAGCGAAATTGTTGTTAGCTGAAGCCAAACATGACGATGCCTTGGCATTGCTCAATGCCGGTGATACTGGTGTGTACACCGCACGATATGAACAATTGAAAGGCGATGTGAATAGTGCCGCTGGCAAGCCTGAATCTGCGCGTACCGCGTACAATCGGGCGCTTACCAGCATGGCACCAACCGAGCGTGGGCGTGAACTGCTGCAAATGAAATTGGATAATCTGGGTAGCACTCATGGACAGGCAGTAGCCGGAGCAATGTCTCAATAATGAGTGTCCTGACAGTAAGCGCCCCGGCAATGAACACCTTGGCAAAGAAAATGATGAGCAAGCCGACCGTCTTAAATAAACGGAAGCTTATCTCGGTGCTGTGCCTTGCCGGCTTGTTGGTCGCCTGTGGTTCATCGCCCAAAAATTACGATGATGCCACACCATTGGCCAGTATCGATATACAGCGCGATGTTGTTCCTCTGTGGGCACAGGTGACTGGTGATGTGCCAGAATCAGCACATGCGCAGTTGCCAGTGGCGGTGGACAAGGGGCGCGTCTATATTGCCAACCAAACCGGTGATGTTATTGTCTTTGACGCTAAAAATGGCAAACTGCAATGGCAGGTGTCTTTAAACGAAGCCATTTCTGGAGGGCCGGGTATTGGCTCGCAGCGAATTTTTCTGGCAACGCGAGAAGCGCAGCTGGTGGCGCTGGATAAAGCAACCGGGGATGAACAGTGGCGCCAAAAAATCAGTGCTGAAATGCTGGCTTCCCCCATTGTTGTTGATGACCAGTTAATCGTACAGACCATCGATGGCAAGGTGAGTGTGTATAACACCCAAACAGGAAAGATGGTGTGGACCTATGGCCGAGCTATCCCCAAACTCACGTTACGTGGCACCAGTACCCCTGTCGTTATGGGCGAAAAAATACTGGCAGGGTTTTCCGATGGTCGGCTGGTAGGGCTTGATCTGGCGACTGGCGCACTCTTATGGGAAACCACGATTGCGGTCCCCCATGGCCGTACTGACCTGGAACGTCTGGTCGATATTGATGGACTGTTCCAAGCTGCCGACGACATCGTTTATGTGAGTAGCTTTCAAGGGCGTGTTGCCGCCATATCGGTTGCTGATGGCAGTATCTTATGGGCGCGGGATATGTCTTCTTATACCGGACTTGCCATGGGCAAGGATCAGATATTTATCACTGATGCTGAAAGTAAAGTATGGGCATTGGATGGTAAAACCGGTGCCACGTTGTGGCGCCAGGATAAGCTATCTGGCCGTGAACTCAGTACCCCCGCAGTGCTGGGTGATACCGTGGTGGTGGCCGACTATGATGGTTACGTGCATTGGTTGTCCCGTGAAGACGGGCAATTTTTAGCACGACAGAACCTTGAAGTTACCTGGGAAAAATTACGTTATGTTTGGGATGATGAAGATCCCGAAGAGCGTTATCGAAGTGTGAGTGTATTGCCACTTGCGGTTGCTGATATGTTGTATGTGCGTGATAACATCGGCGCATTAACAGCTTTTCAGCTGACGCGCTAAAGACATATTTTTATTAATGGTTAGTGAATTGTGAAATATTAAAATGAAACCGGTTGTAGCCCTTGTAGGGCGTCCAAATGTTGGTAAGTCAACGCTGTTTAACTGTCTCACTCAATCGCGAGATGCACTGGTTGCTGACCAACCTGGGCTAACACGTGACCGTAAATACGGTGAAGGGCGAGTGGGTGATTATCCCTATTTAGTGATAGACACTGGTGGCCTGAGTGGCGAAAAGGAAGGTCTTGATGAGTTGATGGCGGATCAATCATGGTTGGCCGTGGAAGAAGCTGATCTTGTGCTTTTTATGGTGGATGCGCGTGATGGATTGATGGCGGGCGACCATGAAATTGCCAAACGCTTACGTACGTCTAATAAGCCGGTGCATCTGGTGGTTAATAAAGTGGATGGAGCCGAACTGGCCGTCGTTATTGCCGATTTTTATCAACTCGGTCTGGGTAATCCGTTGGGTATCACCGCAAGCCAGCGTGGTGGTGTGCGTGATTTGATGGCTGAAGTCTTGCCCGAGTTACCCGAGTCTGAATTTGAAGAAGAGGAAGATAACCTCGGCATTAAAATAGCCATTGTCGGTAAGCCCAATGTCGGAAAATCAACGCTGATCAATCGTATTCTAGGCGAAGAACGGGTGCTGACCTTTGATATGCCCGGTACAACGCGTGACAGTATATTTGTGCCGTTTGAGCGCCGTGGCGAACGCTATACCTTTATTGATACCGCCGGTGTGCGTCGCCGTAAAAAAGTCCATGACAAACTGGAAAAATTCAGCGTCATAAAAGCCCTGCAAGCCATAGAGCGGGCTCATGTCGTGGTATTGGTGATTGATGCCCATGAAGGCATCAGTGATCAGGACGCACATTTGTTGGGGTTTGTGTTGGACGAAGGTCGAGCCTTGGTCATCGCCATTAACAAATGGGATGGCCTGGAAACCTCCGAACGTGAACGAGTGAAGTATGAGTTGGGCCGCAAGCTACAATTTGTTGATTTTGCTAAATTGTTTTTTATATCGGCGCTACACGGCACGGGTGTGGGTGATTTATTCAAGCCTATTCAAAAGGCCTATGCATCAGCAACTCGCCAGTTCACCACGCCGGAATTAACCCGTATATTAGAGAGAGCGGTAGAAAACCATCAACCACCTCTGGTGCGTGGACGACGTATTAAGCTACGTTATGCTCACCAGGGGGGGCGTAACCCACCAATGATTGTCATTCATGGCAATCAAACCAAAGATGTCCCCGACGCCTACCGGCGCTATTTACAAAACGTCTATCGCAAAGCGTTACAGTTGGAAGGCACACCCGTGCGAATCGATTTCAAAACAGGCGTTAATCCCTTTGAAGGCCGAAAAAACAAACTGACCAAACGTCAGATAGACAAACGCCAGCGCCTCAAGAAATTTGTAAAACGCAAAGGTAATTGATGTATTTCAATAATCCGGCAATACCCCAACTGTAGGGGCACCCCTTGTGGTTGCCCTTGTTTTGAATAACCGGAGAATGCCTTGATTGTCCGTATTTTGGTAACCAGAAAATGATGTGGTGCCAGTAATAATGGGGCATCTTCGACATCAGGGCACCCACAAGGGGAGCCCCTACGGGGTTATGTGTCTACGCGGAACCAGGCACAGCATGATTGTCATTTTGCCGTTAAATGATGGTAGGTGGTGGGTTTAACGGCCCGTCAATGTAAGGGTTACCCCTGTTTTAGGTAACCGGGAAGTGCTGTGGTGCCGGTAATATTGGGCAGGTATAAAACATGGGTGCCCGGGACATCAGGGCACCCATAGAGGCGTCTCTATCGTAAGGACAAGGCGCCAGGGCTTTTAGAAGGTAATGGGAAGGGTAGGTGGTCGGGAACTTCCTGGTATTCACCAGAGGTCAATGCCATCCATACCAATCCAGCCAATGAGTTTACGCCGAGTTTACGCATAATATGCGCGCGGTGTGTTTCAACAGTTTTGGTGCTGAGGCTCATTTCGTGAGCAATGACTTTATTCGGTTTGCCTTGAATCAAAAGGCGTAGCACTTCTTCTTCGCGTCGTGAAAGCTGGCCGAGGTATTGTAAAACCAGCTTACGCCAATGATCTTCACTGCGCATGACTCTGTCCACTTCCAGTGCCTTTTGAATGCTGTCCAGTAACATCTGGTCATCGAATGGCTTTTCAAGGAAATCAACGGCGCCGGCTTTTAGGGTGCGCACGGCCATGGAAACATTGCTGTGGCCGGAAACGAAAATAATAGGGGTTTTAATGCCTTCCCGACTTAAAAACTCCTGAAGTTCAAGTCCGCTTAACTGTGGCAGACGAACATCCAGAACCAGGCAGCCTGGCTGGCTGGGGTCATAGCTGTCGAGAAAGGATTGCACATTACTGAAAGCGCATGTTTGTATATCCATAGACTCAATGAGAGTCTGCAAGGCGTTACGAACACCGTCATCATCATCCACGATAAACACGGTAGGATTTATTGCGATGTCGGTAGGAAGTGAGGCTGGAGAATGCATAATGCTCATGGTGCGATAGTTCCTTCTATTTGTTACTGAAGAAGTACGAACTTGCTAAAGCCTCACGATGCCTTGTGCAGCGGCAGGAGTCAATGTTTTTGCACCATCTTGTGGTGATTGTTGATGGCGTTTCGAGGTAGTCTCGAGATTTGCTAACCCTGCAATGTGTTTAAGCCCGTCCGCACTGTAATAGTGCATCCGAATTGCATTATTGATTACCGTCTGGCTCCAGTGAATGCCGCCAAAACTGGTCTTCACGTTCGAATAAACGGCGAGTTTCTTGTGGGCCCCAAGTGCCTGCAGGATACGTGTGAATAAAGTCTCTTTCCGTTGCCCAAACTCGTAGTATCGGGTCAACAACATTCCACGCTCCTTCGACTTCATCAAAGCGCAAAAATTGGCTTTGATCGCCCTTTATCACATCCAGCAATAAGTCTTCATAGGCATCGTAAGAGGTTTCATCATCATTTCGCAGGCTGGCATCCAAACTGACAGTACGCGTCTTCATGGCTGGCCCAGGTTCTTTAACCTGCATTTCGATACGCAAACATTCTTTGGGTTGAATGCCAATGATCACCCAATCGGGTTTCATTTTTTCTATGGGCGTATTACTGAATAAATGTTGTGGTGGTTGTTTGAAACGAATGCAAATAGCTGACTTTGTTTCTGCCATACGTTTGCCCGTCCGGAGAAAAAAAGGCACGCCGCGCCAGCGCCAGTTATCAATGTATAATTTTATGGCGGCATAAGTTTCAGTCGTGGATTGAGGCGATATCTTGTCTTCTTCCAGGTATCCCGGTACGGCTTGACCCGCAACGCGGCCACTCGCGTATTGCGCACGAAAGGCTTGTGCATGTACGGCACTGGCAGGAATGGGGCGAATAGATTTAAGTACTTTTACTTTTTCATCACGTAATGATTCCGCATCCATTGCGGCCGGTGGTTCCATGGCAACCAGGGTCAACAATTGCATGAGATGGCTTTGGATCATGTCACGCAATGCACCCGAACGATCATAATAATCACCACGCCCACCGATACCCAAGGTTTCGGAATGAGTGATTTGGACATGGTCGATGTAATTACGATTCCATAAGGGTTCCATCATCACGTTAGCAAAACGGAACACCAATATATTTTGCACAGTCCCTTTGCCGAGGTAGTGGTCAATACGGTAAATCTGTTCTTCACGCACGTAACGGTGCAAACGGGTTTCCAGCATGTGGGCACTGTCTTGATCGTAACCAAAAGGTTTTTCAATAATGATGCGCCGCCAACCATGCGTTTCATCGAGTAGTTTGGCGGTGGCCAGTTTGTCGATAACAATGCCAAACTGTGCAGGTTGCAACGCCATGTAAATGGCACAATTTTTTGAAAAATCATTATTATTTTCGACAGTGTCCTGAATTTCCTCGTAAAGTGATTCTTTTGTTAAATCACCCTTTACATATTTCATGCGCGCACTGAATTTTCGGAACACGTCTTCATCCAGGCCGCCGCGGGCTTTATCAACCAGCATATCGTGGAGTTCGTCTTGCCAGCCTTGCGCGTCGAGTTCACGGCGACCAATGGCCATAATCATTGTGCCATCGGGCAGGCGATTTTCAACTTCCAGATGATAAAGTGCCGGCATTAACTTCAGGCGGGAAAGGTTGCCAGTAGCGCCAAAAATAATGTAAGTACAAGGGTCAAACATAATGATTCATTCTCAAGTGGTGAGAAAAACAAAGGGTTTTTTCAACGTGTTTTTGCACGGGGTCTGTTAATCGAAATTAGGATTTTCCCGACCAATCACTGTGAAAGACTTCCCCACGCGGTTTGTCGATACGTTCGTAAGTGTGCGCGCCAAAATAGTCACGTTGTGCTTGTAATAGATTGGCAGGTAACGTGGCTGAACGATAGCCATCATAAAAGGCCAATGCGGCGGAAAAGGCAGGTGTGGGAATACCGCCACCCACTGCGAACTGGATGGCGCTACGCCAGCCTGTTTGGGAATCATGAATGGCATCACGGAAAAATCCATCGAGCAATAAGTTATTGAGATCAGTCTTCTTCTCAAAAGCTTCTTTTATGTTATTTAGGAAGCGGCTGCGAATAATGCAGCCCCCACGCCAGACCAACGCGATGTTGCCATAATTGAGATTCCAGCCTTTTTCATCCGAGGTACTGGCCATTAGCATAAAGCCTTGTGCGTAAGAAATTATTTTCGAAGCGTACAAGGCATCGTGGATATTGTTAATCATCAACGCCTGGTCTTGTGATTCGACGGGCGGCGGCGTGGGTCCTCGCAATTGCTTTGCCGCTTGCACACGTTGTTCTTTAAGCGTAGACAGAAAGCGGGCAAAAACGGCTTCGCCAATAAGCGTCAGCGGAATACCACTTTCCAGCGCATTAATGCCTGTCCATTTCCCCGTGCCTTTTTGGCCAGCAGTGTCGAGCACTTTATCCACAAGTGGCGCATTGTCGGTATCTCGCACACCCAGAATATCGCGGGTAATTTCGATGAGGTAAGAATCCAAAACCCCACCGTTCCATTGCTCAAAAATGCCTTGTAAGTCATCAAAGGGAATGTTGAGTCCTTCACGTAATGCCTGATAGGCCTCGCAGATTAACTGCATATCGCCATACTCGATGCCGTTGTGTACCATTTTTACATAGTGCCCGGCACCACCTTCACCCATCCATTCGCAACAGGCCTGCCCATCGACTTTGGCCGAGATCGCCTGAAAAATATCTTTCACCGCCGGCCAGGCTTCAGGGTCACCTCCCGGCATGAGCGATGGCCCGAAACGCGCGCCTTCTTCGCCGCCAGAAACGCCGACACCCAAAAAACGAAAACCTTGTTTGGCCAGAGAATCTACACGCCGTTGAGTATCGGTGTACAGCGAGTTACCGCCATCGATAATGATATCGCTTTCATCAAGGTAAGGCTTAAGTAACTCGATGAAGTCATCCACTGCGCTACCTGCCTTGACCATTAACATGATGCGACGCGGTGCTTTAAGTGACTGGCAAAAAGCTTCCAGTGAATGGGTGCCGAGAATGGACTTGCCTGCCGCTGGGCCTGCCGTAAAATCGTCAACTTTCGACGTGGTACGGTTAAATACGGCAACGGTAAAGCCATTATCCGCCATATTCAATACCAGGTTTTGTCCCATTACCGCCAGGCCAATAAGGCCAATGTCTGCTTCAGCTTCAGGCATGTTCATTCCTTTTTATTCGAGCGCACTTTAGTGTACTTGTGTGCAGTATAGATCCTTGCAGCGGCAGGGTGGGGAGGTTCTTTAATCTATTCAGTATTGAAGGTAATTATCGAGGGCGAGGGGCTAGGGTCTAGGGGCGCGGACGAGGAAAAGACAACAATCATTTCCAGTCAATGAAGCTTCGTCATTCGAACCTGTCATTTTAGACACCAAAATGGTACATCCTGTGCTTGTAGAAAATCCTCGGCATCCGGGCCGTGTAATAAGGCGAGTGTACTGAGCATACCCGCGTCAGTGCACGTATCGGCGTGTACGGTGACAGAAGCGGGTGCGCCGACAACAGGCCAGCCGGTACGCGGGTCTATTACATGGCTGTAACGTACTCCATCTTTTTCTAAAAAACGATGAGCGTCACCACTTGTGGCTATTCCCCCGTGTGTCACTGTGAAAGAGGGAGGGCTGCTGGGGTGTAATGTGCCAACGGGTGGCGGGCCCGTTTGAGCGCCTTTTTGTGGCGGTAGGGTCGCGCCTATACCGACTTGCCAGCCCTCACCATTGGTGCGTGGGCCAGTGACCGAAAGGTCGCCACCCAGGTTTATGAGCACGGATGTGTTTTGCGCCGTGTTGTCGGTAACGATGGATGATTGGGAGGTTAACAATGCTAAAACAGAGTATGCCGCGCGGTCGGCAGCATATTCCTTACCGATACCACCAAAGTCAATTTCCATACCTTTGGCGAGCTTTATTTGAGGGGCATGTGTATTCCACATCACCTTGTCCCAACCGATGAAAGGCAGCAATGCTTTGACGTCATTTTTTGAAGGAATGTTACTGCTGCCATCAAAATGCCACGCCCGTCGCAATACGCCGGAAGTGATGTCGAAGCGGCCTTCACTCAACTGAAAGAGCTGATTCGCATAGTCTAAAAGCTGGGCTGTTTCAGAATCGACCTGGACCGTTCCTCCACGATTAATGCGCTGCAATAAACTACTGTCTCGGTAGCGGCTGTATTTATGTTCAATGCGCGTTACTTCGTGGGCCACAACATCGGTAATTTGTTGGGCGAGGTTTTTATTGTATGTATCGATCAACACTTCACAGTGACTGGCCATCGCATTGAAGTGGCCAACAAAGTAATGTGTTCTTTGTTCAAGTGTCGTCATGATTTCATTTTACATTCCGGTATCGTAAAACGAAGGAAAGTCTGTGCAAAGTAGTACGTTGAGCTTAAAATAATTTGTGGTAAATCCTAGCCACATATTCAATGATCATATCAGAGTCCAGGGATAGTCCGCCTTGTAAAAGTAAGGCCTCATTGTCAGGGAACAGTTTTTGGTTTCGTAATAGACCAACAGCATCTTGACGACGGTCTTTGCCGTTTTGATTAATGAATTCCACCCGAAAATTAATTTCGGCACCATTAAAAAACTCATAACCATATTTCAAACCAATGGTCTTTGTGGTAAAGCGGCCTAGCCGGTAATCCGCGCTAGCATAATCAAGGGTGATTTCTTCGCCATCAATAAGCGTCTGTCGATAAAAATCGGCTGCACCCTGCTGATAATAGCGAAAATGAGGTTGCAGGTAATGGCCACCCTCTAAATCAAAACGCAAACGCATATCCACTGTGTCTGATTGGACTCCCCAGTCATCCCAAAAGTAACGATAAGACATGTTGAGTACATTTTCGTGTAAAAGCGGTGTATTGAATTGGTATACGCTTTTCAAATAAACGCTGTTATAAATTCGTTGCCTTGGCCTATTTTCATAAATGTAGGGATTGATGGTGCGCAAATTTCCACTGCCATCATTGCTCAACACACTGATGATTTTATATGGGTCAGTTAGGTAGCCGTCACCTTGGCCTCGGCTATAGTTGAGCTGTAACAAGGAACGTCTGTTAATTACTTGGGTAAAGCCCAACAACAACTCTTTAATGGTTTTGTTGGCATCGGAACCCGAAAGCGCCTTTATGGCAGGCGCACTTGGCATTACCGTAAACCCTACGGGAACGCCGCCGACGGGGTTTGATATATCCTCATTCCACGAGCCTCCCAATGAAAGCGTGGTATTGTGTTGATTTAAATCTTGAGAGAGGGATGCCGAGATTCCAGTCGATAGGTAATCGTACTCTCGGGATATATTGCCCCCTAAAGTACCCCGCAAATCCCGAGTTAATGGGGCGCCCCATTCCACATTGACAGCATTACGAAAGTCTTTAAAGGTATGGTTAAGCGGTGTTTTGTTTGCCGGTTCAGTGTAAGTTGAATTGCCGGAAGGGTTGGTAAAAGTTTGTGGAGTGTTAGATGGAACAGCACCATTGGGAGAGGAACCGGTCAATACATCCGTGACAATGCGGGTATTGATATATTCATCGTCGTCAATTTCTTTACTGAGATGCAGCACACCTTCTGCCAGCAATACCCGGTCTCTCTCGGCGTAAAGCAACAAAGCGGAATCAATTTTCCAATTATCGCCGGATGCGATCAGTCCAGAGGCATGGCTTGTACACGTAAGCAAGGTACAAGTCGCCGCGGTCAATTGCCGACGAATATTCCCCAGAATTTTGGGCGGTGGCGGTTGTGAAGGTTTGAGTGATGACATTCTCGTGGCAGACTAGTTGCAGCCACATCCACCGCCGCCGACTCCCTGGCCGCCGCTGGATGCTTCTTTGCTAAAGTAGATGTGCTCGTCAAAATAAATTTCTAACGGGTCCGCCACGAGTTGCATTTTTTGTTGAGCGAGCAAATCACGGTCCCAGGGTTGCACCGGCACAACACTACACGCGCTAAAGGTAAAAATAAGGCTCCCTGCGAAAACAACCCGATAGACTCCGCTATTTATTGTCGTGGCCATTGCGGTATACCCCGATTTGTTATTAGGCGCTGAGTTAGACGCTGGCGCGTTATTTTTCCAACAGATCCTGAATCTCTGTTTCCAGTTTGACTTTGTCTCTGCTCCTAAACCCCATGTGCGACGTAACCAGGTTGCCTTCGCGGTCGATAAGGTAGGACGTTGGCATGGCGCGTAACCGGTAAGACCTCGCGATATCGCCTGTAGGGTCATGGGCCACGGTGAAGGCAGGGTCCATTTGCTGGATGAATCTTTCGATCAAGTCGCGTTTTTTGTCGACACTGACCGCGATGATCGTTAAACCGTCCTCTTCATAACGGGAATGCATTTCATCCATCCACGGAAAAGAGCGGCGGCAGGGCGGGCACCAGGTTGCCCAAAAATCCAGTAGTACCACGCGTCCTCTGAAGTCTTTTAAATTGATTTCGGCGTTATTAGGCAAAGTAGGCAGGGTAAACTCAGGGGCTGGCTCTTCGTTAGCGGAAACGGGCGACGATAACAGAGACAGTAGTGATAGCAGCGTAAACAGTGTAAGCAATATGGCGCGTAATCTGGGATGCCGAATAAGCATAGGGAAGGGAGCCTCAAAAATTCAGTCGAGTCGTAATATTTCCGGTGAGTATACGATATTTCCACACACTATGTGTGCTTAAAGTGACGTAAGCTGACGGGCGGATGGTTATCTGAAATACGACCCTATACCCCCTATTAAGTTCAGGAGGGATGAAAGCGACAAATAACGGGAGAAAGAGCTCCCGTTTTGGGGAGTGCAGTGGGATTAGCGGTGTGTGGTAGTGCCGTAGCCGCTGCACATAGCGCAGGTGCCCCATTGTTCGTTATTATAAGCTCAGTTTTGGCTCGTTGTGGAGCTAATGTACTTTTTAGTATAAATACCAGGTGATACCGATGTCTTTTGATTTTATTCCGAGTGATTTTTGGCAGGGTGGCAGCATGTGGGTCACGCAAATATTTGTGGTGGTGTTATTCGCACTGCTGGCTGACTTTGTTCAGCGGCGTTTGTTGCGGCGGCTGGCCAAACGTCTGGAAAAAACCCGCAATCTTTGGGATGACGCGGTCATTGAGTCCATGCGCAAACCGCTCAGCCTGTTAATTTGGGTGCTTGGCATCAGTTTTGCGGCCCGGATTGCCGGAGCCCATGCCGAAACAGACTTCTATAGCACCATCGAGCCCCTTCGGGAAGTCATGGTCATTGTTGCCCTCACCTGGTTCGCGATGCGGTTCATCAAACAGGCTGAGAGCAATATCGCCACCATGGGTGAAACCAAGGGTAAGCCCGTTGACGTCACCACCATGAGCGCCATCGCGAAACTGCTACGCCTCTCCGTCTCCATCACTGCCGGGCTAGTGATGATGCAAACAATGGGGTTCAACATCTCCGGCATATTAGCCTTTGGTGGTGTAGGCGGCATCGCCGTCGGCTTTGCCGCACGCGATTTACTGGCTAACTTTTTTGGTGGGCTTATGATCTATCTTGATCGCCCATTCTCCGTCGGCGACTGGGTACGCTCACCGGACCGGGAAATAGAAGGCACCATAGAACGCATTGGGTGGCGGCTCACGATCATCCGCACCTTCGACAAGCGGCCGTTGTATGTGCCCAACTCAATCTTTGCCAATATCGCCGTGGAAAACCCCTCGCGCATGACCAATCGTCGCATCTATGAAACCTTCGGGATTCGCTATGCCGATATTGGACAGATGTCCGCTATTACCGCCGATGTGGAAACGATGCTGAAAGCCCACGAGGCAATTGATGCCACACAAACCCTCATGGTAAATTTTGTCGCATGCTCACCTTCATCAGTCGACTTCTTCGTTTACACCTTTACCAAGACCACCGTCTGGGTCGATTTCCACGTCATCAAACAAGATATATTGTTAAAAATCGCCGAGATAATAGAGCAACACAACGCTGAAATAGCCTTCCCCACATCAACCGTGCATCTGCCAGACGGCGTAGCAATGGCAAACATGGCAGGAATGAAAATAGAACCGGGTTAAATATTGCCGCACTTATGACCGATAATTTTGCAGAGGTCAACATAAGAGGTAAAAACAGCGATAAACACAGAGGTAAACAGGAAATTCTGAACGCTGTGATATTTTAGGTCATTATTGTCGCGATAGTATTTTTGCAAGCCGTCACGTTAATCACAACCACTTGCGTACCCGTAGTAACTAACAGTCACGTTCAAATTGATGTCGAGGAAATCATGGCAGATAAATTACTGATCATTTTGATGAATACTGACCCCACCAATCCATCGGAGCTGGGAACCCCCTTTATGCAAGCCAGCGTAGCCGCTGCGATGGAATATGAAGTGGAAATATTATTAACCGGACGCGCTGGGGAACTGGCCAATATTGGTGTCGCAGAAAAGTTACGTTTTTCTGAAAATAGCCCAAAAACCGTTTATGATTTAATCCGCGATGCCGTAGACGCTGGCGCTAAAATCAAAGTCTGCACATCCAACCTGGAATTGTGGGACGATGAGTTGATACCCGAAATTAATGAAACCGTTGGCGCAGCCTATATCATCAGCGAGGCAATGGACGAAGACACCGTGACTTTTACCTACTAGGCACCGTGTTTTTTTACAGGCCAGGGTGGGCATGCTTATTCGCGTGACGGCAGCTACGTTGTTGGAACATTGTTTAAACAACGTTCCAACAACGTTTCCACACGGCTTCCCGGAAGCCATGCTTACCAGACAATGACGACACCACAACATTAATGTTACTGGCATAAAGAAAACCACATGACAGCGTCAATAGAACATATTCGTCTAATCAAAGCCGAAGCAGACTGCCTGTTCAGTATAGAAAAAATCGAATCAGCACTCGATAGCCTGGCAGATAAAATAACGGCGAAACATAGCAACAACAACCCCTTGGTTGTCTGCGTCATGAATGGTGGCCTCATCACCACCGCAGAGCTTATGTTACGACTCGATTTCCCTCTGGAACAAGACTACCTGCACGCCACCCGCTATCGGGGCGAAACCCAAGGTGGCGAGCTGGAATGGATCGTCAAACCAAAACAGTCACTCAAAAACCGTCATGTCATCATCGTGGATGACATCCTGGATGAGGGGTACACCCTGGCCGCCATCGCAGAGTATTGCCAACAGGCAGGTGCCGAAAGCGTGGAAACGGTTGCGCTCATCGAAAAATTACACGACAGAAAACATGGCATACAAGCCGATTATATCGGCCTGCAAGCAGAAGACCGTTATCTATTCGGGTACGGAATGGACTACAAAGGTTACTTACGAAACGCCACAGGCATTTATGCCGTAAAGGGGATGTAACAGAATATGGGAACACCAACACTCGCCATCATTGGCGGCACTGGACTCGACGCTCTCGTCGACATAAAACTCGACAAACGAGAAATAATAATCACCCCGTTTGGAGAACCCTCAGGGCCCGTCACACGCGGCAATCTTTTTGGGCAGGAAGTCCTGTTTCTGCCACGTCACGGGTATAGCCACAGCATAGCGCCACACCTAATAAATTATCGCGCCAACATATGGGCCTTAAGAGACGCCGGTGCAGACAGCATACTGGCCGTCGCCGCAGTGGGCGGTATACGAAGCGACATGGGGCCAGGGCAAGTCGTCATACCCGATCAGATAATCGACTACTCCTGGGGCAGAAAAAGCACCTTCTTTGATGGCACCTACGAAACCAGAGACTCAAAAGTCACACACATCGACTTCACCCATCCCTACAGTAATGCGCTACGCCAACGCCTGTTCAACGCCGCATCCGCCGCCAAAATAGACGTAGTCGATGGTGGCACCTACGCCGCAACCCAAGGGCCAAGGCTGGAAACCGCCGCAGAAATAACACGACTGGAACGCGACGGCTGCCACCTGGTCGGTATGACCGGAATGCCCGAAGCCTCGCTCGCCAGAGAGCTGGAACTACACTACGCCTGCTGCGCCGTCGTCGCCAACTGGGCCGCCGGGAAAACTGACGGCATTATCACTATGGAAGAAATCGAAACGAACTTAACCGGCGGTATGCAACAGGTTAGTGAATTAATAAAGGCATTGATGTCTGCCTAAAATTCACCACAGTAGCAAACCGCTGAGGGAAAGCAGGGCGATCCCTACCGTGATCCCACGTTTTTAGATGTATTATCTCTGCCGTATCCGCGGTCGCATACCGCATAAGGCGGCCCGAAGTCGTACTTCGGATCACATCAAATACAATTTCAGGTTATGCTTTCCATTTTCGGCATTCCCGCATACGAATCGTTACCGTGTAAATACCGGTCACTGGTAAATGCAGACTGTAGGTCAGGTTGCGCAGCTAGCTGACAAATGATACCCGCTGATGGTGTTGCAAACGATGAGGTCGAAAAGACATCGAGTGCCAAATGCTAATAAACCTCGCCTGGATTCTCCTTGTCCTCAAGGTACTGAGTTATAACCACTGCCGGTGTTGTAAACGCAAAGGTCGCAAAGACGCAGAGTACACAAAGAAGTGAAATGTGTACGGATTTATCAAGCAGTTTCCGAGTCTGACCTACTCTGTAATCGATTGAGCGCGGTTCCCCAAATGATTTATACCCCCCGTATTATAACCCAGTAAAAGTAATTAACCGCTGTAGGGATAAATGCCAGAGTACAGGCAACTTGTTGATTACTAGGTTTTTTTGTAGGAAGATGTAGTGAGTCCTACAGTTGTGGGATACTTTGTGGAGCTTCGCTGAATTCCACAAAATTTTCGTAACTTTTTTGATCAATTGAGTTGGGCGTTATATTCATAGGAGTTCGAGGAAATAAATGAAATTCAACCATATTGGAATACCCACTAAAGATAAATTTGAAGGAGAAATTGATCTTCCTCTTTTAAAAATGACGGTGTCAGATCACGAAAATAATCCTTACGGTATTCAATGGCAACGTTATTGGGATGATGCACCATACCCCGAACTAGTAAAAACAGTTCCACATGCTGCCTTTGTCGTAGACAATATAGTGCAAGAAATAGAAGGTAAAAATGTCATAATACCACCAAACTCACCGAGTGAAGGTTTGGTAGTTGCGTTTATAGAGGTTAACGGTGTTCCGATAGAATTGATGGAGTATGAGAATAAAAGCATATAACATTTGGCGGGGAAGTAAGTGAACTTCTAGTTTGAGTTGTGGAATAAAGGTGCAATAACGAGTTCTTCGATACTGGTATGCGGTATTCTTGAGTTTTCAGAGATTGATTTAAAACGTAAGATATTAAAAGGTGTAATGGTGAAAATACTTACCAATATCTGTTCAGATGATCTACAAAAAAGCAAAAATTTCTATGTTGATCTTCTCGGTTTTAAGGTCAAGTATGACCGTGACTGGTACATTCAACTTTGTTCATCAGATAACTCAGAGATAGAATATGGCATCATAAAACGAGATCATGATCTGGTTCCGAACCAATACCAAGATAAACCCACAGGCATGTACGTAACGTTTGTCGTATCGGATGTTGATATTACTTATAAAAAAGCAATTGAAATGGGTCTGCAGATAATTCAAGAACCACAAAATGAGTTTTATGGGCAGCGCCGTTTTCTTACACAAGACCCAAATGGTTGTTTAATTGATATCTGCTCTCCTTGGGAAGGAGAGTAATGCTAAGTATTTTCTCAATTTTAAAAATTTGATAGGACTGCCATCTCTAAGATTCACAAGGATTATTTGAAAATTAAAAAGTGAGCCTGCAAGATATTACTCATGCTCAAATGAGCAAGGTTCCCTATATAACCCACCAATAACGTCGTATATTAAAAGATGCGAATTTCTTCTGTAGGCGACTAGATAAGGATATTAAGCGTAAAAAAACATGGATAAAAGAACTCTTATCAACATATTAATTATCGCGCTTTTTTTGGGTGGCTGTACCACCCATAACCTACATCCACATCAATACATGGAAGTTGGTAGAGGTGAAAAAGCACTATTAATGACTGACAATTCTGAATTATTGGACCCTGTTGGAATTCTTCTTCATGGTGTCACGGGCGAAAGTCTATCTGTATCGATTAAGTCAATTGATGGCATTAAGGTACTACTAAACTGTTTTCGGCCAACAAGCATACGCTGGTTCTGCCAGGACTAAGAAATATACGTTTAAACTGCCGCATTAATTTCAATGATAATAAGAAAAATTCTATTGTTGGGTTTAATGATGTACAAATGGAATTTAAAGGTGGCTATACATATATAGCCAAAGTTTCATCGAGTAGTTACGATACGTGTACATCTGAAATTGAGTTAGAAAAGTATAGGTATAATAAATCACTCAATTCAGGTGTTGTGAAAAAAACGCGCAGTGCTCGTAAATCCAACCGATAGTATTACAAACTTACCAATTGGTTTCATTGGGTTGGTTTGGTTCGATCAACTTATGACTTAATGTTCGGTCAACATATACGCGATACCTCGCTGACTTTCCCGGAAGATTTGGTTGACCGCCCATTCTCATATTTCAAACGTTCTGAGGATGCCATTGATGCTCTGGTTTGTAGCTGGGTGGGGCATGTTTCGAGATAGTGCCCTTGGGTGCCTCGAGTAAGATTGTTCACTAAATCACCCTGTACATTATTAATGAACATGCTATATTAGTGTACATTATGTACATTATGTACAGGAAAACAGACACTGAGCAAGCCATTCTTGATAGCGCTATCCGGGCGGTAGATCGTGAGACAGGGGTGCGTTTGCACGTCGAAAAATGGGAATATTCTACACAAAATCAAGTAGTTGATGCAATTGTGCGTCTGGAGCCTGGTGAGCGAACGCTGGCAGTTGAGGTGAAGAAATGGGCACAGCAGGCCAACCTTGGTGCCCTGATTCACCAGGTTCAGCAGTTGCCGGAAGGAGGGCTGTTAGCCGCTGATTACGTTAACCCCAAGATGGCGGACAAGTTGCGTCAGCAAGGGGTACAGTTTATCGACACTGCAGGTAATGCCTTTATTGACCAGCCACCTGTCTATGTTTATGTCACTGGGAATCGTCAAGAAGAACGTGGTTTCAAACCACCGACAGACGGCGCAAAGCGAGCATTCGAGCCTAAGGGTTTGATGGTTGTTTATGCGTTTCTTTTGTATCCAGAACTCGTTAATGCACCTTATCGTGAGATTGCTGAACGAGCAGGCGTAGCGGTCGGCACCGTAGGCTGGGTACTCAACGGGCTTAAAGCCGGTGGTTTTATTCGTGATGCTGGTGGTAAAAAAGGGCGTCGTCTTAGCCGTTATCGGAAGCTGCTAGACCGGTGGGTGGAGGCTTGGCCAGAGAAGCTTAAACCAAAACAATTTGTGGGTGAGTTTGTCGTAGATGATCCGTACTGGTGGGAAGGAGTCGACATTGGAAAATATGACGGCTATTGGGGTGGAGAAATTGCGGCAGCAAAATATACAAACTACCTTAAACCACTGGTAACAACGATCTATTTTCACGATATTGTATTGCCAAGACTTGTCGTCGATGTGCGGCTTAAAAAAGCGACCGCGTGGACTGGGGCAGACGCTAATACAGTGTTTATATACCGGCCGTTTTGGCCGGAGAAATACAATGAGCTTTATACCGAATTAAGGAAAGGCGTGACCCACCCAGTTTTGGTTTATGCTGACCTGATTGCTACCGGTGACCCCAGAAATTTAGAAGTGGCAGAGAGGATCTATGACGAGCACATTGCTCAACATTGCCGGGAAGATTGATTTAGAGACTGTCGCGGTATTCGAGATAGTTTGTCGCGCAATCTCTGCTTTGGATATTCCTTATGTTGTTGTCGGCGCTACGGCAAGGGATCTTGTATTGCATCATGGCCATGGTGCGAAAATTCAGCGCGCTACTCACGATATTGATTTTGCCATAGAAATACCAAACTGGGCTGCTTTCAATGCGCTAAGGGATAGGCTCTGTGCCGAAGGGTTCAAAACAACTCATGCGCAACATCGTTTAATTAGCCCTTTGAATACCGAAGTAGATATTGTCCCGTTCGGCCAAGTTGAAGATAAACAGGCATCTATTGCCTGGCCACCGAAAGGTGAGATTGTAATGAATGTACTCGGCTTTCAGGAGGCCTGTGATAGTGCAGAATGGGTGCGTATTCAGGAAACCCAGTCTTGATGTGTCAGTGGTAACACCTGCTGGGTTGGTGCTTCTTAAAATTATTGCATGGACTGACAGGGCCGGGGATATGCGAAGAAAGGATGCGATGGATATTGCGTATTTACTATCGACATACGAGAAGATCAAAGATGTTACAGATACTTTGTTTGATGGTGATAACACACAGACCATGGAAACTTATGATTGGGATATTTCACAAGCGGCTGCTTACTTACTAGGTATACATGCTAACGATATTGCCCAACCTAATACTCGACAGCAAGTCGCCAGATTGGTTAATGGAGAGTTGGGTGAACGAAACGCTGAGCGCCTAATTGAAGAAATGTGTGAACGTTTTGATATTCAATACGAAAGGAATAAACAGCTGCTGTCTGCTTTTTTGGCAGGTTTTGGACTTTAGCGGCGGCGACCCAATTGCCTTCGTCAATGGGGCGAACAAGGCTTTTCATCCAGATTTTCCTCACCGAAACATAAAAAAAGCCACCCATTCGGGTAGCCTTTTTTTATGTTTGGCGGAGAGGGAGGGATTACTCAGGCCTTTGGCCTTCGCCCTGCGGGCCGTCGCAAAGTGCGCGACGTTCTCCTTCGCTATGCTCAGTCGTCGAACCGAAGGTTTGATTCGGCGTTTTACGCCTCACCCTGCGGGCGTTTTCGCTGCGCTACAACGTCCCGATTAGTTTCACTAATCGGTCTCACCCCAGTCCACCCTAATCACAATACACAAAAAAAAACCCGACAAGCGGGGCATTGTTTTGTGTATGGTGGTTAGGGAGGGATTGATTCAGGTGCTGCGCACCTTCACCCCTGCGGGGCGCCTTCGCTTTGCTGCGGCGTCCCAATTGCCTTCGTCAATGGGGCGAACAAGGTTTCTCATCCAGATCTCCCTTACCGAAACATAAAAAAAGGCCACCCATTCGGGTAGCCTTTTTTTATGTTTGGCGGAGAGGGAGGGATTCGAACCCTCGATACGCGTTAACGTATACACGCTTTCCAGGCGTGCTCCTTCAACCGCTCGGACACCTCTCCAGTCATTGTTCAAGGGCGTAGTGCTACGTCTTGAAAATGAGCGCGAAAGGGTAAACCAGAATGGGGTTTAACGCAATGCTTTTGGGTGTGTTTTGTTCAATTCTTGAGGGGGATGCTGGGTTTTTTACGTAGATTATTACGACTAATTTTCTCAAGGTGGGGGGGCGTCTGCCGATACTCCTAGCGTTCAATGGGCTGGTCGCAGATATCACATTATGAAATTTATTATTGGCGTTATTATTGTGTTGGGCTGTGTGGGTGGGGGCTTTGTGCTTTCACACGGCCATTTGGCGGCGTTGTGGCAGCCTTTTGAGCTGGTGATTATTTGTGGTGCGGCTTTTGGTGCCTTTGTTATTTCGAATCCAGGGACGGTTATTAAGGACTCCTTTGGTTCTATCGGTAAGCTGCTTTCTGGCTCTAAGCATAATAAAGCGAGCTATATGGAATTGTTGGCGCTGATGTATGACCTTTTCACTAAGGCGCGTAAAGAAGGCTTGATGGCGTTGGAGGGGGATATTGATGAGCCTCATGAAAGCCCCATTTTCCAGAAGTATCCCAAAATTCTTAAAAACCACCATGCTTTGGATTTTATTGCGGATTACCTGCGTTTGATGGTGGGCGGCAATATGAACCCCTTTGAAATTGAAAACCTGATGGACGTGGAGCTGGATACTCATCATCACGAAGCGGCGAAGGTGCCTACGGCCTTTACGGCGGTGTCCGATGCTTTGCCTGGTTTCGGTATCGTGGCGGCGGTGTTGGGTATTGTGATTACGATGGCTTCCATTGGTGGCCCGGTGGAAGAATTAGGTAAACATGTGGCTGCGGCATTGGTGGGTACATTTCTGGGTATTTTGTTTGCTTATGGGTTTGTCGGTCCGATGGCGACCAGTCTGACTGCGATGAATGAAGATGACAGCAAGGTCTTTGAGTGTATCAAGGTCTGCCTGCTGGCTTCTTTGAACGGTTATGCACCACAGATTTCGGTGGAGTTTGGGCGTAAGACGCTTGAATCTCACAATCGCCCTGGCTTTCAGGAGTTGGAAGACTTTGTAAAAGGCAAATCTGAGTAATGCCCATGTTCCAGCGTTGTTATCTTGTTGTTACCTTCTTATTTGTATCCATTGATACGGTGCCCCCCTGTAGTACCGCAAAAGTTACCGCAAAAGGTACCGTATAAGTGACTGCGTAAGTTACGGCGTAAGTACAAAAAAAGTACAACGCAATTGCAGCGTTAAGTACAGCTAAGCCAGGAATCTGTTTCGACAAGAAAAGCGCATGGAAAATCAAACAATCATCGTCAAGAAGATCAAAAAGGGCGGTCACGGCCATCATGGCGGTGGCTGGAAGGTTGCCTTTGCTGATTTCGCGGTAGCGATGATGGCCTTTTTCCTGTTGCTGTGGCTTATTGCATCGACGACCAAGGAAGAGAAAGCGGGGCTTTCCGAGTATTTTAGTCCGCCGACTCAGGGGCTGGCTGAGGGCAGTGGTAAGAGCGAAAGCCTGATTGATATGGGCGGTGGTCAGAAAATCTCCCAGGGTGATGACTCCAAGGACAATGCTCGTGAGCCACGGGCGCTGACTGAACGAGAGCTTATTCGTGCGGCTGAAGCTGAAAATGAACGCTTGGAATCCTTGATGGAAGAGCTGAAAAAGTCCATCTCAGCTAGTCAGGCGCTTAAGCCATTCAAAGACCAGCTGTTGTTGGATATTACCCCGGAAGGGTTGCGCATTCAGATTGTCGACAAAGAAAACCGTCCCATGTTTGACAGCGGCAGTGCAGAGTTGAAAGGTTATACCAAAGAAATTTTGCACGAGTTGGCTAAGACCATTAACACCGTGAAAAATCGCATCAGTCTAACAGGGCACACCGATGCCTCTCAGTTTGTCGGGCGAGAAAATTATAGTAACTGGGAACTATCGGCAGACCGTGCTAATGCCTCTCGTCGTGAACTCATTAATGGTGGGCTGGACGCGAAAAAAATGGCTAAAGTGATTGGGCTGGCCTCCATGGTGTTGTTTAACAAGGCCGAACCACGTCACCCCATTAATCGGCGAATTGCCATTATTGTGATGAATAAAGCGGCTGAAAAAGCATTGTTCAGCGACGTTAACCCTGTTTATTCAGCGGCTGAGGGTGAGAATCTTCTTAAAGAAGGTGTGGATCATGAGCATGAGGGTGCAATAGACCTGACACCAGAGTCTGAATCCGCAGAAGAAGATATTCAATTGGAGGAACACGCTAAGGATGAAGCTGGAGTAGAAGCGGAAGAGCATTCGCACACGTCGTCTGCCGCCCCTGTCGAGCAGGTTAAGGCTGAGCCCGTGGTGAAAGCGGTCGCGAAACCTAAAACCAAGCCCTTGTCTAAGGCTAAAGAAAAGCCCAAATCGAAGCCCAAGCCCCAACGTACAATCAAACGCAGTCCTGATAAAGCGTCCCGCAGCACTGATCTCCCACCGGCTCAGGAGAGTGGACAAAGCCACATTAATATTCCGTCTCCCATCGCTCCCATCAACCCGATAAAAATACCATAACGGCCTGCTGAAAATTATCAATGGGCGGCCATTGATAGAGTGCTTCCTGTTACAATGCCCCCATGTCTGGAAATAGCATTGGAAAATTATTTACGGTGACCTCTTTTGGTGAAAGCCATGGCCCCGCCATTGGCTGCATTGTTGACGGTTGCCCGCCGGGATTAGCGCTCAGTGAAGCTGATTTGCAAGGTGATCTGGATCTGCGTAAGCCAGGCACCTCTCGTCACACCACACAGCGCCGTGAGGCCGACGAGGTGCAAATCCTCTCTGGTGTGTTTGAAGGAAAGACCACGGGTACACCGATTTCGCTGATCATTCACAACACCGATCAGCGTTCTAAAGATTACTCCAATATCATGGACCGTTTCCGTCCTGGCCATGCTGATTACACCTACCAGCAAAAATATGGCCTGCGTGATTATCGCGGCGGTGGCCGTTCTTCTGCGCGTGAAACCGCCATGCGTGTGGCGGCTGGTGGCATTGCTAAAAAATATTTGGCGGATAACTTTGGCATTACTGTGCGCGGTTACCTCAAACAGTTGGGGCCCATCGTGGCTGAAACGCTGGACTGGAATGAAGTACACAACAACAGCTTCTTTTGCCCTGATGTTAGTAAAGTCAAGGAACTGGAAGATTACATGGACGCTTTACGCAAGGAAGGCGATTCCATCGGCGCACGTATTAATGTTGTGGCCAGCGGCATAATGCCGGGGCTGGGTGAGCCCATTTTTGACCGCCTTGATGCCGATATTGCTCATGCCATGATGAGCATCAACGCCGTAAAGGGCGTGGAAATCGGCGCAGGATTTGGTTGTATCGATCAAAAAGGCACAGAGCACCGCGACGAAATAACGCCTGAAGGCTTTCTCAGTAATCACTCCGGTGGCACCCTGGGTGGAATTTCCAGTGGACAGGATATCCTGGTGAGCATGGCGCTCAAACCCACCTCCAGCCTGCGCCTGCCCGGTAAAAGCATCAACATGAAGGGCGAGCCCATCGAGGTCATCACCAAAGGCCGCCATGACCCCTGCGTCGGCATCCGCGCCACCCCCATCGCCGAAGCCATGCTAGCCATAGTGCTGATGGACCACCTGCTACGCCACCGCGCACAAAATGCCGAAGTCGAAAGCGACACGCCTGTTGTTCCTGCTTCAGTATCAGGTTCTAGCACCAGCTCCCGACAGCGTTAAACAATAGTGCCGGCCCAGCCAGAAACTTCATCGTCATTCAGATGTATGCCCTTTAGGTTACAAGAGCCTGAGTCTATAAACACCGGCTTTTCTCTTTTCTCTTCCCCCTTTCCTCTGCCCTAATGCCCTACTGGCGCCTGTCCGGCTTTTATCTGTTTTACTTTGCGCTAGTCGGCGCACTCATTCCCTATTGGTCGTTGTACCTTAAAGACCTGGGTTTTTCCGCGCGTGACATTGGTATGTTAATGGCGCTGGTGATGGCCACTAAAATTATCTCTCCCAATGTGTGGGGGTGGGTGGCAGACCGCACGGGCAAGCGCATGATGATTGTGCGGCTGGGTTGTCTATTGGCCGCAGTGGCGTTTGCCGGAGTGTTTCTGGGAGACGATTATTGGTGGTTGGTGTTGGTGATGCTGGTATTTAGTTTTTTCTGGAATGCCACACTGCCGCAATTTGAAGCCACGACTTTTAATTATCTTGGAAAAGAAAGCCATCGCTATAGCGGTATTCGGTTGTGGGGTTCTGTTGGTTTTATCGTTGCGGTTGCCGCATTAGGGCCAGTGCTGGATGTGCAGGGCGCAGCCATATTGCCGATTATTATTATGGTGCTGTTTGTTGGCATGTGGATATCCAGCTTATTGGTGCCGGAGCAGGCCGCCCAACATCTTTCATTGTCCCATGAGCCGTTACGCAAAGTGTTGCGGCGGCCAGAGGTAATGGCACTGCTGGTGGTGTGTTTTTTATTGCAAGTCAGCCATGGCCCGTATTACACCTTTTACACTATCTACCTGGAAGATCACGGTTATTCACGCTCGGTCATTGGCCAGCTATGGGCTCTTGGCGTATTGGCAGAAGTGGGTGTGTTTATGCTTATGCATCGCTGGGTGCGGAGATTCGGGCTGCGAAATTTGTTGTTGGCAAGTCTGGCTTTGACGGTAGTGAGGTGGATATTGATAGGCCAGTTTCCTGAGCTGTCAGCAGTGATGATTTTTGCGCAAGTTTTACATGCCGCCAGCTTTGGTATTTATCACGCCGTGGCTATTCAATTGATTCATCGTAACTTTACCGGGAAAAATCAGGGTCGGGGACAGGCGTTGTATAGCAGCCTGAGCTTTGGTGCAGGGGGCGCGGTGGGTAGCTTTGCCAGTGGCCTGGGATGGGACACTATTGGTCCTGCCAACGTCTATTGGCTAGCGGCATTGATGTCTTTGGCCGCCTTTATTGTCGCCGCGTTGTGGATTCGTCCAGAGCGTGAATGACGGAATTATTTAACTGAGTGTAGTGAAACGTAGGGAATCGTGATGCCGTTCAGGAGTGTCATTTTTGGCGTAATGGTGTGCGTCGGGCTGATGTATGGCGTGCTGGGTGCAGCAGCGCCAGCATTGGCAGGGGATGCGGCCCAGACGGCCTATGATAATGGCCAATACGAGCAGGCGCTAAACATATGGCGCCAGCACGCCAAGAGTGGGGACACGGACGCACAAAATCACCTGGGTGAAATGTATCGAAAAGGCCACGGAGTTGAGCGCAATTTTAAAAAGGCGGCGAACTGGTTTGCAAAGGCGGCCAAACGGGGCAATGCGGCAGCACAGTTTAATCTCGGTTCGCTTTATCGCACGGGAAAAGGCATTAAGAAAAATGCCCGTTTAGCCGCAAAATGGTACCAAAGAGCCGCTAAACAGGGGTTCGCCAAGGCACAGTTTAGCGTTGGTCTGATGTTGGAAAATGGTCGAGGTATTGACCGCGACCGTACGACTGCCCGCGCCTGGTACGTTAAAGCGGCGACTCAAGGCCATCGTAAAGCCGCAAAACGGTTGAAAAATCTCCAGCAAGAAACGAAAAAACCGGGAAAAAAAGATGCTGCAAAAGCGTTACGCAAAGCCGCGCGCCGCGGCGATGTAGAGACGGTAAAACGTCTCTCGGCACTGGCCAATCAAGCTGCCGATGCCCAGGGCAATACGCCACTGATGTTGGCCGCGGCGAAAAATCATTTTGCCGTTCTTGAAGTGTTGTTAGTCGGTGGTGCCGATGTGGAAGCACACAATAAACAAAAAGAAACGGCTTTATTGCTTGCCAGCAAGGGCGGTGCATTGAAAGCGGTGAATCGTTTACTGAAGGCCGGAGCAACGGTTTCTCATGCCGACAGTTTTAAACGAACCGCACTGATGGAAGCGGTTGATAAAGACCATCTTCAGGTGGTTGAACGGTTGTTGAAAGCCAACGCCGACCCCGATCAACGCGATTCTCGCGGTGAAACAGCATTTAGTCGTGCCGTAAAACACAGTAAACCACGTTTGATGCAACCGTTAATAAAACACGGAGCTCATGTTGACCACCGAGATAATAGTGGAGCATCCCTGTTAATGCTTGCGCTTCAACATCGGCAACTTGAGGTCACGAAAATACTCTTAGTGGCCGGGGCTGATCTCGCGGTAAAAACCGAAGATGGGCGCACTGCTTTGTTGAGTTCGGCAGAAAATGGTTTTGCACAAGGTGTGTCATTGTTATTAACAAAAGGTGCTTCTGTTGAGGAAACTGATCGGCGTGGCTGGACAGCATTGATGCTGTCGGCGAAAAATGGCCATCTGCAGACAGTGGATGCTTTGTTGCACCCATTATTGAACATAAAAAAACATTCAAAAAATCACCTCGATGCACAAAATGAATACGGCGACACAGCCTTGATGATTGCCAGTAATACGGGGCAGATAGCGATTGTAAAACGTTTACTAAAAGCCGGCGCTGATGTGCAACGGCGCAATAAACAAGACTGGACGGCACTGATGTTTGCCTCGGCAAAAGACCAACTGACAATCGTTGCTAACCTTATTGCTGCCAAGGCACCGCTGAATGCCCTCAACCGTATGAATGAAACGGCGCTGATGTTTGCAGCGGAGCACGGGCATTTAAAAACGACATCCTATTTACTGGATAAAGGTGCGAGGATTAATCTGCAAAATCGTGTGGGTCATTCTGCTCTGAGTTTGGCGCAACAGTACAAAAAGGCCGCCGTGATAGCGCTATTGGAAAAACGGGGTGCTCGACAACATTCTTTGCCCATCGCACCTAAACTTAAGCCGCTTAAACTTAAGTCGCCTAAACTTAAGGCATTGAAAAATAATGGCTCTAAAAATAAAGCCAAAAATGAACGCCTAAATGAGCCACGAATAGACACACTTTATCAAGGCTGGACGCCCTTGATGGTGGCTGCCTGGGAAGGACGTCTCCGTGTCGTTGAGGAACGGCTTAATAAAAATGATGCGCTTAATAAAAAGGGCTCTCAGGGTGAAACCGCTTTGACGTTATCATCTCAACAAGGCCACACAATGGTGGTTCAGCGGTTATTGGAAAAAGGAGCCAGAACCGATGCCGTTACACTAAAAAAAATGACTGCGCTGATGTTAGCGGCGAATCAAGGCCATCTTAAAACGGTACTTGTGCTGCTCAATTCTGGAGCGGCCGTTAATATTGAAAATGACCAAGGTTATACGGCGTTAATGTTGGCGTTGCGGGCGGGGCGCCGTGACGCCGCTGAGCAGCTGATTTCACGCGGTACTAATCTCGGTGTACGTGGGAAAGATGACAATACGGCGTTGAGTTTGGCACTTGCGCAGGGGCAAGATAGTTTGGCCGTAATAATGATCAATAAGGACTCTTCACTTTCCTGGCAAGGCGACGATAATCATAATTTACTGTGGCTGGCCGCACGATTCGGCAATAAAGATGCGGTCGCACTTTTAATGGGCGAGAAAACCTTTGAGACCCACAAGGGAAGAGGGGCCGCATTCACGGCCGCCATACAGTACGGCCACAATGATATCGTTAAACACTTATTGAATAATGGCATTGATGTGTTGGCCCGCAGCCCCGACGGTAATACACCATTACACGTCGCTGCGGCAGCAGGGCAGGCCGCGGTATTGGCACTGTTACTTGACCTCGATGTCCCTGTTGATGCCGAAAATAATTTACGAAACACTCCATTATTATTAGCCGTTAAGGGGGGACATCTATCGGCCATTACCTTGCTTTTAAAGAAGGGCGCGGATATCGACGTTAAAAACAAAATAAAAGAAACGGCATTATCTGTGGCAGAAGTGTCGGGTAATGATGCAGTACTCAATATGCTTAAGACCCATGCTGAAGGGCGCAGTGGAATATTTGATTTTTTGAACTAAAATCCAGTAAAAGCCCCGTGCCTTGGGAGGCATTTCTTATGGTTTTTACGGTGTTGAAACGGCCGCCTTATCTGCTACTACTTGCCGGACTGATGAATGCGGGGTATTTTATTGAAGCGGCCTATGCCGATGAATTCAACATTGCACTGCGCGCTTACCGAGGGGCAGATATTGCCTTGAAAAAATGGCAGCCGACGGCTGACTATCTAAATAAAGTTATCCCTGGGCATCATTTCTCTTTTATTCCTTTCGAAATTAATAGTCAATTAAACCAAGCGGTTTCTCGAGGTGATTTTGACTTTGTGTTGACGAACCCTGCGGCTCATGTAGAACACAATCTACGGTATGGTGCTACACCGCTGGTGACATTGATAAATAGACGTAATGACGGAGTATTTACACAATTTGGTACCGTGATTTTTACCTTGGCCTCCAGAAATGACATTACATCATTCCATGATTTGAAAGGCAAAAAATTTATGGGGGCGGACGAGCTAGGTTTTGGAGGGTGGCGCATGGCCTGGCGTGAAATGGTCGACAAGGGAGTAGACCCCAATGTCATTAAGTTAACAAAAGTGCGTTGTATTGTAGGTTGGCGGTGATGCAGGAACCCCAACAAAATGGGCGATGTTCTGGAATATGCGCACTCCCATCATCCTACAACAAATAGAATAGGCGGCTTAACTTAATGACATGTGATGGTGACAAATTATGATTAAGAATATTGCTGAAAAAACGCATCGATAACACGTGGAAATTTACTAATTGTATTGATATTGCCAACATAGAAGTGGGAACGAGGATGCTGGAAAAAAAGAATGTCTTCTACGTGAAAGATAATGGTGTGGGCTTTGAAATGAATTTTCCGAAAAAATATTTGTTTTATTTCACCAGTTGCACCGTAGAGGCTACTCAGGGACGGGTGTTGGTTTAGCCACGGTTCAACGGGTGGTGCAACGCCACGGTGGAAAAGTGTGGGCTGAATCTGTTAAAGGAGAAGGCGCTATATTTTATTTTACACTGCATGTTTGAAGGGTCATGCGTTGTTTTTTTACAGCGGCTTCAGTATCTCAGATAATTGATTTTTTATTGTAGTGACTTCGCCTGCCTCGTAATCTTTGTACTGTTTACTGCCCCATACTACATTGGGCCAACATGAGTCATCTTTACGACGGCCAATAATATGAATATGCATTTGTGAAACAATGTTGCCGATGGTGGCAATGTTAATTTTGTCGGGTGAAAAATGCATTTCTATAAATCGGGCAATAGTATTAATGTGTTGTTGAGTTTGTGATTGTTGATCGGTACTGAGTTTGTGAAACTCAGTTTCTTGCGTTGACGGTACGAGAATAAACCAGGGGAATAGTGCATTTTTTGATAATAACAGTATATTGTCATCGTAGCCGTGGAGCGGCATGTCCGCCAATGGGTAGGTGCTATCCGTTAAACGGTCGTCCAGGATTAATTTCTGATTTATCGTTAACGTCATAATTTAAATCGTTCCGTGTTTTGTTTCGACATAGATTCCCATGTCTTTCAGCATGCCCGTGGGTAAGATGCCACCAGCACTGACAATAATACCGTCGTTTTCTATTTCAATTATTTTGCCTTCCTGTTCGAGTATCACGCTTTCCTTGGTGATTTCTGTGGTGTTGGATTTTAGCAGCACGGTGAGTTTTCCAGCCGCTTTAGCGGCTTCTACTTTTTGGCGGTTTTTTTCCTTGGCGCGGGAAAATGAACCGCTGCGATAGGAGATAGTGACTTGGGTGCCTGGCTCGTCGGCAATGCTGGTCGCCGCTTCCAATGCACTGTCTCCGCCACCGACTACAAGGACTTTTTTGTTACGGTATTGCTCAGGGTCGGTAAGCCGGTAGACGACCTTGGGTAGTGCTTCGCCGGGCACTCCCAACTTGCGCGGTGAACCGCATCGGCCAATGGAAAGCAGAATATTTTTGGTTTTGTAGGTAGCCACGGGGGTCGTGACGATATAACCGTCATCATCCGGGGTAATAGATTCCATGGCTTCGCTGCAATTGACTTTCAGCCCAGTGTCTTTGACCACGTTCTCCCAAAAAGCCATAAGTTCTTCTTTACTCGTTTCACGAAAACGTACCTTGCCAACCATGGGGAGTTCAACCGGTTGAGTCATGACCACTTTGCCACGTGGAAAGTGGGAGACGGTACCCCCCAGCGTTTCCTGCTCCAGGGTAACAGCACGTAGCTTGTGCTTCATCGCGCACAATGAGGCTGAAAAACCGGACGGTCCTGCGCCGATAATGACAACATCGAGACGTTCAGGATCGTTGCTACGTTCTTTTTTGATGATGGACTCCATCGCTTGCCGGCCTTGAGTAATGGCGTTGCGGATCAGCCCCATACCCCCCAGTTCACCAGCTATGAAAATGCCGGGTACATTGGTTTCAAAGCTGGGATCTACCGTCGGAATATCAATGCCGCGATTTTCAGTTCCGAAAACGAGGGTAATGGCATCGACGGGGCAAGCACGCTTACAGGCTCCGTGGCCAATGCAATGGGTGGGATTTATAAGTTCTACTTTGTCGTGAATGATGGCGAGAACATTGCCCTCAGGGCAGGCCTTGGCGCAGGCATTACAGGCAATGCACAAGTCGCGATTAATTAAAGGATGCAGTGAGGCGGGTTCGGTAAGGCCTGCTTGCACCGTTTCTTCTAACGTTTCTCGGTGACGGTGAGTCGCCGCACGGGAGTGGCGGACGCGCCAGAGCCAGATAAGTGTGATGGGAACCAGGTAGACAAGCAAAATGCCGTACTGACTCGCGCTTTGTAGTAGAGATGTTGCATCCATACGATTACTTATACCTTACAACCCGTCAATATAGTTTTATATCCATATCAATAATATCAAATTTTGTGGTGGGTCGTGGAACTAATCATGGCCCGATAACGTTTATCTATCAGCCATTATAGGGTTGTGTGTGGTACCTGTGGAAGTGTTCTGAGTAGCAAAGCGGTTACAAAGTTTTGTTTTGGGATCTATGCCCTGTAATAAGTCCTGGAAAAATTATATCTTTCTCCGAAGAATGCCGTTATGGGCGTGTCGAGTATGCCCGTGGCTTACCGGTTCCTACAACGTTGTTATGTGAACAGGTAGTTTGGGATTCAGTCAATTGGACACCTGGGGCAGATACTGACTAGAGCGCCACGTTTTTATCAAAGCCTGGGTTTAGAAAGCCAGAGCAAGAAGGGCTGTACAAAAGCCCTTGCATGAACGTTGAGTAATAAGTCGTGAGCAGTAGTGAAAAAACGATAACGATTGAATTAGATCCGTCTCCGGAGATGAGCGCGCGCGCCGAAAATGCTACCGCACTTTCTACCTCACCCTCACTCTCTACTTCACCCACTTCCGCAAAAGCGCCACCGGATACTCCGAAGTCAGTATCAGCCACTCCTCATTCGTTTTCGGGTGTGAAGGCAAAAGGTGTAGCCGGTGATGTTAGCCAGCTGGCCCGACGCGCTGAATTGTATTTTGCTCTGGGCTTACTGGTGTTTATGGTGCTGTTATTTGTGATGGGCCGCATTTATTGGGATGAGCGTTATTACCATCCGGAAGAGGGGGTCGGATACTGGCTGGGCTTGGTGGGTGGCGTGATGATGTTGCTGGCGATGGTCTATGGCCTGTTCAAACATATTCCCGCATTGCGAACACTGGGCTGGATGAAACGCTGGCTGGGATTGCACATTTTTTTCGGCATCGTTGGGCCCGTTCTGGTATTGGTGCATTCCACTTTTCGGTTGGGTTCGCTTAATGGTGCGGTTGCGCTCATTTCCATGTTGCTGGTTTTTCTCAGTGGTGTCATGGGGCGTTTCCTGTATTCTAAAATTCATTACGGTCTGGGGGGCAGTAAGGCGCAATTGGTTGATGTACAGAGCAGCCTGGTAACGGCGGGGAAGCGTATTAAATCGCGCCGCCTGGATGCTTTTGCAGACTCGGTGATGTCTCAACCGTCCAGCCTGTTTAATGCGGGGCTGGATTTAATGGCATTTGGGTGGCGGAGTCGTTGGCTGGCTTTTCAGTTGCGCCGTGATATGTATCGTCATTTGAAGTCTATGGCAGCAGAAGAATCCTGGGACATACCAGAATTGCGCCGCCAGCGTAAAATATTCCGAGGTCAGCTACAAACCTATATGTTCACACTGCGCAAGGTTGCTTTGTTCAGTGTTTACGAACGTTTCTTTTCTTTTTGGCGGCATGCGCATGTGCCGTTGTTATATCTGCTGTTATTCAGCGGAGTCATTCATGTGATTTCAGTGCACATGTACTAACGCCAAGAAAATGCTCGCAAGAAAGCTATTATTCAATATTTTCAATGTCTTTATCGCTGCTGTTTTCACGGTAGCGTGGGCTGGCGTACAAGCGAGTGTGCTCGGCGCCATGGAAAAAGCATTAATGCCGGGTGAACTGTCGTCGCCCCATGCAAAACTCGAAGATAGTTGTTCCGATTGCCACAAGTTATTTGGTCAGGAAGCGCAAAACCGTCTTTGCCTAGATTGTCATGATCATAAAAATATTGCGGAAGATATTCAGAAAAGGAAAGGTTATCACGGGCGTATTCCCGGTATAAAAAATAAAGAGTGTCGCGTTTGTCACTCAGAACATAAAGGCCGGCAACATTCCATCGTCTTATTGGATAAACAAGCCTTTGACCACCAGTTGACGGATTTTCCTTTGCGTGGGCGTCATCGCGATGCACCTTGCAAGGCGTGCCATTTGGAAGATAAAAAAACCAACAAGCAAAAGCCGTATCACCAAGCCTCCAGTCAATGCATTCAATGCCATAAGTCCGACGATGCCCATAAAGGGCAATTAGGTAAACAATGTGAAAGTTGTCACACGCAAACCCGCTGGCTGGATTTTCGTTTTGACCACTCGGCGACAAAATTCAAGCTGGAAGGCAAGCACAAAGGGGTGGATTGCCGAAACTGTCATCCCCAGCAAAAATATAGTGACTTACCGCAAAAATGTGTTTCCTGTCATCAACGTGATGATAAACATAATGGTCACTATGGCAAAAAGTGTCAGGATTGCCATACGGTTTCAGGTTGGAGTAATCAGCACTTTAATCATGACAAGGATACGGAATATCCATTGCAAGGAAAGCACAAAAAAGTGAGATGCCAGCAGTGTCATCGGAGTGATGGATACACACAATATGTTGAGGATGGCGCCAGAAAGAACATTAAAAAATTAAAAACGGATTGTTACGCTTGTCATCGTTTGCAGGATGAACACAAAGGACAGTTTGGTCGAAAATGTATGTCTTGCCACAGTGTTAAGGGGTGGGAAAAACAAAAATTTGATCATCAAAAAACGGACTTCCCCTTAAAAGGAAAGCATAAAAAACTGGCCTGTGGTGATTGCCATTCAGGTGAAGTTTCTAGCGCTGAAACGTCTGCGTTAAGACAGAAAAAAATGGCGTTGGATACTACATGCATTTCTTGCCATCAATTGGACGATGTCCACCGTGAACAGCAAGGGAAAAAATGTCAGGAATGTCACAATGAAACAGGTTGGCAAAACAAGGTGGTTTTTGATCATAATCTGGTGAAGTTTCCACTTTTAGGCGCGCACTCTGCATTGGCCTGTGAAGAATGTCACAGTTCCGGAAGTTTTAAGGACACCAAAGGACAGTGTTTATCGTGTCATAGGGAAGATGATTATCATGACCAGAGCCTGGGAACGAAATGTGAACGCTGTCACTACGTGGGTGATTGGAAGGCCTGGGAGTTTGATCATGACAAACAAACGGAATTTACACTGACGGGTAAGCATGAAGGCATTGTTTGTAGTGCCTGTCATCAAAACCCGGTGACTCTCCATATGGGAAGAGCGACGGAAGGCATAAAAGGTAAAGGTAATGGAAAAGGTGTAATCGAAAAATTTACTATGCCGTCGGACTGTCAGGATTGTCACTTACAAGATGATGCACACGATGGTGAATTCGGTCGGCACTGTCAACGCTGTCACAATACGGAGTCGTTTTCTGACGTTCAGCTGTGATGCTTGATAACAAAATGTGAATTCAAGGGCGATTAACACGGTCTCGATGTGCCAGGTTAAGGACTGGAAATTAAATAACTTATACAAGTAGTGCTCTTAAGCAGGAATGATAATGGTATAAATTATTGAGTTTCAATTCCTAAGCGGCAGGGATGAAATATAGGGTGGTGGTATGAAGATGAGTAATGGATTTATTTCACACATTTTATTATTGCTTGTAGTGGGGGTATTTTTTCCAAGTGCTGGAATCTCCGCGCCGCAGCAAGGAGAAAATCGCTCTTTCGATCATTTTGAAACAGGGTTTCCATTAGCGGGCCAACATCAGACAGTGCCCTGTGCCGCTTGCCATCTACGCGGGGTTTTTAAGGGTACGCCATCAACCTGTAACGGTTGCCATAATGCTTCCATTGCACCGGGTAAACCCGTTGGGCATGTTGCAAGCACTGCTGCCTGTGATAATTGTCATACAATATTTACGTGGCAAACCGCTGCCATGGATCATTCATCCGTGGTGGGCCAGTGTACTCAGTGTCATAATAACAATTTACCGGCCCAACATATTCAAACCCGAGCCCAGTGTGACGAGTGTCATGGCACCATTGGCTGGTTGCCTGCTCGATTCACACATTCAGCCGTCACTGAAAAATGCAGCAATTGCCACAATAGTGTTACGGCGCAAGGTAAGTCGGCAGCGCATATTCAAACGACAGCTCAGTGCGATGATTGTCATTCCACGAATGCCTGGTCGCCTACGAGTTTTGATCACAGTGCAGTATCTGCGCGTTGCAGTAGTTGTCACAATAATGTTCAGGCGACGGGCAAATCTGCCAGCCATGTCCCCACCACAAGCGAATGTGATAGTTGCCATACGAATACGGCCTGGGTTCCTGCTAATTTTGCTCATGACAATATTACCGGAACCTGCATGGCTTGCCACAATGACATAACGGCTACGGGAAAATCAGATAATCATTTACCGGCAATATCGGATTGCAAGGATTGCCATAGTACCGTTGCCTGGTTACCCGCGAACTTTCTACATGATGGGATTACCGGCGCCTGTAGCACTTGCCATAACGGGAGTATCGCATTGGGCAAACCGAGTAACCATATTCAAACCACCGGCGGGTGTGACGTGTGCCATAACAGTAACGCCTGGTTACCCGCCAGTTTTGATCACAGTACGGTAACAGGCTCTTGTAATAGTTGCCATAATAGCTCGACGGCAACGGGTAAGCCTGATGGCCATGTAACCACTTCTGGTGAATGTGGCGTATGCCACATGACGAACGCCTGGTTGCCAGCGACCTTTGATCACAGCTCTTCCAGTGGTATCTGCACGAGTTGCCATAATGGTGTTACCGCGCGAGGTAAGGCCGATGACCATTTTATATCTTCAAAACAATGTGATGTTTGTCATACCACGCAAAGTTGGGTGCCTGCACGATACACCCATATAGGATCCGGGTACCCAAATGGCCATGCCGGGTTTTCATGTACTCGCTGCCACAAAGGAAATAGTGAAACGTCGGTGTGGGAAAATTCCAGTTACAAACCCGATTGCGCGGGCTGTCATTCCGATAATTGGAAACGTGGGCCGCATAAAAAGACGGAAGACCCCCGGACCATTTTTTATACTGTGAGTGAGTTACGTGACTGTACAACGTCGTGTCATATCTATAATGACAATACGTTTACGTCAATTAAGGAGCGGCGCAACAGAAAACATAGCGCAACGGGTGGGGAATTTTAAGCTTGCTCCGATTTTTAGACGTTAGTTTTCTGTGAAGGCTTTACGGTTTTTTTACTCCTTGCTGGGGGGATGCCTTTTGGGCATCTCTCAGGTATGGGCGTTGCCGAGTCAATCGCTCGAGAGTATTGAATACCTGACTCATCAGGACATGGCGGCTATTGAAATCGGGTTTTCTGAGCCGGTTATCTATTTGTCGAATTTTCCACTGGAATCTGGCGGTTCATTACAGGTCTTTTTAGGGCCTCGCACTGCTGTGGATGCTGAAGTGGATAACCTTCCCTTTGCGCAGGTGATGTCGGCACCCCTTTCCAACGAGATACCATTAAGCCAGGTCACTTTCCGTATTAATGATGCGAGAGAACTTTCTATTGTGGTGGATTTTAAACGAGTGGTAAAATTTTCGGTCTCGGCTGGCCGCAGTATCTATTCGCTATTGATTGTATTGCCTGAGCTTAAGGTGACACAGGCCGTGCGTTTAATAAATACCCAGGTGTTGGAAGTGACGGATAGCAAGGCATTTAAACTTTTGAGCCTGGGGCGACAGGCATTAAAGCAGCGAAAAAATACCTCGGCAATTAGAATTTTTACCAAGATGCTTGGCTTGCCCGAGAGTCTGGAGCGCCAGGAGGCGGTGGAGCTGTTAGGCGTGGCCCGGGAACGTAATCAGCAAAAAGCCCATGCAAAGGCCATGTACCGGGAATATTTGAAAACATATCCTAATAGTGAAGGCGCTATTCGGGTTAAACAACGTCTGCAAGATTTATTACGTGCTCAATTAAAACCCAGGGCACGATTGAAGGCGGTGAAAAAAACGAAAAATACTAAAACGACTTCTCGTCTCTATGGCAGTATTGCGCAGTATTATTATCGTGGCGTCAACCGTGTGGACGATGGTGGGAGTTCCGTCGATCAATCATTATTGTTAAATCAGTTATCCGTTAATTGGCGAATCCGCAGTGCAGAGTATGAAATCCGTAATTTTGTATATGCCAGTCAAAGTTACGATTTTTCCAGTGATACTGGTAAGGCAATTACGCTGGAAACCGCTTATAGCCAATTTAAAAATAACCACTGGGAGCTTTCCGGGCGTGCGGGTCGGCAAACGGGCTCCGGTGGTGGTGTACTGGGAAAGTTTGATGGCTTGCGTGCCCGTTATGATGCTAGTCGAAAAGTGGCGATAAATGCAGTGGCAGGGTATCCCGTTGACATCAGTGACAAACGCGGTATTCAATCTCAGAAACCCTTTTGGGGTTTTGGTTTTGAGCTTGACGGTGAAGGTCGTGAGGTGGATGTATTACCTTATTACATTCGACAGGAGGTGGATGGCATTATTGACCGTGAGGCTATCGGCAGTGAATTCCGTTTTTTTCATAAATTGGGAAATTTTTACGGCCTGGTTGATTTCGATATTCATTATTCAGACCTCAATATTTATTTGTTTCGTGGACAGTACAACTGGCGTAAAAAAACCATTTTTAATCTGAATTTTGATTATCGCAATAGTCCTTTGTTATTTACCTCAAATGCGTTGATTGGACGGTCAGATGTGTCGACCATCGATAATTTACTGGGGATTCGCAGTGAAAACCGTATTAATGCACTGGCTGAAAATCGCGTGGGTAATGCAAAGACACTATCGCTGGGTGTGAGCCACACTTTTAGCGCACGTTATCAACTTAACGCCGATATGACGTATGCTCAACAGCATTTTATTGTCGATGATGTCAGGCCGGGTTTTTTGGTCAGCGAAAGTGATCAGCAGATTTATATTTCCAGCCAATTTATTGCTAATCAATGGCTTAATGATCGAGATACCAGTGTGCTGGGTATGCGGCTCTCACAGACCAATAGTTATAATGAACTCTCTCTTTCGATTTCCAATCGTTTACCGTTAATGAACAAGTGGAAATTTGATACCCGGCTTCGGGTCGATTTTCGAGACAATGAGTCGGGCGAAAAGCTGACAAAATATCGACCTTCGGTAAAGTGGGATTTTCGTAAAAAACAGATGATGTACTACGAGGCTGAACTTGGTATGGAACTATGGCAATACGGAGGGAATTCATCCAATCCGAATTTTCAACGGTTTTTTGTCAACCTGGGTTATCGTTGGAGTTTTTGATGGTAAAGATGCCGACAATACGTCCTTATAGGCTCAACAGCCGAATCCATGCGGCTGACGTTTCTGCACACAGGGTATCCTTTTATACTGATTCATTAGTAGATATGTATGAAGACAACGCAACTCTACACAACTCTATACAACTCTATACAACAACTCCCAAACAACAAACAACCGTCATACCGGACTTGATCCGGTATCCAGACGCGGAATATGAAAATGGCGGGTTATTACCTGATTTTGAATAACCGTGACCACAGACCCTAAACCTGTCCTTAGCCTAATAAACGCTGTGAATACGTCATAGAAAGCCTGTTGCTTTTACACTTTTTTAACAACCCAAATTATTAACTACTGGTACATATGAAAAGGCTACCCTGTGTGCAAAAGACGCCGTAAAACCATCCCTGTAGGCTCAACAGCCGCATCCCTGCGGCTGATGCTTTTGCACACAGGGCAGCCTTTCCTTTTGGTATATCCGTCGGTATGCATGACGACAACGAAAAAACACAACAACCCCCAACGACCCCCAATAACCGTCAGGCCGGGCTTGACCCGGCATCCAGGCGCGGAATATGAAATATTGCCTGATGTAGAATAACCGTTGCTTCTTACAATCTTTTAATACCAAATTATTAACTACTGGTACATATGAAAAGGCTACCCTGTCTTTAGAACGTAAGTGAGAAGACGCCGTAAAACCATCCCTGCGGCTGTTGCTTCTGCACACAGGGTAGCCTTTTCTTTTGGTTTATCCGTCGGTATGCATGACGACAACGAAAAAATACAACAACCCTCAACAACCCCCAAACAACCGTCATGCCGGGCTTGACCCGGCATCCAGGTGCGGAATATGAAAACTGCGGTTTTTTACCAGATTTTGAATATCCGTAACCTCACCACAGAATCTTAGGAATGGGCGCGTAATAACGTCCTTGTTTGGTGCTCGGATTTAGTTCGTAGGCAAAGGCGGTCTGAAGCCGGGATGCAAAACCAGGACGTTATTACGTGTCTGTTCCTTAGCTGCTCTTTTGCCTAGCTTGACCTAAAGAATGCTGTGAGTACGTCATAGGAAGCCTGTTGTTTTCAGATATTCCCCGCCTTGAATTTTTCTGGAGACTCTTAATAAGTGTTAATGAAAAGCTTGTACTGGATTTTGTGGCTGAAGTCTCAGATTGACTCTGAAAATGTTTATCGGTTCTTGTGCGCCTAAAGAGTGAATAAACAAGGACGATATCTCAAGATAATCAAGACACACACGTCGTGTCTTACCCGTTACCACTCGCAGGGCAGATTGGCAGTGGTAAATGATATCGACAGAGGTTTTCAGGAGAATAAAGCAGTGAGCACACAAAAAAACGGACGCGCAATTGGCTCGCACTTGGGCAAACCTATTTATGAATCCATTACGGATCAGGATGTTACCTACATATTCGACCGGTTGGCAGAATGTGATACAGAGGGTTGTCCGTTGGATCAGGTCAAACGGGGCGAGCTACTGTTACAGCCTGGTTTAATTTATCGACAAGCCTCATAGCGATATCGGCGTTTGTCAAATAGAAAGACGCGGGCTGCCGGTTAATGGGTGGCTGGCCCGCGGTATAACTTTTTACTTTATGGCGTTAACTGTTGGTGTTTTAACCATTTACTTGGCTTTTTGTGGCCAGAGCAAGCAAGTATTCGGCCTCTTTTTTGCTTAACCAACGCCAAGGTAACGGAAAAAGCCCTGGCACCTGTTTTCGGTAATTTATGTATGCCTCCCCGAATTGCACTATGAGTTTTTGTTCTTCCAGCCTTGAGCCAATGAATAAGTAGGCGGTAATCAACCCATAGACGATGACCTGAGTCAGATGCAAATCTTGAGTCCACATAATCACCAGAAAGAAAAAATACCAGGGATGGCGAACAAAACGGTGTTGGGTAGAAATATGGAGTTGCTCGGGGTCCGTAGTATTGGTGTTGGTACTGGTGCCGGTGTTGGTATTGTGGCGGTTTTTCCATTGGGTGATTCCCAAAAAGACACTGTTGTCGTAGGCTTTCAGCGACCAGAGAAAACCAAGAACGGCCGATAGGGTTAACCCTTTCATTAGCCAGGCCAATGCGCCTTGCCATAGCCAAATGGGTGGCCCCGGATTTGCTTGCATCCAAAGAATGAGCGGGATCAGCAATAGTATTGATAAAACGTTGAAGAGTAACCGGTATGCTGGCATCAGCTGTGGCCAGTGACGCTGCACTGTACTTTTCATCCACAGTGAGGCGAGCAGGGAATGGCTCACAAAATAGGCAATAAAGGCCAGCCCCAGTGGAACCAGGGTATTAGTTATGTCGTTGTTCATAAAGAGTACCAATATTTAGGTTTTTTTCGGCAGGGCCGATATTTTTCTTGATAAGTAGTTTAAGATTATATTGTTAACCGTTGATATAATAGACATAAAGTTGGATGTACGATTATTTTTTGGAAATAAAGGTGGATATAAAGGTGGAAATAATGAGTCAAACTATAGGCCAAGCTATAAGCCAAACTATGAGTCGAACAAAAGGGGTTGTCCTGGTGGGGCTTTTAAGCCTAGTTGCGGTATCACCCGTATCTGCTGATTGGTTTTTTGGCGTTAAAACAGGACCGATGTTGATAGATGCAAATGGGATTAGTGATACCACTAACACGGGTGTCGTTGTTGGTTATGATATAGGCTTAGTTGTCGCTGATGTTGCTGTGGAGGGTGAATTTACTACCACAACAAGTGACGGAAAATTCATTGGTAATAAAGTTGAAGTTGACACACAGGCGCTATATATGGCTTTTCGAACAGGCGGGCCGTTTTACTTTAAGGCTAAAGCCGGGTTAGTTAATGAAGAAATTACTATCGGAGGAATCTCTGAGACTGACTCGGGTGTTTCGTATGGGGTTGGCTTAGGTTTTGGTATAGGCATTGCTCAGCTGGAATTGGAATTGACCACCATTGAGCAGGACATCGCATTCTTAAGTGTGGGTGTTCAGTTCTAAAATACTAACGGTTTTAATGGCTCTTCTTATAAAAAAGGTCTCAAATATTGAGGCCTTTTTTATGGGTGTTTAATTTTAGCGGTTGTAGGGGCATCACTGTAAATGCTCGTTGCCGCTGATAATGTTTAAGATCAAAAATGAATAATGTCGTCGATTTAACGACATGAGTATTTTGTGGGTATATTGGTGATGGCGACGCTTTCGGTTGCTGTAATTGAATGGCTGCATAGGTGCGAATGCTGGACTAGAATAACTGGAAAGGATAAAGCACTTCAGTATTTGATATCTTTCAGATAAAGGATGTTTTGAGGCTGTTTTGAAAAAGAAAAAGCAGAACCATTCTACTAAAATAGAACATGGCGTCAGTGCTGTTTTGCTGGGCTTTATGCTATTGCTGGCCCTGATGTCAGGCCTTATCTTCTCTGCCCGGCAGCAAATGTCTGTGTTTAAAGAGCGTGTGGTTGATATCGTTCATGAGCAGAATGTGAAAACAGACTTGGTATACACCATGAGGTTTTCTGCGCGGGAACGGTCACTCGATATGCAATTGGCTTTGTTAATTGACGACTGGGTTAAACGCGATGAGTTAATGCTGCATTATAATCGTATGGGCGCCCAGTTTGCCCGTGCCAGAATAACCTTGCTAGAAATGAAGTTGGCGGATGACGAAAAAGAAATTATCGCAGAACAAGGCAAAATTACCGGTGGTGTGGTGGAATTGCAAAATCAGATATTTGATTTGGCGGTTGAAGGTGATGTCGAACTGGCCACATCCCTGTTGGTGAACAAGGCAATTCCCGAGCAAAATAGAGTATTTTCCAGCCTTAATCGGCTCATCGCCGTTCAACGAATATCTACCGCTAACCTCGTCAAGGAGACTCAAGCCGAGTATCTCCGTGTTCGCTCCAATATGGTCTCACTGGGTTTGGCGGTATTGCTGTTGTCAGTCGCTATTGCAATATACGTCACTACTATTATTTCTCGCTATGCTAAACGCCGTCGCGAAGATAATGAATCCCTTAATCAAATGGCGGCCTTTCCTGAGCAGAACCCAAGCCCTGTGTTTGAATTTAATTACTCAGGGGAAATCACCTATTTGAATCCGGCTGCCCAAATTTTGCTTCCGCGTTTGGAGGGAGGAGACTCACAACGTGCTTTATATGAAAGGTTGAGTGGAGCGGTTGAGAAATTACGCGCTTCTGATCTGGAAATGATCGAAATGGAAATGGACATTGGCGGGCATTATTTTCAGAACTGGGTCACACTAATTCCAGAGTTAGAGACCGTGCGGGTCTATTCTTTGGATATCAGCGACCGAAAACGATCTGAGGCTGAACTGAAAAAGCACCATATTCATCTGGAAGTTATGGTAGAGCAGCGGACGGCTGATTTATCCATTGCGATAGAAGAATTGGAGGCTTTTTGTTATTCCGTGTCACACGATTTACGAGCGCCATTGCGGTCGATTGATGGCTTCAGCCAAGTATTATTAGAAGATTATGGTGACCGGCTCGACCAAGGTGGCAGGGATGTACTGGGGCGAGTGCGCGTTGGGGCACAGAAAATGTCGCATCTCATTGATGATTTATTGCGGCTCTCACAGGTGACTCGGGGCGAGTTTCGAATCGGCGCGGTAGATCTGACGGCGATTGCTGAGGAGGCCATGGATGCTTTAGGGCAGTCTGATCTGGATCGCCATGTCGATGTTTCTATTATGCCCGGTATGATGGGCCGGGGTGATGCGGAGTTACTGAAAGTAGTGCTTGTAAACCTGTTGTCCAATGCCTGGAAATACACAAAAATGCAAAAACAGGCGTCGATTGACGTTGGTATGGAGCATCAGGCTGAGGAGACGGTCTATTTTGTTCGGGACAATGGTGTCGGATTTAATCAGGAGTATGCCGACAAAGTTTTTGAGCCTTTTCAGCGTCTTCATGGCGCTGAATTTGAAGGCTCCGGCATTGGTATGGCAACGGTGTTTCGTGTCGTGCGACGCCACAAAGGACGTATCTGGGTGAAGTCCCAGGTAAATGCTGGAACCTGTTTTTATTTCACTCTGGGACCAACCACGTTGGGTCCGGCATCTTCCTAATCTATCGCCACAGTTAGTCGGTGTCAGCCGTCATCCTTAAGGCCTTAATCATTGCCCTGGCAGCATTCGATAATGTGCGGGTGTGGTGGTGCACGACCCCTAAACGTCGAGTGAACTGCAACTCGGGCACTTCCAGCGTGACCAGATCATCGCTTAACATGGTTTCAGGCAAAACAGACCAACCTAACCCAATGCTGACCATCATTTTGATCGTTTCCAAATAGTTAGTGGTCATGGCGACCTGTAAGCGCATGCCGTGTGGCGCAAAGGTGCGCTTGAGTAATTCGCGGGTATAGGTGACCTCACTGGGTAAAATCGCCGGATGCTGGGCGAGTTCCGGAATGGTAATTTGTGTACCTGTTTTTGCAGATGATCCCGATGAACGTGTCGCAAAGGGGTGATCCATACCGACGACAATGGCGAGTGGGTCGGCCCATAATAATTCACTTTCGAGATCGGGTAATGGCTCCAGGGGCAGCGTTACAATTCCCAGTTCTAACGCTCCGGTATGCACAGCACGGCATGCTGCTTCGGAATCCATAAATTGTAGATCCAGATCCACCTCAGGGTAATGTTGGGTAAATTGTCTCAGCACGGGCGGGATACGATGAAGACCAATGTGATGACTGGTGCCGATGCTGAGTTTGCCCGCAATATTCCCCGTCAAATTTGAAATTACACGTCGGCTATCCTCGATTTCTCGCAGAATGGATCGGGCACGGGGCAGAAATTCACGCCCAGCTTCGGTGAGGCTGATACGCCGACCGATACGGTCGAAAAGGGCAGTACCTAGCTCTCCTTCCATGCTCGCAATGCGTTTACTTACTGCTGGTTGAGTGAGATAAAGCCGTTCGGCGGCGAGAGAAAAAGAGGCTTGCTCGGCAGCGACAATAAAGGTTCGTAGGTTATTGGTATCCATAGTGCAGCATTATCTATTCCTAATTGGAATGCAAATCATCACAAAATAGAATTGTTGTTATTTCATGCCTGGATTAGGATTCACTTCAAGTCACCCGCAAACTTGAAAGGTACCTATCATGACTGCTGTAAAAGATCGCCCTTTCATTGAAAATTTTCAGTGGAATGCCGTAGATTATGCCGCCAATTCCTCCGCACAATTCGAGTGGGGGCGCGAGCTGATTGAGTCATTGGACTTGGCAAGTCATGAGTCTGTATTGGATGTTGGCTGTGGTGATGGAAAGTTGACGGCATTAATCGCTCAGCAAGTCGATTCGGGGTCGGTAACCGGGGTGGATAGCTCGCCTGAAATGGTGGCATTGGCCCAACGGACCTGGGGACGTGAAAAAAATATGGCATTTGCGTGCATGGACGCTCAGAATCTCGCCTTTGCTGGCAATAGCAGTAATTTTGATGTGGTGTTTTCCAATGCGGTATTGCATTGGGTGCCGGATCACCGCGCCGTATTGGCGGGTATACGGCGGGCACTTAAGCCGAACGGGCGCCTGTTATTGCAAATGCCAGCTACGGGAAATTGCGCTCGATTTATCGAGGCGGTTGATCGAGTGCGTGAAATGCCGCGTTGGCGGCGGTTATTCCACGACTTTACTTTTCCGTGGTGTTTTAGTGCCATGGATGATTATACGCACTGGTTGAGTGACGCCGGGTTTGAAACACAGCGCATTGCTACGATTAACAAGGACATGTGCCACGAGGGCCCCGAGCCATTGGCCGGTTGGATGCGTACCACGTGGTTGCCTTACTTGCAGCGTTTACCTAATGCTGAACGGGACCCTTTTGTAAACGCCGTGGTGGAAAACTATCTTTGTGATGTACCACTTGACGCACAGGGACGCACCATGTGGAGATGGTGCGCCTGGAAGTGGCCGCCGTAAAAAATTAACGCTGAACTATTAACCCGGACCTTAAAATAGATCATCCTGATCTATTTTAAGTCGCCCGCAAAACACCGGCGCAAATTGGCGAATTTGCTTGTGTTTTGCGGGCTCGCGCTGGCTATCGCCAACGGCGGTGCGTCCCTGCACCGCATCATTAATCCAGCCTATAATGCGGCCGGATTAATAATATTGATGAGTGACTACTGGGTTATTAGTAAGACAGAAATGTAACTTATCAGAAAATGACCAATAAATTTCAATGAGGAATAGAGAGCATGGCCGGTAAAACCCTTTACGATAAATTGTGGGATGCCCACGTAGTGCGTACCCAGGACGATGGCACCTGCCTTCTTTACATAGACCGGCATCTGGTACACGAAGTGACCTCGCCGCAAGCCTTTGAAGGGCTTCGCATCGCCGGACGTAAGGTCTGGCGTGTGGAAGCCAACCTTGCCACGCCGGATCATAATGTCCCTACCACGAAAAGTGAGTCAGGTGCCCGGGCGAAGGGTATAACCGACCCGATATCGCGCTTACAGGTAGAGACACTGGATAAAAACTGCGATGAATTTGGCATCACAGAATTCAAGATGGATGATATCCGCCAGGGCATCGTGCATGTCATTAGCCCCGAGCAGGGCGCAACATTGCCAGGTATGACGCTGGTATGTGGCGATTCACATACCTCCACGCACGGTGCATTGGGTGCCTTGGCCCATGGTATCGGTACGTCAGAAGTGGAGCATGTACTGGCTACACAGTGTCTTATTCAGCGTAAGTCGAAAAATATGCTGGTGAGTATTGATGGCGCAGTCGGCCCTGGTGTTACGGCGAAAGATATCGTCTTAGCCATTATTGGCGAAATTGGCACTGCCGGTGGTACTGGTTATGCCATTGAGTTTGGTGGAGAAGGGATACGTGATCTTTCCATCGAAGGCCGAATGACAGTATGCAATATGGCTATTGAAGGTGGCGCACGAGCTGGCATGGTCGCAGTGGATGACAAAACCATTGAATACGTCAAAGGTCGCCCCTACTCACCGACCCGTGAGCAATGGGAGGCAGCCGTCGCCAATTGGTCTGAATTGCATACCGATGATGGTGCTGAATTTGATCATGTGGTGCGCATCAAAGGTGCAGGCATACAACCCCAAGTGACATGGGGCACTTCTCCTGAAATGGTGGTCGCCATAGACGGCCGTGTGCCCGATCCGGCACAGCAGAGTGATGCCGTAAAAGCCGAAGGCATGCGTGCCGCGTTGGCTTACATGGGCCTTGAGGCTAATACGCCGATTAAGGATATCCAGATCGACAAGGCCTTCATCGGTTCCTGCACCAACTCGCGCATAGAAGATTTGCGGGCGGCGGCGGACGTGGCCAAAGGACGTAAAGTGGCCGACAACGTGATGTTGGCCATGGTGGTGCCGGGCTCGGGTTTGGTAAAAGCGCAAGCGGAAAAAGAAGGCCTCGATAAAATATTCATCGACGCCGGATTCGAATGGCGTGAGCCAGGCTGTTCCATGTGTCTGGCCATGAATGCCGACCGCTTAGAACCCGGTGAACGTTGTGCCTCGACCTCGAACCGAAACTTCGAAGGACGGCAAGGTCAGGGCGGGCGTACTCACTTAGTGAGCCCTGCTATGGCAGCAGCGGCAGCGATTGCCGGTCATTTTGTGGATGTGAGAGAAATTTGAAGTTCCAACGCAAAGATACAACGACGCTGAGCGCGCAAAGCATACACATGAAAAATCTTTGTGTCCTATGCATCTTCGCGTCTGTGCGTTGAAAAAGGGGTTAGGTAATGGAAAAATTTGAAAAAATAACGGGGCTTGTAGCCCCAATGGACCGTTCTAATGTCGATACTGATGCGATTATTCCCAAGCAGTTTTTGAAATCCATCAAGCGTTCGGGTTTCGGCCCTAATTTATTCGACGAATGGCGATATCTCGACCATGGCGAACCGGGCATGGACAACAGCGGACGCCCGGTTAATCCGGATTTTGTATTAAACCTGCCACGTTATAAGGGCGCCAGTGTATTATTAGCCCGTGAAAATTTTGGCTGTGGCTCCTCGCGTGAACATGCGCCATGGGCATTGCTAGATTATGGCTTTCGGGTCATTATCGCGCCCAGTTACGCGGACATCTTTTTCAACAACTGTTTCAAAAATGGCATAGTGCCCATCGTGCAGCCCGCGCAAGTGGTCGATGAATTGTTTCAGGCCGTTGAAACCAACGAAGGTTATCAGCTCACCGTTGACCTCGCAGCGCAGACCATCACCACGCCCGAGGGTAAAAGCATTGCCTTTGAAGTAGAGGAATTCCGTAAACATTGTTTGCTGAACGGGTTAGACGATATCGGCCTCACCTTGCAGCATGTGGATGATATTCGTGCCTATGAAACACAGCGTAAGCAGGGTGCGCCTTGGTTGTTTTGAGTTTTTAATAACCCAACGTAGCGAGTTGCTGAGAATTCAAAAATACAGCGTTATTTAAAGTGTTTTCTCTGCGTCTCCGTGCCTCTGCGTACTCGGCGTCAAATTACGGAACTTTATTATTTCCGTAGGGTGGGCATTGCCCACCAGATCGCGGGATTAGAGTGGAACCTTCTGGTGGGCAGTGCCCACCCTACAAAGAAATACAAAGAAATACAGAGAAATAAAGATGACGAAAAAAATTGCAGTATTACCCGGTGATGGTATCGGCCCTGAAATTATTGCAGAGGCCGTTAAGGTGCTTGAACACTTGCGCACTGATGGCCTTGATATTGAAATGAACGAGGCCCCTGTCGGCGGTGCGGGTTATGAAGCCAGTGGTAAACCACTGCCTGACGATACACTGGCGTTGGCAAAAGCGTCCGATGCGATTCTGTTAGGCGCTGTGGGTGGTTATCAATGGGAGTCTCTGGATATCAGTGTACGGCCTGAAAAAGGCTTGCTGGGTTTGCGTGCTGAACTGGAACTGTTTTCTAACTTGCGGCCTGCGATTCTCTATAAGCAGTTAGCCGATGCTTCTACGCTGAAGCCAGAAGTGGTTTCCGGACTGGACATTTTGATCGTGCGCGAACTAACGGGCGGCATTTATTTCGGTCAGCCACGGGGAATACGCATTCTGGAGAATGGCGAAAAACAGGGTTTTAATACGCTGGTGTACTCGGAGTCTGAAATAGAGCGTATCGGTCGTTCTGCTTTTGATATCGCCATGAAACGCGGTAAAAAACTTTGTTCTGTGGATAAAGCCAACGTACTGGAATGCACTGAATTATGGCGCGAAGTCATGGAACGGGTGTCTAAAGATTACCCTGAAGTGGAATTGTCGCACATGTACGTGGACAACGCGGCGATGCAATTGGTACGGGCTCCCAAGCAATTCGATGTCATGGTCACCACCAATATGTTTGGTGACATCCTCTCCGATTGTGCTGCGATGTTAACGGGCTCCATTGGCATGTTGCCCTCGGCGTCGCTGGATGCCAATGGCAAAGGCATGTACGAACCCATTCATGGCTCGGCACCGGATATCGCCGGGAAAAACGTCGCCAACCCGCTGGCAACAATATTGTCAGTCGCGATGATGCTGCGTTATTCACTGAATGAAATCGCAATGGCAGATCGTATCGAAAAAGCCGTAGAAAATGTGCTGGACCAAGGTCTTCGCACGGCAGATATTGACAGCGAAGGTATGCAGAAAGTGAGCACTAGTGAAATGGGTGATGCGGTCGTGTCGGCTTTATAACGTCATGTGTAATAAACGCTGAGGACGCGGAGACGCAGAGTTTTTTGAATAGTTTTCTCTGTGCCTCTGCGTCTCTGCGAACTCTGCGTTAATTTCACAATGTTAATTAAACAGGTAAGCGAAAGATGAAGAAAGTTGGATTAATAGGTTGGCGCGGTATGGTGGGCTCGGTGCTCATGCAACGTATGCGTGATGAGAATGATTTTGATCAGATAGAGCCGGTATTTTTTACTACTTCGCAAGTGGGGCAGCCTGGCCCTGATGTGGGTAAGGACGTGCCGCCGTTGAAGGATGCTCGTGCTATCGATGAGCTGAAGGCGATGGATGTGATTATTACCTGTCAGGGCGGTAGTTACACCGAGGAAGTCTATCCGCAGTTACGTAAATCGGGTTGGGCGGGGTATTGGATTGATGCGGCTTCTACACTGCGCATGGTAGACGATGCCATCATTGTGCTTGACCCGGTAAATCTGGACGTCATCAAAAATGGTTTGGTCAACGGCACTAAAACCTTTGTTGGCGGTAACTGCACGGTGAGTTTGATGTTGATGGCCATCAATGGGTTGTTCGACAATGACGTGGTGGAATGGATTTCACCCATGACTTATCAGGCGGCATCGGGTGCAGGTGCGCAAAGTATGCGCGAACTGATTCGCCAGATGGGTGCGATTAACGATTCCGTTAAACATCTTAATGAAGATCCCGCTGCGGCCATTCTGGATGTCGATAAAAACCTGGCAAATTTCCTGCGTTCGAATGATTATCCTAAAGATAACTGGGGTGTGCCCTTGGCGGGCAGTTTAATTCCGTGGTTGGATTCTCCGCTGGATAGCGGTCAAACACGTGAAGAATGGAAAGCGCAGGTAGAGACTAACAAGATTCTTGGCCGGCCGGACAATGTCATTCCTATTGACGGTATTTGTGTCCGCATCGGAGCCATGCGTTGCCATAGTCAGGCACTGACCATCAAACTGAAAAAAGAGGTGCCACTGGATGAAATTCACGACATGTTAGCGCAGGCCAATGATTGGGTGAAAGTGATCCCCAATGAGAGAGAAATTTCAGTGCAGGAACTCACTCCGGCCGCAGTGACCGGAACGTTGACTGTGCCGGTAGGACGGTTACGAAAACTGACGATGGGTAAGGATTATCTATCCGCGTTTACCGTCGGCGACCAATTACTGTGGGGTGCAGCGGAACCTCTGCGACGTATGTTGCGTTTGTTGTTGGAAACTTAAGCCAACACAAGCTAAGGAATGGAAATCAAATAACTTTTATAAGTAGCGCTCTGATTTAGTGCGTATTCGCTTACCAACAGTAGGCTCCTTAAGAGAAGCGCCTACTGTCGCCTAAGAGCGCCTACTGTTGGTGGTGGTGCTGCGAATGTCATCTCAATATGGCTGTGCCATTGCTGGAGGAATAATCTTGTAGGGTGCACC
>NVUB02000099.1 GCA_002401775.2 Ectothiorhodospiraceae bacterium
ACTCTGTACGTGTATGCAGACCACAGATATACCTCAAGAACTGGATAGTATCGACTGGGGCACGCCCCAGTCACACTATCCAGCTCGGGGGCAAGCCCCCGAGATTTACGCTACGCGGTTAAAATTTAAAAAAATTTGCTGCTGGACGTTAAATTCATAGCTACCGCTTCAAGTTAAAGCGTTTGAATTTACCGGCAATGCCCGCGAATATTTTTCCATATGGATCGTCAATGTATCGCTGACCATCCTCACCCTCGGTATCTATTCCGCCTGGGCTAAAGTCAGAAACCATCAATACTTTTATGGAAACACCCATTTGGATGGCACCAGTTTTCGCTACCTGGCTGAACCCCTGCAAATTCTTAAAGGACGTACCATTGCGTTGGTGTTTCTTGCGGTATATTATTTTTCAGGTCTCATCAGTCCCATAGCAACCGGTATCACCATTATCATTATTGCAGCCCTTGCTCCGGCAATGGTGGTGATGTCCATGTCTTTCCAACTCCGCAACACCTCCTATCGGAATATAAAATTCAATTTCCGCAGGGATTACAAGCGTGCCTATAAAGTATTTGCATTGCCTTTACTGTTATTTGTACCGTATTTTTTACTCCTTGCTTACATGGGCGATAATTTTCAAGCTGCTCCTCAGGCCACCGATAGTCCGGCAGAAATGCCCTCATACTTCTATTTGCTTGGCCTTCTCCCTTTGCTTATTGGCGCCCTGTTTCCTTTATGGCAATACATGATTATAAAATTCAAAACAGCTCATGCTCACTTTGGGAAATTCGAATTCAGTTTTACGGGCACTGCTGGCAGGTTGTACGGCATTTACCTCAGCACATTATTTGGAATAATGTTAATTGGTATTATTGCCGTTATTATATTTAGTGGGTTTGGCGCACTCTTCTCTTCAGATAATTTGGACGCCTCAGCAATTAACCCTATTTTCATTCAACTCATTGGGTTTATTATTATAATCCCTGTGTACCTCTGGATGTTTGCATACATTCATACCAAAAAAACTAATTTTATTTATGGCAATCTCTGTATCGACAATCACCGCGTCAAGTCTGATCTGAAAGTAAAAACCATGCTATTTTTGTATGTCACAAATACACTAGCCATTGCCATCAGCCTGGGTTTGTTAATGCCTTGGGCAAAAATGACCTCTCTTGTTGTGGTCGGTGATTTGAATGATTTTATTGGCGCACAACCCGAAGGGCAATCCGCTTTTGGCGAGGAAATGGGGGAAGTTTTTGATATGGATCTGGGGCTCTAAACAGGTTGGATTCCGGTTCTCCTTTGACTAAGCAAACTATTCACGGCCATTGGTCTGACGGGAAAACCTCTCGCCGTACCGAAATGAGCATAATGCTCAACGATGATGGTCGCATTGCCCTGGAAGGCATCAACAAAGGCCCTATCGCGTTTTCAGCATTAACGATTTCACCACGTCTTGGCAACACTCGACGATATGTGGAATTCCCCAACGGTGCGCATTTTGAAACCGTGGACAACGATAGCATTGATCGCCTTATTGCACTGAAGTCAGGCGACCGCACACACAACCTGGTTCTCAACCTGGTTTACAAGATGGAAAGCTCGAAAAGCTGGGTAATGACAACCCTGCTCATCGTCGTTTTATTTGGCTGGGGGTTTATTCAATATGGCATTCCTTTCTTCAGTAACGAAATCGCCCTTATGGTCAGTGATAAGCAGGCTCGCATGCTCGGAGACGGCGCCCTCGACTCACTCGATGATCACATTATGCAGGCCAGCGAACTCAGTGAAAGCCGACAACAGGAATTGCAAAATGAATTGTCTGTCTTGTTATCCACGCTCAAGCTGAACAACATACGTATCGTTTTTCGAAAAAGCGATATTATTGGTGCCAATGCTTTGGCTTTGCCCGACGGCACCCTTATTTTCACAGATGGCCTTATTGAACTCGCCGATGACAACAATGAAATCATTTCTGTCATGCTGCATGAAATCGGCCATGTACAGTACCGACACAGCCTGCGACGGATCATTCAGGATTTAAGTCTTGCCGTATTTGTTGCCGTAATTTCGGGTGACATTTCTGCCGGCAGTTCTATTATCACAGGACTGCCGGCGTTGCTTGTGGAATCAGGGTATTCACGCGACATGGAAACCGAGGCCGACACGTTTGCACTGGACCATATGTTACAGCACGATATTAATCCGGCGTATTTTTCCACTTTGATGCAAAAACTACAAATGAGCGGTTCAGCGATTTTTTTGAGGTGTATAGAAGAAAGCAAGGTCAATAAACAAGACTGCTTAAAAAAGGTTACTGCCAATACAGACGAAAAACCGAACGAAGCGAAAAGAAAAACGAAAGTCGAAGAAGAAAAGAAAGCGAAAAAGAAAGGTATTCTCCGGTACTTTGCCAGCCACCCACTCACGGAAGAACGTGTTGCACGATTCCGACAAGCGGCATCCAGTGGGAGCGATTCGCCCCCACTGGTACTACCCAATGCATTACCAAAAGTACGACCTAAAGTGCTGCCTTAAACAGTCACATTCCGTTGGGCCGCCTCAACAATCACCTTCATTGTTATTTAGCAGCGCGACCGGCCTTTTTACGATCACTTTCACCCAGCACTTTTTTGCGCAGGCGAATATCGGTTGGCGTCACTTCCACTAGTTCATCATCATCAATGAACTCCAGCGCTTGCTCCAGGCTCAAGTCAATAAACGGCGTGAGCTGGATGTTTTCGTCAGTACCGGAGGCACGCACGTTAGTGAGCTGCTTGCCTTTAAGGCAGTTAACCACCAAGTCGTTATCACGGGCATGGATACCGATAATGCTGCCTTCGTAGACTTCGGTATTGGCTCCGATGAACATTTTGCCGCGTTCCTGCAAATTCCAAAGACTGTAACCCAGCGCCTTGCCCTTGCCGTTGGAAATCAACACGCCATTGGCGCGCTGACCATAGTTACCCACCTTTACCGGCGCATAATGATCAAACACGCTGTAAATCAACCCTGTGCCCTGTGTGGACGTCAGGAATTCGGTACGGAAGCCGATAAGGCCACGTGCTGGCATAATGTAATCCAAACGCACACGACCCTGGCCATCGGGAATCATGTCTTTCAAATCACCACCACGTTCGCCGATTTTTTCCATCACAGAACCCTGATGGTCGGTTTCCACGTCGATGGTAACCTGCTCATAAGGCTCTTCTTTGGTGCCGTCTTCCAACGTATGGATGATGACTTCGGGACGGGACACACCCAGCTCGTAACCTTCACGACGCATGTTTTCGATAAGAATGGACAAATGCAGCTCACCACGACCGGAGACTTTGAATTTGTCCGGGTCAGCCGTTTCTTCCACGCGCAATGCCACGTTGTGAATCAGCTCACGATACAGACGTTCACGGATCTGGCGAGAGGTCAGATACTTACCGTCTTGCCCGGCGAAGGGTGAATTATTCACCCCGAAGGTCATGCTCACCGTCGGTTCGTCTACGGACAGTGGCACCATCGCTTCTACGGTATCGGGATGACAGATCGTGTCAGAAATATGCAATGGATCGAGGCCCGTAAAGGCAATGATATCGCCCGCCTGTACTTCCGTCTGCTCAATGCGCTCCAGACCGAGGAAACCGAAAATTTGCAACATACGGCCACGGCGTTCTTTGCCATCAACGTCCACCACGATGACCGGGGAATTAGGCTTAATCTTGCCACGGGTCACGCGACCAATGCCGATGACGCCGGTGTAGCTGTTGTAGTCCAATGCAGAGATCTGCATTTGGAAGGGACCGTCCACATCGACATCGGGCGCTTTAACGTGTTTAACGATAGTCTCGAACAGTGGCGTCATATCACCGCTGGTCACATCGGATTCCAGACTGGCATAACCGTTGATGGCGGAACAATACACAATGGGGAAATCCATTTGCTCGTCGGTGGCACCGAGGCGATCAAACAAATCAAACGTCTGATCCACTGCCCAATCGGGGCGAGCGCCATCGCGGTCAATCTTGTTCACCACGACAATGGGGTTAAGCCCTTGCGCCAGCGCCTTCTCCGTCACGAAGCGGGTCTGTGGCATGGGGCCTTCGGCAGCGTCCACCAGCAACAAAACGGAATCGACCATGGACATCACGCGCTCCACCTCGCCGCCAAAGTCGGCATGTCCAGGGGTGTCGACGATGTTGATGTGGTACTCGTTCCAGTCAATGGCGGTGTTCTTCGCCAGGATGGTGATACCGCGCTCTTTCTCGATATCGTTGGAGTCCATCATCCGCTCTTCGGTATCGGCACGGCCAGTTACGGTACCGGACTGTTGAAGGAGTTTATCGACGAGGGTGGTCTTGCCATGGTCAACGTGAGCGATGATGGCGATGTTTCTGAGTTTATGAATCACGGGAATGCTGCCTACAGGATTGAAAGGGCGCAAATTATACAGTATAAATCACCGCTCTGCTTGCCAATCTGCTTGCGCCCTATTGCCAAATAAACCCGACATTAAAAAAGCCGACCAGAGATTGCTCTGGTCGGCCTTGTTTTTACAGCCTTTTCGGGTTGTTTTAGAGCTTTTTAACCTTCAGTTCTTCGGCAGAAGCCTTCAGAAAACCGTAGCTGGCATAAATATTCTGAGCCGCAGCCGTGGCCAAATAGGCCAAAAAGCGGTCCGCATTCTTGGGGTTTTTGGCCTTGGTCAACTTACCAATGGCATAACCCACTTTGGATTCTTTGTTGAGGGGGGCTGGAATGGATACACCTTCAACCTTGCGGCCAGTGGCCAGGGCATGTGCAACTTCTGTGGTCCAGACAATACCGACATCGGCCTGACCGTCTTCAATACGCTGCGGTGTTTCACGGTGATGACGCGAGGTGAACCATGTTTTACCGGCGACAGCCCAGCAGCTCTTACACATTTTATCACCGGTAACCTTGGTATGAATGCCCATGTCTTTGAGCATTTCAGAGCCATAAAACTTGAAGATACCTTCCGTTTTAGGGTTTGGATGGGATTGCACCAGGTCGTCACGGCCCAAGTCCTTAGGTCCCATGATTTTCTTGGGGTTGCCCTTTGCCACCATCAACTCCAACTTGTTATGCACGTAGATCATGCCTTCCGTCATTTTGCCTTTTTTCTTCAGCTTTTTGAGGTGGGCAACCTTTACACTGGCAAACAGGTCAGGTGTTTGATTGGTGTCTTTACCATTGATTTGGCCTTGTTTGAGGATTTGTTTTTTGAGAATTTGACCCGGTGGAATGGTCTCAACGTAAACGGTTTTGATGTCCTTATTTTTGGACTGGAAGTCCTTGATTAATTCTTCCATGACCATGAACTGATTCCCAGCCAGATACATGACCAAGTCAGAACTATAGGAATCACCAATTTCGCCATAATCTATGGTGCCATTGGTATGAAAGGTACGGTAGTCGTGCCCGTGGCCTGCGTCTTTTGCGGCCAAAACCGGAGCCGCAAAAAATGCGGGAATAAAAGCAGTGGCGAGCACCGCCGGAATTAATTTTTTAGTCAGTCTCATGCTATCTCTCCTTAATTTGTCTTATAAAATAGTCTTTCAAAATATTCCATCAACGCTATCTTTCAATGCTTTCTATTACGTATTAATGACTGTGGTTTAACATTTCATGATGTCTTCTTATGAAACTTGAGACTCATTCCCTGTTACGGCAATCGCCCCCTTCACAGTCACCAGCAACGACGTAACGTAGACAACTGCGGCCTAATATCTGCCTTTTTGACGCGGAATTCAAATCTCATGGTTTCAGACAAAACTCACACTATACGGGCATAAAGACCAAGCAGGGTCAGAAGGGCCATTTTTTTACCGGAAATACGTGTACCTTTTGCGTATTGCTTAATGAAAATATTTTGCACTTAACTGTCGCGGCCCCCTGTCGCGCTTCCGTGTCTGGTAGGCAAAATAGCCGCAATTTAATGCGCAATTTATGTGCATAAGCCACAAAAAAAGGACGCCAATGGCGTCCTTTTTTATCCCGTTTATTACAACGTTTTCCAACGCGCTTAAACCGCCATTTATATTCCTGGTGGAGGAGTGGTTGGCGGTGTTACGGGAGGCGTAGCCGGTGGTGTTGCTGGAGGCGTGGTCGGCGCAGCACATCCGCCACCACCCATGCCGGCACACGCACCTCCGGCGCCCATGCCGCCGCCCATTCCCATCCCCATACCGCCACCCATACCACCGCCCATACTCATGGCACTCGCCGCAAAAAGTAAACTGGATACTAAAACCAGGTTCCGTGCTAACGTCTTCATCCTTAAAACTCCCCTGTTCATGGTTTATATTTTATATTTTATATTTTATATTTTACCCGCAGTGGGCAGGCACGATAATCTCACCCATGCACACAGGAGAACAACGCGTTAAAACTGCCCTACTTAAGAGTAGTTTTACCCGCCCGCGCCCTGTTTCCGAAGGCAAACCATGATAGGTAAACCATGAAAGACCTTATCACCGTCAATCAACTGTACAAGCATTACAAAGGGGTGACTGCGGTCGACGGAATATCAATGTCTATTTCCCCTGGCAGTTGTTTTGGCTTACTCGGCCCTAATGGCGCGGGTAAAACCACTACCGTGGAAATGTTAGAAGGCATTCTCACGCCCAACGCAGGCGAAATTCTTTATCGAGGCCAGCCACTCGATGCATCATTTCGGCAACATGCCGGTATTATGTTCCAATCAACCGCTTTGCAGGATTTCATTACGGTGCGTGAGTCTCTGCAATTATTCAGCGAACTTTATCCTCGCACCGTGCCTATGGAGCAGTTAATCGCTGACTGTTCACTGGAAGATTATATAGATCGAGATGCCAACAAACTCTCAGGCGGTCAACGCCAACGATTACTGCTCGCCATGGCGCTGGTCAACGACCCCGATATGATATTTCTGGATGAGCCCACCACCGGTCTGGACCCGCAAGCCCGGCGCAACTTCTGGTCATTAGTGCAGCGCATCAAACAACAAGGTAAAACCATATTACTCACCACCCACTACATGGAAGAGGCCTACGTGCTGTGTGACCAGATTGCGATTATGGATCACGGTAAAATCATTGCTCGCGGTTCACCAAAAGCATTGTTAGCCGACTATTTTGAAGATGTCGTTCTGCAACTCCCCCTCTCGGATTTCCCCCAGGGCACTGAGGGTTTACCGTTCAAGGTCACGCTCCATCACGAGCACGAACATGAAAATGTAGAAATCATCAGCAATGATGTGGACACCACCGTTTCACAACTCAGGGAACAGGGGATATCACTCAAACGCCTGCAAATTCGCCAGCGCACATTGGAAGACTTGTTTCTCGCGCTAACAGGCAAGGGGCTACGAACATGAGCTGGCAACGGTTTTATGCGGTATTTGTGGCCCGAAACCGAGAATTTATTCGCGACCATGCCGCGCTAGCCTGGAATATTCTGTTCCCGGTGCTTATTGTCGCGGGGTTTGGCTTTGCTTTTAACGGCGACGCGCCCAACCAGTTCAAGGTGGGTGTTATTGGCACTGACGAACTACGCCAAGCCACGACAAGCGAACCCGGTTTTTTCAGTACTCGGTATATTCAGTTTATTCCCGTTACCGATACCCCAGAGGCCCGCCGTGTCGCCCTGACCAAGGTTGAACGCCATCAGCTCGATATGTTGTTTGAGCTAAACAACAACCATTACTGGATCAATCGTGAATCAGGTAATGGTTATATTCTTGAACGAGTATTAAATGGCTCCCAGTCCGCGCCCACCTCAATTTACCAGCGCGAAACAGTGAGCGGCCGAGAAATCCGCTATGTGGATTGGCTGATTCCCGGCGTATTAGGGATGAACATTATGTTCAGCGCCCTGTTTGGTGTGGGTTATGTCATTGTGCGCTATCGTAAAAATGGTGTTCTCAAGCGTCTGCATGCTACGCCACTGACAGCATTTGAGTTTTTAAGCGCCCAGGTCATTTCCCGTTTGTGGCTGATTATGGCCATCACTATTGCGGTTTACGTGGGCGCTGACCTGTTTATAGGCTTTACCATGCACGGCTCCTATGCAACCCTGCTGCTGGTTGCCGTGCTGGGTTCTATCAGCATGATTAGCCTGGGCCTCGCCGTTGCCGCCCGTATCGCCAGTGAAGAATTGGCGGGTGGAATCCTCAATTTCGTCAGTTGGCCGATGATGTTTTTGTCCGGAGTTTGGTTTTCACTGGAAGGATTGCACCCTGCCGTACAAAAACTGGCATTGACGTTTCCTCTCACTCACGTTATTAATGCCGCTCGTTCTGTCATGATTGACGGTGCGTCGCTGTGGGACATTGGCCCTGAACTCATCACCCTGAGTTTGATGAGTTTGTTTTTTCTGGCACTTGGATCCCGTTACTTTCGTTGGCAGTAAGCGTTGGCAACCATAATTGCCGGCCTGATTATCACGCTGAATACCCAGCCTTATCAATAAGTTAGAGGGGATTTTCAGCATAATTAGGAAGAATAAACCGCTGCCAGCCCATAGGGAGATGATGACCATCAAAAAGCCAGATTTTTTAGCCAACGATTCGTTGTCGCGCAGGATATTCCAAAATGATGGGCCTGAACTCACGATTCGCCCCATTACCAGCCTATTTAGCTTGCGCGCTGAACTCAAAACGCTACGGGACGAAAACGAAATCCTGCAACAAACGTTGCGCCTGTCCAGTGGATTACGGCAACGTTTTGAGGAGCTTTACGACGATTCTCCCGTAGGATTGCTCACCCTTGATGTCGATGACCGCATCATTGAAGCCAACCTCACTTTTGCACAATTGCTGGGTATTAAACGCAGTGATTTGATTGGCCAGCATGTGGGCAGAATGATTGCGCCCGAAGACCATGCCACGTTTATTCGCCACCTCACACAATTGCGCGAACATACCTCATGCTCTCCAGCCTCGGAACGCTGTGCTCTGCGCATTATCAATACCGACTCGGAACACATTGAAACCCGGCTTGAAAGTTCACTGGTTCCTGCAAACTACCTGACCGAGCCTCCGCTGATTCGCATTAATGTGTACCATCTTACCAATGGTACCGACCCGCAATCGCAGTGCCATACCAATTTGCGCCTGGCTAACCTGCAACTGCAAAAGGAAATTAACGAGCGAAAACTGGCCGAAGATAAAACCCGCCACCATCAGGAACAACTCGCTCATGTGGCAAGACTTAATACCGTCGGCGAAATGGCCTCGGGCCTGGCTCACGAAATAAACCAGCCACTGGCAGCCATTACCTCCTATGCACAGAGTTGCCTGCGACTCATGAAAGGAAGTGCCAGCAAGCAAGCTCAGCTCCCTGACATTCTTGGACAGATCAATACGCAATCTCAACGCGCGGCCAATATCGTCAAGCATTTAAGAAACTTTGTCACCAAGGGCAAACCACACCGCGAAACCGCTGAACTTGCCAAGATTGTCCAATTGGCCGTTAGCATGGTGCGTAATGAAATCATTAGCAATCAAATTGAGCTTGATATCAGCGCCCAGCCCATGCTCCCGCCCATAGAGGCCGATACCATTCAAATCGAACAGGTTATCCTTAACCTGTTACGAAATGCGGCAGAAGCCATGAGCGATGTCGCCGCGGATTCACGGCGCTTACTCATCACCCTGGGGGCACATTCTGAAACCCATTTATTCGTCGCCATTCGTGATACGGGCCCCGGCATACATGACGACGACAGCGTTAAAATATCAACACCCTTTTTTAGTACCAAGGAAAACGGCATGGGTCTGGGCCTTGCCATAAGCCGTACTATTGTCGAAGACCATGGAGGCCAGCTCACTCACAAAACCAACTCTGATGGTGGCGCCACCTTTACGTTTACCCTGGCTTTTAACGGAAAATTCAAGACACAGTCACCTTCACCCTCACCCCGGATTTTCCCTTAGCAGCAACCCGATTTATCCCAATTTACCCCCCTGCCACAGCTCTTTATATTAAGCACACCTAAGCGGCCTGCCATAACAGGGGGTGGCTATGGGTTGCGCCACGCGTGCCGTCTGACGGCCATCGCACTGGAGAGCAACACCTCAAATTCGATACTCAAAAGTTTTATGTGCGTAGAACGGAGCCTTAACAACCATATGAATATTAATGATAAACGTCCCGCAATAAAAAATGTCAGCCAAATCGACCAACGATGGAACATCCGGCAATCCCTGGATCTGGAAATTTCGTTGTATCGCAATGAAATGGACAATGCCGACAAAAATGAAGTCAATGCTGTCAACGATGGTTTTATTTCGGCCCACACCGGCAATATCAGTATGGGCGGCATGTTTATAAACACACCTCTCACGCAGTTTACCGTCGACGATATGCTATCAGCCTCATTTACCTTGCAGACGCAAGAAGGCATGTCCCATCACCACATGCCCGTACGTGTAGTGCGTACAACCTCACGCGGAGCGGCATTGGTCTTCATGGATTATAATATTGATACCATCCACCTATTACGCGAAATTCTCTACGAGGGTGCGGTGAAGCACTAAGCCCGGCGCGCGTCGTCCTGCAAATAACGCACACACAACGGCCACGTTTAAAAGGCCCACAATCGCTGGTCTCTAAAGTCAGAACTAACGTTAGGGCTAAGCCAGAGTTAAGCCTAACGTTGCATAAAACAGTGTACTTTGAACATGCCTCAGAAGTGGGTAATTGGCGTTACTGGTCGAATAATGTGCATACATCTGGTATAAAGCAGCGCTGTGCTACACGGCGCCTGTTTTCGCCGTGTAGCGATTAGTCACCCGACGCTTGGTAATTTACACATGACATTTAAAATTCCTTCTCCATTGCAGTACCTAATTAGTCTCATTATCGCCGCCATTTTCGCCAGCATCGCTTTATGGATCATGGGCGCTCAAGGCTTCGACAGCAAACCCGCCATGGTCCTCGCCGTTGGCTTGTTAATCGGTCATCTCATTGGTGTTTGTGCTACGCCGTCAAAAAGCCAAGCCAGCACAAGCAACACATCCACCCGTACCACGTCCGACAATCAAAGCCCCGCCAATGCCGATAGCGACACGACCTCCGGGTCAGAAGATACCATCAGCCTGTACGTCGGTAACCTCGCCTACAGCGCACAACGAGAAGCCCTGCACGATTTATTTACCGAATACGGCCAGGTCAATTCAGTCCGCATTATGACCGACCGCGCAACACGCCGCCCACGGGGATATGGTTTTGTGGAAATGGAAACCAGCGCCGCCCGAAAAGCACTCAACGCACTAGACGGCACCGAATTTTGCGACCGCACCCTCCGGGTCAGCGAAGCGAAGCAAAGAGGATAGAGGCAGAGAAAAGGGGAAAGATACAAGGGGAAAGGGTCTGCACTTTTCTTTTCACCTTGTATCTTTTCTCTGCCGTTTTCATACATGCTTAAGACGCTCGTATACTTCGAGCATTTTCGGTAGGGATTGTTCTGCAGCGGTGATGATCACGGGGTCAAAGTGGCTGCCGGCATCTTCGCGCAGTACCGCCATTGCTTTTTCAATGGGCCATGCTTCTTTGTAGGGGCGTTTGCTGGTGAGGGCGTCAAACACGTCTGCTACGGCAACGATGCGGGCTGACAGCGGGATATCCTGCCCGGCAATCTGCTTGGGGTATCCCTTGCCATTAAATTTTTCATGATGGCATTCAGCAATTTCGATACCGACCTGAAATACGCTATGACCATGGGCATTCATTTGTGATTCGCAACGCCGCAATACCTGACCACCAATCGTAGGATGCTCTTCCATTTCAGTCCGCTCTTCCGGCGTAAGCCGTCCCGGTTTTAACAGGATTTCGTCCTTAACACCGACCTTGCCGATATCGTGCATGGGTGCAAATCGAAATATATTGCGAATAACATCGGTACTTAACTGCTCGCGGTATTCACTCTCGCGGGCCAGCTCTTCGGCAATAATGGCGGAATAGAGACTCATACGCACCAGGTGGTCACCGGTTTCGGGGTCTCGACTTTCCGCCAGTTTAGCCAATCCTGATACTGCTGAAATAACCAAATCATCCATCACTACAGTACGATCAACACTGTGTTTTACCTGTCCGGCAATATTGGTCAGCCACTCCAGGTGTTCTTCGGTGTAGGCGCCAGGCTCGCGCGCGGCAAAGACCAGCATCATTCCGCCGTCTGGTGTATGTGACAGTGGTAAGTACACGGCAGCCCCAAAGCCATCATCCCGCAATTGCTGCGCAAACGAAGCCTGAGGGTTTTGCTCTACGTACTCTGGCAGGCTGGGTATAGAAAGCGGGTTAGCATCTCGCATTAAGTCAATTAGCTGGTTTTGAGGATCATCAAAAACATCACTCTCACGTATTTTTAGTGACAATGAGGTATGCATGCGCTCCAATGCGGCACCGCGCTTACCTGGCGAACTCGCCAGAATTCCCACCCAGTCCAAGGGTAAAAACCCTCGAAACTCCTCAAAGATAAAACACAACGTATCGCTTAAATTGGTGCCGTGATTAATCCGGTCAGTCAGTCGAAACTGGGCATCCAAACGGCGCGACAACCGATTAAAGCCCCGAGTCATCTGGCCTATTTCATTGTTGGTGGTTACCGGCACCTGGTACCCCAAATCCCCTTGGGAAACGCGGGAAAAACCTGCCAGGGTCAAGGTCAGAGGACCGAGCACTTTGCGATGCAACAGCACCAAAACAAAGGCCAATAAGACGGCGCCCAACATTAAAGCCACCTGATTGACCGTCTTAATTTGGCGCAGCTTGGCTTCCATCATGTTTTGGAAAGAGCGCGTGAGGTCTCCAGCCGCCTTTTGTAAATCGGCATCATTATCTTGCACATAGCGGGCAGTGAGCTGTAAAGTCTTGCCCACTTCGGTATTGGCAGCTCCCCATACCTCCAGTAACTCTTCTCTATATTGATGCCAAAATTCAGCGGTTATTTTCAGCTGAGCAATAGACTCTGCATCCCATTTACACTCAAGCACTTCATCACGACCGGTGAGTTCCAAAGGCAAGCTTCTGTTTTCAAATGCAGTGATAATTTTGTCGAAAGTCTGTATCTGCTGATTGAGATTTCGGGCAAAGGGCGATGGCCCCACTTTTCCGGTCGACGCTCCCCTCGCCGCTTCCAGGTAATGCAGAGATTGCCCCCCCATCGATTGACTAATAATGCGAAGCTGCCCTGCCAAATTAAGAATTTCGTAGTCATGTTTACGGAGTTCCACTGCATACAGGGTAAAGGCAACGGTACCTGCAAAGGCAACGGCCAATATCGCCAACGCCAGGCCAATCTGGGTCCGCAAAGAACTTATCCAGGGGATTTGAGGATTCTTTTCCTCCTGAACCAATGGCGTGGCACTCTCATTGACCGACACCTCCGCGGCATCGCTCTCTTGACTCGACATAGCTAATCCTTACTTTACGGGTTATTAAAAACGGGATGCACACGTGGAGGTTTTGTTACTGAATTAGGGTAAACGTGACGCAACTCTTTAGTCACTATCGACACAGCGCGGCTCAGCTGTATAGAAAAACGACAATTTGTCGTGTTTTTTGTCAGCACAGCCCCTCATTTCACGTCAGGAATCCATGCACAGCGCTCGTACGTTTGTTAAAATCCCGGCCATGACTGATAAAACGACTGATAAAACGACTGTTAAGACAAGCCTCCCACAAACGTTGTGTGAATTCCTTCAACAAACGGGAGCCACGGCCCATTTCTATGACATGGGGCGTCGAGTCGTTGAAATTCCTGCCGATGAAATGCTAGCTATTGAAAACCAACAAAAACCTTACCCTCAGCCTTTCCTACGCTCTGCTTTCCTGGGGGTATTGTTTTATTACAATGACGTAGACACCAAAACAGAAAGCCACCAAATATGGTTTTTAAAATTCCCATTGGATGAACAAGGCCTGTTGATTCAGGATGCGCGTAATGACTTTCTGCGACGCATGATTGAACGACTGGCCGAACAGACCTTGGCTAAACATGCTCTCGAGAATAGCGAGAATAAAGAAAGTGCAGAAACCAATACGGATAACCCTCCCCTAGAGGTGCCAAAAGACGTTCCCGAAGACAACCCCCATGGTTTCACCCCCCGCGACGACCGCATGGCCAGTTTCCACGCGATTATCGCCAAAAAACTTAATCAATCCCCCAGCCAGTATTACACCCATGCCGCCGATTATTTCACTGGCAACACCGGCTTCGAACAATGGAATTTTGTCGGTTTGCAAGGCATTGCCGATGTTGCCGCCCGACTTGATGAAAAAAACAACGCATCAACCCTCGCCAAGGCTATCCCACAACTTCCGATCACGCCTTTTGCCGCACTGTGCAGCTGCCTTGAGAACGAAGCCATTGATTCAGACATCAGCACGGCGCTAGGCATTCGCCTCGAACATGCCTTGCAAAACGGTACGCCAGAGAATGCACCAGAAAGTGATGGCGTTGCGGCGGCTAATATTGTTGCTGCCGTGATTCGCGGACTGTCTCACAGCGATGATCAATCTATATTACTTGTCGCCATCGACTCCACATTAGAAAACGAAGCCGGAAACAACGTTGAAGTACTGGCTACTATTGCCGGCCGTGCCTGGCAATGCCTTGAAGATACCGAAACGCGCCGCGCTTTTTTACAATCTCTGGCTCGCTGCAATGCTGGCCAGGGCGCCTTTGACAACATTATGGCAGACCTGATGTTTATTCCGGGCCTACGCAAACCTTTATTGACTGAATTACGCCACTTGCTCGACAGCAATAACTGCTCAACAGCGCAAACCAGTATCATCAATCGTTTTTTACAGTCATTACAAACTCATTAACTTATGCATTAACTTACGCATTAACAACCAATAGACGGCAACCATGAAAATAGGCACACCTCTTTCAGAATCAGCGATACGCGTCATGCTGCTCGGCAGTGGCGAATTAGGCAAAGAAGTCATCATCGCGCTACAGCGCTATGGCGTAGAAGTGATTGCCGTTGATCGATATGAAAATGCCCCAGGACACCAAGTTGCCCATCACGCATTTACCATTGATATGACTAACGGCGTTGAGCTGCGCGCACTGGTAGAAGAGCTGCGCCCGCACCTTATTGTCCCGGAAATTGAAGCCATTGACACCGACATGCTGGCAGAAATCGAGGCCGACGGGCTTGCGCAAATCATTCCCACTGCTCGCGCCACCCAGCTCACCATGAACCGAGAAGGCATCCGCCGGCTTGCCGCAGAAGAACTGGAAATTCCTACGTCACGCTACGCCTTTGCGGAATCCCGCAATGAATTACAAATGGCCATAGATGGAGGTGTCGGTTACCCCTGCATTGTTAAACCTGTCATGTCGTCTTCGGGCAAAGGCCAATCCACCGTCAATGGCCCCGAAGATGTCACCGCAGCCTGGGATTACGCCCTTAGCGGTGGCCGGGTAGCAAAAACCCGGGTGATTGTCGAAGAGATGATCCAGTTCGACTACGAAATCACTCAACTTACCGTACGCGCTCTGAATGCACAGGGAAAAGTACAAACCTATTTTTGCGATCCCATCGGCCACCGACAACTCAACGGCGACTATGTAGAAAGCTGGCAGCCCCAGGCCATGAGCGAAAAAGCCCTGGCTCGCTCACGGCAAATTGCCAAGGTAGTCACCGACAACCTGTGTCGCGTTGATGCCAATAGTCCTGACAACAACACTACTAGCACTCACAGCATGGCATTAAATGGACGCGGGCTGTTTGGCGTAGAATTATTCATCAAGGGCGACCAGGTGTGGTTCAGTGAGGTCAGCCCACGCCCCCATGACACCGGCATGGTGACCATGGTCACTCAGGCTCAAAATGAATTTGAGTTACACGCTCGCGCTATTCTTGGCCTGCCCGTGGACATCCGTCTGCGCGAGCCAGGTGCCAGCGCCGTCATTTACGGTGGCCATGAACAAACGGGCATCGCTTTTGACGGCGTGGATGAAGCCTTGCGCGTTCATCAAACCGAGCTTCGCCTGTTTGGTAAACCAGAGGCATTTGAACGTCGCCGCATGGGCGTCGCGCTGGCCTATGGCGGTGACGGCATAACAAACAGCGCCAATGACGCTCTGCAACGCGCAAAACAGGCTGCCGCCCTAGTAAAACCCACACCACATACCTAAGCCTTAAGCATTAAATCGCATTTCCATTTGCTTTTTCAAAGGTCAAAATATTTCAGGCAGCCCCACATCAGCGGGTATTTGTTATACGGTGTAGTTAACGCAAAGTACGCAAAGCTCGCAAAGACGCGGAGAATGCAAAGAAAAACCATTTACATCAATATAGATTATTACTTTTTCGTCATTCCGGCTTATACCCAGCAGTAGGCTAAAACAGTAAACTCAAGCAACTTATAGAAACTGCAAACAACTGCAAACAACTTCAATCAACGACCAATAACCACAACCTAAAATATTAATATGACTCGTCTCACCCTTCTTATCGCCGTTGCACTGCTCGCCTGGCTGCTGGTTCGCTGGTTTATTCGTACGCCGCCCAAACACGTCATTGCCTCCGCAAAACGAGCTGGGCTTGCGCTTGCCTTGCTGGGCCTGGTATTCCTTGTGGTTACCGGTCGCCTCAATATTCTGCTCGCTGCGGGTGCTGCTGCATTGCCGTTCCTGAAACGCGGATTTATGCTACTGCGCTACCTGCCCATGGTCAGTAACCTGTTGGGTGGGGTATCCCGGCAAGCCAATGCTCAATCTTCAGGCTATGATTCAACATATGGCTCGACAATGGAGACTCGTTTTTTACGAGTCAGCCTGGATGTCAGCACCGGTAATCTCGATGGTGAAGTCCTTGAAGGCGCCTTTGAAGGGCAGTTTCTCAGTAAAATGACGCTGGACGACCTGCTCATGCTATTTACGACCTGTCACACGCAGGATCCACGCTCTGCCGCCCTACTTTCCGCGTATTTAGACCGTCATCATTCTGGTTGGCGCGAAAAAACCAATAACGATGGAAACTATCAGCAAGGAAATCAACAAAGAAACCAACAACAAAATAGCCAGCAACAAGGGCATTCTTCAGGTATGACCGATTTAGAGGCTAGGGAGATCCTTGGTATTGACACCGATGCCAACGAAGCCGCGATATTCCAGGCCCACCGTCGCCTAATACACAAATTACACCCGGATCGGGGTGGCTCTACCTATCTCGCCGCCATCATTAACCAGGCAAAGGACTATTTGCTTAATCATTAACATCGCCGACAATCCAACCCTTATTACTGCCAAAACACCCCCAATGGGGTAATTGACGAAAATACTAGGTTATCTAAAATGGTGGGATAAACAACCCTCACGTTTGGAGTTAATCATGCAGGCAGAAATAGACGGCAAAATCATCGAACTCAGCGAAGCAGGATGGCTGGAAAACCTCAGTGAATGGAGCGAGCCCCTTGCCTATGAAATCGCCAAAAATGAGAAGGTCGAATTGACCGATGAACACTGGGACATCATTAACGAAGCTCGAAGCTTTTTCGAAGAAAATGGCAAGGTTTGTGAACCCCGCACCTTTTCAAAACTTATGAAGAAAAAATATGGCAAAGATCGCAGCGACAGCAAATACCTTTATGCCTTGTTTCCTTACGGGCTCGTCAAATCAGCCAATAAAATTGCAGGTCTGCCGCGCCCTAAAGGCTGTAGCTAACCCCGCATTCACAATACCGCGCCGTCCGCACTTCGGCACCGTATTGACGCAGTACACAAGCCCCGCCGGCAATTCCCGGACGGGGCTTTTTTATGCTTTACTCTTTGAATCAACGATAAGGTAGACTAACCAATGAATCCGTAGAGAAGGATAGCCTGTATTTAGAAACATCAGTCAGAAGCGTCAGCCGCAGGGCTGCGGCTGACGAGCCTACACGGAGGGTTTTACAGCATCGTCTGACTTACGTTCTTAAAGACAGGGTATCCTTCTCTTGTGTACCGGTAGTAACAACCCCATGCAATCAGGATATTTCGACGTGGTACGGCATTTCATCATTTCTCCGACCTTTTTTTCCGCCCCTCCCTCGCGGCCATTAGTTACTAATGCTTATCGTCATTTTCTCTTCGTCTGCCTCATCATTCTTTTTTCAGCCTCCGTTCACGCTGAAGAAAATGAAACAAAACAGACGGCTAATACTAGCAATGCTTCTAATCTAGAAACTACACAACCCAATATCCCGTTCATTGCACCATTAGACGGCACCCGTAATGTGGTTTCCGGAGGCGTCACCTATTTCGCCAACTGGCTGGATAACTTTTTTGGAGATGAGCGCATTTACGAAGAGTCCCAAAACAGCTATCTTAAATTAGATCTCCTGGAAATTAATGAAGAAGGATTCCAACCACGATTCGAAGCCAACCTGCAAGGTAAATTAACCTTGCCCAACACACAAGAACGTCTAAAAATTCTATTAGAAAGCGACCCCGGCGATGGCACCAACAGTGACGACACCATTGTTGAGGCCGTCGAAAACCAGGAACAATCACTCGGCCTGCGTTACATCCAATATACCTCGGATTTTGTACGCGCCAATACGGACATCGGCGTACGCTTTAAATCCGGGGTTGATACTTTTGCGCGCTTTCGCTTACGCGGTTTATTCTACACAGGCCAATGGCAACTTCGGGCCGCCGAAACCCTGTTTTGGCGTGACTCCATCGGCTACGGTTCAACCACAAAGCTGGATGTAGAACGCCGTTATGCCACAAGATACTTGTTCCGCTCCAGCAGCAAGACCACCTGGCTCGATGAATCACGTCAATTCGACATGAGCCAAAACCTCTTCCTGATCCACACAAACAATATACACAAGGCAATTATTTATCAGGCAGGACTCACTGCCGTCAGCAAACCCAAACTGGAAACGACGGGTTATATCGTATCAATACGATTGCGCCAAAAAATTCACAAGGACTGGCTGTTCTTTGAAATTAATCCAAAAGTCCTATACCCCCAAGCGGAAAACTTCCATTCACGGCATTCGCTAACATTCAAACTTGAGGTTATCTTTGGCAAGGCCTGACCTACCACCTGACACTTCTCAGCTGCCTCAGTAATACCCGTACGTAGTTCACCGTAAAAAGGAAACCCCTTAGGCATCCTCCACGCCCCATGCCCATTAGCGTATTCGTGTTGATCGATGGTCGTTAAGTCTTCGAGTACCATGATGGTTTTCATCCTCACATCATGAACAGGTTCCGGCCCGGCTTCAGACTCATTTCATATTGGACAAGACTGGCGCTCGCCCATTACTACAAAGACCCGTATGATGCCCGTTATTTTATGGGCATGTAAATGGGCGGGAACCATGAGTGATATACAGACAGAGATCAAATTACATCCTTCGTGGCTTTCTATATTAAGCGACGAATTTGAACAGCCGTATATGCAGACATTAAAGCAATTTCTGGTGACGGAAAAACAGCAGGGAAAAATCATCTTCCCTCCCGGAGAGCTAATTTTTAACGCATTTAATGCAACGCCTTTTGACTCAGTTAAACTGGTTATCTTGGGGCAAGACCCTTATCACGGTCCTAATCAAGCCCACGGATTGTGTTTCTCCGTTCTACCGGACGTCCCTTTTCCTCCGTCTTTACTGAATATATTTAAAGAAATCCATCAGGATTTAGGCATTTCAATGCCGGATCATGGTTGCCTCCAATCCTGGGCAAAGCAAGGTGTATTGTTGCTCAATGCAATGTTGACCGTTGAGCAAAGCCGGGCCGGATCTCACCAAGGACGCGGCTGGGAACAGTTTACCGATCGGGCAATTCAATTGTTAAATGAACAGCGTGAAGGGTTGGTGTTTTTACTATGGGGCAGCTATGCGCAGAAAAAGGGACAGCTTATTGACAGGCAAAAACACTTAGTAATGAGTTCTCCCCATCCATCACCACTGTCAGCACACCGTGGCTTTTTCGGCACTCAACATTTTTCCCGGGCGAACGATTATCTGACGCAACAAGGGCAAAGCCCCATTGACTGGAGCCTTCCCCCGTTAAATCAATTGCAGAATACCAGTTAGGAAGTGACCAAAGGAATAAGCATGAAAGCAATATGGCGTTAGCACTGTTAACAACTGTTGCCAACAAGACCCATCTTAGGAATGGAAATTAAATAACTTACATAAGTAGCGCTCTAATTTAGTGCGTATTTGTTCGTTCTGATTGAGCAAAAGTGCAGGAATAGTCGCTCTTATTTCGAGCTTTTGCGATTGAAGAACGGGCGAAGACGGGCTGAAGCAGAGATGCTAATTGTATAAGTTATTTAATTTCCATTCCTTAGCAAACCCCATAAATTACAGTTGAATCATATGGTTGGCGTGAGCTTTGTTTTTGCCCCGCATTGTCGGGCGGGTTTTTATTTCTTTGCATGATTGTCCTGTTAGCATGTCCACGATAGCGCCCACGCGGGAAAAAGCCGAAAAAAACAGTCCATCCCCTCGTTATACCGGCGACGACCGGCATCCAGAAAGACCATTTTAGAGACAGCCACAAAAACCCCGTAGGGGCGGGTTTCAAACCCGCCCAAACCAACAGCCACCGCCGAACCTTACTGACTGACACAGGGGGACACAGAAATAGGGCACGTCACATAAATATGCTAACCTCCGTAGCTCACGTTGCGCCCTTAAGATGCCTCGCTACGGGCAACGGACTACCTATGTCTACAAAAAATGTGTCCCGTAGAGTCAGAGTGTCAGGTAACTTGTCAAGTCGCTACTGCAACCTGACCGACAACAAACCACCGCGCATATACTCCAAACCAATACCCCCAAACAAACACCAAAAAGCCCATGAACATCGAACTCACCGACCAACAAAAAATCAAAATTATAAACTCCGAAGATGTCTACGCCATCATGCAAAAAGTGCTGTTGCGCGAAGACATCATCGACCAGGA